>NZ_JACJDY010000001.1:0-294180 GCF_014163785.1 Pseudoalteromonas sp. SR43-7 | reverse complement strand
AAGTGTTGCTTGCAGTGCTTGTTCTATATTCACAAAAAAATCCGTAGTTAGTTTCCTAACTACGGATTTTGCATGATCGTTTGGATCGGTCAACCGGTCATTTTCTTAACTGATCGGCATTAGCCGATTGGCTCCTTTTTTATATCCATTAATAACTTTCTAGCCAAATATAAGGCGTTCAAACCAACCTTTATCAAGCTCGTCTTCACAGCGTTTTAATTGCGCACCATAACGGCTCGCTCTGTGTTTAACTTTGTTTGCGACACCCATTAACCACTTTTTCTTTTTATATGTGCCACGCTTATAACCACCCCAACCTTCATGATAATTAAGGTATTGTGCATAAGCATCCCACTTAGAGATTTTATTTACTTTATGCGTTTTATAAACAAACCACGCCATAAAGTCGATTGCATCGTCAAAATCGTCTCTATCAGCACCATTGTTGCCTGTTTCACGAATGTAATCTGACCATGTTGGTGTTTTAGCCTGTGAGTAGCCATAAGCATCACTTGCGCGACCGGTTGGAATTATCCATAAGAAGTACTCCATGGGTGGAGCCGCATCATGTTTAAAGGAGCTTTCCTGGTACATCATACTCATGAGTACATGCTTAGGAGAACCCCATTTTTCTTGCGCGTCTTTTGCGTCAAAATACCAATCAGGTTTTTCTTCAAAGATTTTGCATAGATCGTTAGGTTGTTTCGGAGGCGCTGTAGCACAACCAGCTAAAGTAATGGCAAGAGATAAAATAATTGCATTTTTTTTCATTTTTTTAAGATCTCACAGAACTTTTTTAAAAAGTGTGGGTCTGACTCAATGAATGCAGCAGTACAGCATTAGTTCATCCCTGAATATATATTTACGCAGCCTACTTAGGCTGCGTTTTTTTTGCTTAAATTTTACTAAGTATTAAGATTATTTACCGCTAAAATACGCATCTAAAAAGGCAGTAAATGACTGCGTATCTGCTTGCTCAATTACAGTTTGTGCTTCGTTAGACTCTACAACTTGTTGTTCTAGCCAAGGCTTTAAAAACTCACTGTAATCAGTGTCTGCGTGGCTTTGTTTGTATTTATTAGCCAGTGCTAGCGCAAAGTGACCGTTGTCTAAACCAGACTCTTTTAATTGTGACACGTAACGTCCAGAATAGGTAAGCTCTGGATTATGCACCCACGTTGCCATGCGCTTTATAGTATCAGAGTAATAATTAACACCATAAGCATTATCCATCCATTTAGCGACATCAGTGAGCTGGGCAAATATTTCATCACCCCACGACTGAAGACTACGCTGTGTATTATTAAAGTTAAGCATTAGCCCTTCTTCTCGACCTTGATTGACTACTGTGTCGAGGTTTTCAGTACTGCGTGCTTGTTCTTTCCAATCCATTGGAGCTGAATCTTTTAATAAACAATACGTTAAAAACACATCTAAAAAGTGAATTTGCTCAATATCAATACCCACTTCGCTAAACGGGTTAACGTCTAATGCGCGAATTTCTACATATTCAATGCCTGCTCGAAGCAATGCATCCGTTGGCGTTTCGCCACTTTTAGCATTACGCTTAGGACGAATTGGTGAGTAAAATTCGTTTTCAATCTGCAGAATATTTTTATTTAATTGTTTAGGGTTTTCACTCTTATAGTCATCAAGATCACCATAAATTTCTGATGGTGTGTTGATTGCTTTTTTAAGACCTGCAACATATTCATCTAACGAGTTATACATTACACGTAGTGACGACTGGGCGCTATTTGTATAACCTAAATTGCCTAAACGCAGTGCCGTACCAACTTCTAAGTAAAGCGTACCTTTACCTAGTTTTTTAAATGGTAAATCGGTTTTTCGACCTTGTAAAAATGAGTTACATAATGCTGGTGATGCACCAAACATGTAACTTATTAGCCATAGTTCGCGTTTAAAGTTACGAATAAGCGCTAAATAACCCTCTGAAATAAAATCTTGAAGGCTTGCATTACTTTGTTGTAACGAGTGAAGCGACTGCCAAAGCGTATCTGGAAATGAAATATTAAAGTGAACACCTGCAATTGCTTGCATCATACTACCGTAGCGATTTTTTAATCCTTCACGGTATAGTGTTTTCATTTTGCCTGTATTAGAACTACCAAATTGAGCTAAAACAATATCATCTTGATGCTCAATAAAGCACGGCATACTGATAGGCCAAAGCAGTTCATCGTCCATCTTTTCTAGAGTGAACTTTTGAAGGTCTTTTAATTGTTTAAGAGTTTGCGTTGACGACTCACTAACTGGAGTAATAAATTCAAGTAAAGATTCAGAAAAATCAGTTGTGATATGGCCATTAGTTAACGCACTGCCCACCCCTTTTGGATGACCTTTAGGTGATATAGCACCATTCTCTTGTATTCTTAGCGACTCTCGCTCTATGCCACGTTTAATGCCTTTAACTGCATGTTGGTGCTCATTTACTGATAACGCTTCAAGTGCGTTAGCTAAATCATGTGTTGTCAAAAAATCTTTCCTCGGGCCACGTGGCTTAATCATAAGGTTATGGGGACTAATTACTTAGACTCAAGATTAATACCAATTTTTATTGAAAATATGATCATTGTATCGCATTAAATAGCGCACTCACTGCGTTAAAAAATTATTCATATAGAACAACTATATTTCATAATTTTCGCCTTGTTATTGTGCTATTTTCTTAGCGCTATAATAGATCACTTATTTAATGCAACTGGTATAAATTGCTAAGAACTATATAACTTTCAAATTTAATAATTATTTGCCCACTTTATACATGCGCTTAATATGACCAACATCATTATATTAAGTCGTAATATTGCCATTGCTATGTGCATTATACAAATGCTTTAAATACGTATTTAATTATAAATCAAATAAGTAAAATATCAGCCTATAGTAATAGACCGGAACTTATACAAAATCAGTTCAATTTAGCTGCCTGGTATTTAAACTTGATCTAGATCAATAAATACAATTATTTGTCTTATGAGCATAGACGGAAAGACGCTATTTTTTGCTTTGTAGTGTGTAAGCAATATAATGACTGCAACAATAAAGGATGATAATAAACACAATGCACAATGATAAAAGCTTAAAAAATGAAGAAGTATACTTTGATGAATCACAAGAGCTGGTTTCTACTACTGACCTTAAAGGTGTAATAACATACGTCAATCAAGCGTTTTGTGCTGTTGCAGGCTATAGCGCACAAGAGCTTATTGGTCAGCATCATAATATTGTTCGTCACCCTGATATGCCAAAAACAGCCTTTAAAGAAATGTGGGCAACATTAAAACAAGAACACTCATGGCGCGGTATGGTTAAAAACCGCTGTAAAGATGGCCGCTATTACTGGGTAGATGCCTTTGTAACCCCAATTTTTGAAAATGGCCGACTTGTTGGTTATCAATCTGTACGAACCAAAGCAAGCTCTCAACTTAAGCAACGTGCACAAACACTTTACAACAAATTAAATACCAACAAATCATTATTTAAACTGCGAGAACACACCGCAATAAGGCAAAGCATTACTTTTATATGCTTGTTATTTTGGCTGATTTTTATTGCTGTTGCGGCATCAATCACCATTGCTGCAATTAGCCTATTTATTTGTGCCTTAGTTATTGTGCTAAATTATGACGAACTCATTGTTACCCCTAAAATATTACGCGAACAAAAAGCAAAAGCCGATTCAATCTCTCGCTATATTTACAGCGGCTACACACCGCACAGTGTAAGTGATTATAGAGAGCAAATGCTAAGCGCAAAACTACGCACGGTTCTTGGTCGTATGAAAGACTCAACATTAAGCTTTAATGGCATCGCGACTGATTTAGACAAACAATCAACACTCACCGAAGAAGGCATTTCTTCACAAGGGGAGCGTTTAGAGCAAATTGCATCAGCGATGACCCAAATGAGCTCTACCATTGGTGAAATATCAGTAAATACAGCTCAAACAGCTGATAAAGTGAATAACACCCACCAAAGTTGCTCAGAGATAAAAGACCACATTGCAGATAATAGTAAAATGGTATCTGACTTAGCTTCTCAAGTAGAACAAGCCGCAAATACAGCCACCAGCTTAGCCTCTGAAGCAGATAAAATTGGTAAGGTAATGAGTGAAATAGAGGGAATTGCCGATCAAACTAACTTACTTGCTCTTAATGCAGCGATTGAAGCAGCTAGAGCGGGAGAACATGGTCGAGGCTTTGCAGTAGTCGCCGATGAGGTAAGGACTCTTTCGTCACGCACTCAAAATGCTACGACACAAATCCATAGTTCTATTAAAGAAATACAAGACACTTTATTTAGCTGGTCCAAAGTAATGCAAAGCACTAAAGCACAAGCCGATAACTGTGTTTTGACAACCGATAAAACCCAAGTTGAATTAGAGGGTATTTTTATCCAAATCAGTGAAATATCTCACTTGGCAATACAAATATCATCCGCTGCAGAAGAGCAACAAATGGTTAGTAACGACATTAGTAATAATGTTTCGCAAATTAAAGACTTTGGCGATAACAACTTAAGTTTAAGCTTTAATGTGGCAAATGGTGCAGCTGAGCTTGTTGAAGGCTCACGTAGAGTGAACGATTTATTACTAACCTTTAAAGTTTAACAAACATAAAAAAGCCGCTATTTTAGCGGCTTTAGAGTTTAATTATTTACAATCAGCGTTTGGTAAATACCAAAGAGTCGTCATTTGCATCAATAACAATCACGCTACCTGGTATGTAGTCCCCATTAAGTAGCTTTTGTGCTAGCGGATTTTCAATCGTTTGCTGAATAGCACGCTTAAGCGGGCGTGCACCGTACACAGGATCAAACCCACTTGCTGCAATTCGCTCAAGTGCAGCATCGCTTATTTCAAGCAGATACCCCATATCTGTTAAACGCTCACGTAATTTCATTAACTGAATATCAGCTATTTCTTTTATATGCTCGTTTGCTAACGGGTGGAATACAACAGTCTCGTCAATACGGTTAATAAATTCAGGTCTAAACTCATTAATCAATACTTCCATTACTTTAGCTTTAAGGGTCGTATAGTCATTATTACCCGCTTGTTCTTGGATAATATCTGAGCCTAAATTTGATGTCATGATAATGACGGTATTTTTAAAATCAACCGTGCGGCCTTGCCCATCAGTTAAGCGTCCATCATCAAGTACTTGAAGTAAAATATTGAATACATCAGGATGTGCTTTTTCAATCTCATCAAGCAATATTACCGAGTATGGCTTACGACGAACGGCTTCGGTTAAATAACCGCCCTCTTCATAACCCACATAACCTGGAGGTGCGCCCACTAGGCGGGCAACTGAGTGCTTTTCCATAAACTCAGACATGTCGATACGCACCATGGCATCTTCGGTATCAAACATAAAACCAGCCAGTGCTTTTGTAAGCTCGGTTTTACCCACACCTGTTGGACCTAAAAACAAGAAAGAACCAATTGGGCGATTAGGATCTGCAAGTCCTGCACGTGAGCGTCTTATTGCGTTAGCAACAGCAACGACCGCTTCATCTTGCCCTATTACTTTACTGTGTAACTTATCTTCCATTTGCAGCAGCTTTTCACGCTCACCTTGTAGCATTCTTGCAACAGGAATACCTGTCCAGCGAGATAAAATTTCAGCAATTTCATCCTCACCTACTTGGTTTTTAAGCAGGGTCATTTCTTGCATTTCGGCTTGTGAGGCTAAATCAAGTTTTCGTTCAAGCTCTGGAATTCGCCCATATTGCAGCTCTGACATACGCTGTAAATCACTTGCTCTTCGCGCTACATCTAAATCTAATCTTGCTTGTTCAAGCTCGGCTTTAATTACTTGTGTACCTTGAAGCGATGCTTTTTCAGCATTCCAAATTTCGTCTAGCTCACGATATTGCCCATCAAGGTCGGTGATCAACTCTTGCATTTCGGTGCGACGTTTTTGACTCGCCTCATCTTTTTCTTTAGCAAGTGCATTATCTTCTAATTTTAATTGGATAATACGACGCTCAAGCTTATCTAACGACTCTGGTTTTGAATCAATTTGTAATCGAATCGAAGATCCAGCTTCGTCTATTAAATCAATTGCTTTATCTGGTAACTGACGATCGCTAATGTAGCGGTGAGATAACTGCGCCGCAGCAACAATCGCGGGATCAGTAATTTCTACTGAATGATGTAGCTCATATCGCTCTTTTAAGCCACGCAATATTGCAATGGTATCTTCAACCGACGGCTCTTCAATGAGTACCTTTTGGAATCGACGCTCAAGTGCTGCGTCTTTCTCTATATATTTACGGTATTCATCAAGCGTGGTTGCGCCAACACAGTGTAACTCACCGCGTGCTAAAGCAGGTTTTAGCATATTACCCGCATCCATTGCGCCATCACTTTTGCCTGCACCCACAATAGTGTGTATTTCATCAATAAATAAAATGACTTGGCCTTCTTCTTTAGCCAATTCGTTTAACACTGATTTTAAACGCTCTTCAAATTCACCGCGATATTTAGCGCCTGCAACTAGTGCTCCTAAATCAAGCGATAAAACACGTTTGTTTTTTAATCCTTCAGGTACTTCACCATTAATAATACGCTGTGCTAAACCTTCTGCTATTGCTGTTTTACCAACACCTGGCTCACCGATTAATACAGGGTTATTTTTAGTACGGCGTTGTAGTACTTGAATCGTGCGGCGAATTTCGTCATCACGACCAATAACAGGGTCAAGCTTACCTTGCTCCGCTCGCTCAGTTAGATCAATCGTGTACTTTTCAAGCGCTTGGCGTGTTTCTTCGGCATTTGGGTCATCAACTTTTTGACCACCACGAATCGCTTTAATCGCTGTTTCAATTTTAGTGGAGGTAATATTTAACGATCTGAATATATCGCCAAGTGGACCTTTATCGTCGCATGCTGCCAGTACAAACAATTCACTTGAAATGTATTTGTCTTTGCGTTTTTGTGCATACTTGTCACATAGGTTAATAAGTGAAGCCATATTATTTGATAGCTGTACGTCGCCACCTACGCCTTCTACTTTAAATAGTTTTTCTATTTCTTGAGAAAGCTTGGTGTTAAGTTCATCTGCGCTAACCCCCGTTTGTGCAAATAACGCGCGCACACTGGAGCCGCTTTGCTGCAGTAATGAATACATTAAATGTACGGGTTCAATAAATTGATGATCGCGGCCAAGGGCTAGCGATTGCGCATCAGAAAGCGCAGATTGAAATTTACTTGTAAATCTATCTAAACGCATGGTGTTACCTATTAAATAATCTAATTGCTTAATTAATGGGTATGTTTAGGTGTTTGTTCAAGGTATAGAGAGAAATATAATAGCTAAAGGTGCTAATTACTTGCGCCAGATCAAACTTGCCATGCGTCCGGTTTGTCCATCTCGCCGGTAAGAAAAAAATAAGTCACTTTGAGAGACTGTACAATAGTCGCCGCCTGTAATATTTTTAACGCCTTGCTGGGTAAGTAAAGTACGCGCAATGCCATAAATATCAGCAAGATATTTGCCATTAGCTTGTGGTGTAAATGCTTGAACAAATGAAGAAGACCTTTTTTGAAATAACTCAAGCACTTCAGCCCCAACCTCAAATTGAGTTGGCCCAATTGCAGGCCCTAGCCAAGCATTTATATTTTCATACTTTGAGCTAAAACATTCTAAAGTATTTTTAATAATTCCCTGCTCAAGCCCTCGCCAGCCACCATGTATAGCTGCAACTTCATTCTCATCATCACTCACTAATAAAATAGGTAAGCAATCGGCAGTCATTATAGCCAAAGGTTGGTTTAATAACTGAGTATAAAGCGCATCAGCATTATGTAACTTTTTAGAGTCAAAATATTCATCAACAATAACAACATCAGAGCTATGAACTTGATTTAGCCACACGGCAGGTTTAGGTAAGAGCTTGGTTAATAGTGAGCGGTTTTTTGATACATCACTTTTATTATCACCAACATGGTATCCCAAATTAAAACTTTTAAATGGGGTTTTTGAAACACCACCTCCACAAGTAGTACTTAACGTTCCTACTTTATGAAGGTTTTGCCATGTCGCTGACAATAAGTGCATTATCTATCGATATCAGGATTAGCTTTAGTATCTTCACGTAGTGCATGTGTCATAGCAACCATATCGTCAGGGATAGGAGCTTGCCATGTCATCATTTCACCGGTGATTGGGTGCGCAATACTTAATTTTACAGCATGCAGTGCTTGGCGTCTAAAGCTACGGAGTAACTCAAATAACTCAGGTGTTGCACCTTTAGGTGGACGCGGACGGCCGCCATAAGATTGATCGCCAATTAGCGGATGATTTAAATGTGCCATATGCACACGAATTTGGTGAGTACGACCTGTTTCTAAACGCAAACGTAAACGAGTATGAGCACGAAATTTTTCAGCAACACGGTAATGTGTAATTGCCGGCTTACCCATTTCATGTACGGCCATATGCGTACGCTGCGTAGGATGGCGGCCAATTGCTTTTTCAACCATACCACCAGCAGTCATGGTGCCATTACACAGTGCTTCATATTCACGAGTGAAATTTTCGCGCTTTTGTAGTGCTTTTACCAAATGCGTTTGGGCCTGAATCGTTTTAGCTACAACCATTAAACCGGTCGTGTCTTTATCTAAACGATGCACAATACCTGCGCGAGGCACGTTAATTATTTCAGGGTAGTAATGTAGCAATGCGTTTAGCACTGTTCCATTAGGGTTACCCGCACCAGGATGAACCACTAGGCCCATTGGTTTATTAATTACCAAAATATCATCGTCTTCATAAACAATGTTTAATTTGATATCTTGTGCTTCGTATTCGCGTGGTGCTTCAATTGTTGTTTCAACACTTACAACTTCACCGCCTAGTAGTTTTTCGCGTGGAGTGTTGAAAATTTCACCGTCTACAGTGATTTTATCATCCAAAATCCACGTTTTTATACGAGAACGTGAATAATCAGGGAACAATTGTGCTAATACTTGGTCTAGACGTTTACCACCTAATTCGGTTGGAACGTCGGCTTGAAGAGAAATTTGCTCTGACATTAGTAACTTTACCCAATTTACCAGTGCAAGCTTTGCTCGACTGGGTTAGAATCGCTTTTAATAAAAGCATAATATAATACGCATAGTTTACTCGGTTTTACCGACTTGGCCTAGCCGAAGACATCGAAGGTAACAAATAAAATGATAAATAAAATAGGGAAACGTGCATTTGCCATTGTTTTTTCAGTTTCTGTACTTAGTTTAGGCGCTTGTTCGTCTGCTCCAGACCAAGAAGACATTCAACGTGTACCGAATAAGTCTGCACACGCTTTATATGAAGATGCAAAAGAAACGCTAGATTCTGGTTTATATGCTCGTGCAATTGAACTTTTGAGTGCAATAGACTCTCGCTACCCGTTTGGCCCATTCTCTAAGCAAGTACAAATGGACTTAGTCTATGCACATTATCAATCAGGTAATACTGAACAAGCACTTGCAACCATTGACCGCTTTATTCGCTTAAACCCAAATCATAAAGATTTAGACTACATGTATTACATGCGTGGTTTAGTAAACATTAAAGCAGATAAAAATGCGTTCCAAGAGTACTTTGGTGTAGATAGAGCCGACCGTGATGCTAACCGTACTCGTGTTGCATTTACAGATTTATCGACATTAGTAAAACGTTTTCCTAAAAGTGATTACGCGCCTGAAGCTAAGCGTCGTTTAGTTTGGCTTTTAAACCGTATGGCACGTTATGAATTAAAAGTAGCAACTTACTATTACGAACGTGAAGCTTATTTAGCTGCTGCTAATAGAGGTAAGTTTGTTGTTGAGCATTATTCACAAAGCAGTTACTTAGATCCCGCGCTTGAAATGATGGAAAAAAGTTACGACCAATTAGGTTTAACTGAGCTTAGTGAGCACGCAAAGCAAACACGAAAACTAAATAAAAGAACTAAATAAATAAAAAAGGCGCTTACTAAGCGCCTTTTTACTACATAGAAAAACAAGCTTAAATCGCTTCTTCATCTTCCTCTGCAGTACGAATACGTATTACACGCTCAACATCTGTGACAAATATTTTACCATCACCGATTTTTCCTGTTTGCGCCGTTTTTACAATAACTTCAATTGCACGGTCTACATCTTCATCAGTCAATACAATATCAAGTTTTACTTTAGGTAAAAAATCTACCATATACTCTGCGCCACGATATAGCTCAGTGTGACCTTTTTGACGCCCAAAGCCTTTAACTTCGCTTACCGTCATCCCCGTAATACCTACATCAGACAACGCTTCACGCACATCATCTAACTTAAAAGGTTTAATAATTGCTTCTATTTTTTTCATATTGATTACTTTTGAAAGCTCCAGTTGCCTCGATTTTAGACAATCATAGTGTTCATAGCAAACAAAGCAATTGAATTACGGTGATAAAACAACCGATCATGGTATAATTTATTATATAAAAATAGCTATACTTAAATGACTAGCAGTAAATGAGATTAATATGAAAAACAAACAAAACGGGTTCACCCTTTTAGAACTCATGGTAACCGTTGCTATCGTTGGCATTATTGCATCAATTGCGATTTGGAATAGCAGCGATATGCTAGAAGAAAATAGAGCTGAGAATTTTTTGTTGGAATTAAAAAGAAATATTAGCTACGCACGCTCTCAAGCAGCGAGTACAGATGAAATAGTCGTTATATGCGCCGCGCAGCATGGTGAAGTAAAAAATCAAAATGATACAATGCAATGTCGTAATCGATGGGACAGAAATAAAATTATCATTGTATTCATTGATGGTGATAATAGTGGTCAATACAACAGCTCTACAGACTCTTTACTACGTGTCATGGAAAAAATAAGCCTTAATGACAAAATAAAATATACTGGTAATGATAGGAGATTACGATTTAATACCAGTGGTCGAATAACAACGAAACCCGGTGATTTTGTATTTTGTCCTAATAATGGCAGTGAAAATAATAAAGCTTTAACAGTATCTCAATCTGGTACTTCTTTTTATACTGGTGATACAGCTCAGACTTGCGGTTAAAAAACATACAAATTCATCTTGTCATATTTGTATCATTTACTAGACTCAGTTAATCATTTATTAACTCAGGTCTTCAAGGATGAGATTATCAATATCAAAAAACAAGGGAGTGACACTTCTTGAATTAATGGTATCGATGGCTGTTGTCAGTATTATCAGTCAATTGTCGATGTGGTTTTATCCAGATTTCTTGGCTAAAAACCGATTAGATAACCATGTGAATCTGCTACACCGAAATATAAATTATGGCCGCCTTTACGCAATTGAAAATGGGACTTACGTCACACTTTGCGCACTAAAAGGCAGTCAATGTACAAAGGACGAGTGGGATGGTCAAATGTCACTCTTTATCGACAAAGATAAATCAACGACTCTAGATGATGATGAGTTACTCTTAAGCACTTTCGAGGATGCTCATGACGCTGATACTTTAGAGTATCCGCGCAACGCCATTACGTTTCGTCCAGATGGTTCTTTAAATGGCTTTCAAAATGGGACTTTTATATATTGTCCCAATAGCAATAAAGCCAATCTCGAAGGATTGGCTTTATCTGTAAGTCAAACGGGTAGAATTCGCATCAAATCAACTGATAAGTGTCAAAAGAAGTAATCTAGGCTATTATCGACCCCAACAATAATCAATATCAGAGTTACCTTTACTTCCTTTTGCACCTTTAAGACCTGTGTCAGTAATTGTAAGCTCTTTACAGTCATTATCCCCCTTTACAGGACCATCTATAGGCTTAGCTGTAATAGTGAAGGTATTGCTATCGACTACCTTTATAGATAGCTCAAAGTGACCATTTTCGGTCTTACTTTGCAATCCTAAATCAGTAAATGTCTCTGTATATTCCCTATTATCGACAAAATACTGCTCCTCCTTATTTGCAGCATCTAGCAATGCTGCAGCCGCTTCAGCGCGCGAAGCACGCTTTACATATTCAGTATAGTTAGGCAGCGCAATTGAAGCGAGTATGCCGACGATAGCAACAGCTATCATCAGCTCAATTAAGGTAAACCCGTATTGTTTCTTCATTTAATTTCCTTAATTATTAACTTCGTCATTTTCTTCACGTTTATAGATATATGTTTGTTGGGTTTTGAAGCCAAACCCTACTGCATTGTCATTAACCAATACAACTTTACCATCGACAACAGTTAAACCAGGACCTTTTATTTCTACAGGTTTCATTGGATTTTCCGCATTTTCACCTTTAATACCAGGGCCAATTAAATAAAACTGACTTTCTTGTATTACGTCAACTGTTGGGTCGTCATCACATTTACCATCGCCATTACCATCTACACATGAAGCGCCTTCACCAAAGTATAACTGAGGTGTATCTGGTACATCGTAGCTGGTTGTAAATTTAAGCTCGTCATACACTTTAGTACCGTAATGTAAGTGAAAAGCGT
Organism: Pseudoalteromonas sp. SR43-7; assembly: GCF_014163785.1. NCBI lineage: Bacteria > Pseudomonadati > Pseudomonadota > Gammaproteobacteria > Alteromonadales > Pseudoalteromonadaceae > Pseudoalteromonas > Pseudoalteromonas sp. SR43-7. The sequence goes on along the minus strand of NZ_JACJDY010000001.1, from coordinate 281,691 downwards.
ATAAAGAACCTCCACCACCACTTAATGAACATTGGTTTTCAGTCGATGTATCTGATGCAGGTGTGAAACTTGTAAAATAAGCAACACCGCCAACAACTGTAGCAGCAGCTAGTGATTTTTCACCCGTTCCTAACTCATATCTCCAGCCATTAAATTTAGCCAAGTCGACTTCTAAGTCAACAAAATCATCAACGTCATCTAGAGCATTACCAAATGGGTCTGAATTCATTTGCATCAAATCGGCAGGTACAATAGTATCTGGTGCATTCGTTTTATACGATTTAGTAACTGTATTTTCATCTCTGATCATAAACAGTTGATCTTTCTCATTGGTACCGGTTGGTTTTGAGCGGTTACCACTACCAATAACTATTGCATCATACGGCGTATCTAAGCGTGTTATAACGGTACTACCATCAATTGTTGTCTCGCTTACTTTACTATAAATAGTTCGTGCAACGAGTGGTTTGTAAAAAAAGCGTCGGTCTTCAGTTGCTTTATTACTGCCAAGTTCAGCTAATTTAAAGTGACTAAATTCGCTAGTACTAGTGCCTGGCATATCTATACGCCAAATATCTCCACCAGTATCTGCCGCATAAATTCGGTCTATATACCCATCATAATCCGAGTCAAGCGTGGTAACATCTGCAGCAATGCTATGCTTACCTTTAAAGCCATTAATATCGGGTGTTAATGCCCATACTCTTTTACCTGTTTCGGCTTCAACAATATAAATACCTCGCCCTATATTATCCTCACTACGAATAGCTGCATCTTTATTTGTATCGTATCCAGCACCAAAAATTAATAAAGGCTTATCACCAAATGCTTTAATATAGGCTATTTGTGGCTTTGACCATGTTTGCGCAAGCTCTTTAAAATCGCCTTTTCCGCCCTCTATTGGTGCGTCCCATAATTTTTTTGGTATGTTTGGGTTTGTTATATCAAGTCCGTAATAATTTTTACCACCGCGACGCATTCCTGCAAAAGCCCACACTCTATCGTCGCCACTCGCATCAATAATACCGTCGTTTAAACCATCACTATTTAAGTTTTTATTATCAAAATAAATACTAATAGGGCCATCCATACCATATACTTTCGTATCGGCCTGATTTTTACGTAGAGGTTCAATAATGTCGTATAAAGCAGACGGTATAAATGCCCAACTTTCACTTACGCTATCATCAGAATCCTTGAACATATGCAAAAAGCCTGCATTAGTTCCTATTAAAACTCGAATATCATCATTACCATAATCGATTGCGACAGGTTTAGAATGCAGAGGATCACCAAAAATATCTTGACGCTGGTCAACGTTAGACCCATCAGCATCATCATCATCAACATCAACACCCATCGCCCATTTAATATCATCGCTCGATAAGCTCAGAGGATTATTATCGACTAAATTAAGAATATCACTGACAACTGAGGTATTAAAATTTACTATTGCTCCTTGATTGTCAGTGTATAAATTACGGCTATCTGAATCTAATGTAGTTAAATGAAGATTTACACCACCTTGTGCAACTAAGTTACCATCAGCTGGCTCCCCGCTTGGCAACCAAAATGTTTCTGCATTTTCGTCAATCAAGCCATTTTCATCAAGTGCCGATAATCCTTTTGAGTCAACAATTTGACTCCCTGATACTTTCAGCTTTTTTAGGTTTCCACGCCAACGAGCACCTGTTTCTGGGTAAAACATGGCAAAATAAACAGCATCTCGACTACGAGTTTGATCTACATTATTACTTGCAACTGAAGGTGATGAAAAACTATCATTTACTTCTCTGATTCTTGAAATCGTATTTTTTAATGCCTCTGATAAAGCCTCTGAAGTTCGCGCCTCTAAGTACTGCCCTCCACCAACCGATGCCGCTTTCTCTAGTAAGTCAATACCGCCATCACTCATTCCTGTGCCAAAGCCAATGGTAAAAACTCTACCCGTATCTAGCACATCGCTTGTCTCAGAGTATAAATCTACTTTTGTATTATTTGTTCCATGTATTATTTTTGATAGAGCAACTAAATAGCTATTAGAATAATCACCACTCACAAAAGGGATTGAATCATTAAATAAATTATTATGTACACTTTTAATCTGATCATCACGGCCATCATCGTTAGTGGGATCTCCATCAGTCATCAAAATAATATTAATTGAGTTATCGCACCTGAGAGGATCTCCTGACTCCTTTTTAAATGGTGACTTATAAGTTCCATTAGCATCAGCTGCTTTATCTCTATTGTTAATACCATAACCATAGTAAAGACTTTGCCCAGTAATATATCTATACGCCTCCCATAAGGTTTCTGTTAAGGGAGTTGCTCCACTTGCAGGCAAATCATCAATTTCATTAAGTAAGGTATTTTTGTTAGAACCAAGCCTTGCTAATACATAGCCACCTGAACTTTCTCTAAATCTCATTAAACCAAAATCAATATCATCATTATCAGTAACTAGTTGGCTAACGGCGTTTTTTGCTACTAATAATCGGCTATCTTCACAAATAGCTTGTGCATATCCATTTACAGACTTGTAACACTGCTGTGTGTAATTAAAGTAAGTCTGACTTTTAAAACAATCAGATTCATAGAACTGTCCATTTTGATAACGACGATAACACCTGCCTCCATCTACAACATCCCAAGCCATACTTCCTGAAGTATCAAATATCATTAACACTCTTGGATTTTCGTCTGTCTCTACATCATGATTTACATAAAGCTCAATATCCTCTGCAAATACCGACATACTTATTGTTAAGCCAAGCAAAGAGGCTAACACTTTGTTTAATTTAAATTTCATCTTAAATCCCCTTGCTTACGCTGGCCATTTCTTGTGCTATACCTGTAACAATAGTTAGTTCATGCTTACTTTTAGAACCATATTCTATCGTAGTGGCGACCTGTAACATATTGCACGATATACCTGCTGTAAAATTAAAGCGTCGAGGGCATTCTAAATCTAGCTCCCCCTTGTTCAGGTTAGTCATTTTGCTTTGCATATCTGCATGATTTGCAATCACCATACCTTTGTCATCACCATCCGCGATTGCAGTTACTTCATCGGGAGTCAGGAAGAAATGATTATCAGCGCCTTGATTTGCCTCATCAGAGATCATGCGTTGCACTTCACCAATGAGTTCATTTTCGGCTACTTCGCGCTCTTGTGCTGCATTGGTAATTTTAATATCAATACTACTACTGCTCATAAGTGTCACAGCAATACCGGTCACTGCAATAACCATTATTAAAGCTGTAATTAGAACTACACCTTGCTGTTTTTTTTGTAATTGTTTTAAATACGCCATAAATTTGATCCAACATTATTTAATCGAATAGTCGTGGTAAACACTGTGCGTCTGAAACTATCGGTAAATTTCAATTCACGCTTGTCTTCATCTTCACCTAATGTGTAAGTTTGGTTTTTAATTTTAACTCCTGGGTCTGGCTGCAATGCGCGTATTAATAAAAAAACCTGAACAGTTAAAATACCTTTACGATTTTCCCAATCTGTATGCTTCATATCTTGAATACTTCGGTAGGTATCTACGCGATTATCACTGTTAGTATCAAGACCAAAAACAAACCGCATATTCTCAACACCTTCCATAATAGTTTCTGTGTTGATATTTCCACCAACAAGGCGCTTTCTCATTAATGCAGGTACAGTTAAATTCTTATTATTAACTTTATAAGTTTGTTCTGATAGATAATAAACATGATGGCTATAAGGCCAAACAGTTGCATTAACATTAAGAGAAGCAGCGTTAACCGTTCCACGGAAAAATTGAGCTTTCTCTTGCTCAGCTACAAAGTAGTTTTCATCGGCCTGAGTCTCATTAGTTACTGCATTAACTGTTAAACTCTTGCCTTGTAAAAATTTTAATTGAATAATGTCAGTGCTTTTAATCGGATTATTTAGACAGTTAAGCTCTTTTGATTCGCCTGCAACCTTTGCGTAAATAGTTCTAAAATTACTAGCTGTAGCAAAATCAGGGAAACTCCCATTATTTAATCCTTCAAAGCAGTCTGTTCCAGGGTTTGCTAGTGTATCTGTGTTTATTGCGGTGAACGAATCGTCATAATAAGTTCCCCAAAAGCCAATTTGTTCAATATCACGTTGCATAATGTTAATTGCAAGGCGCCCTGATTCTTGAAGCTCACCAATAGTCATCGTATCTTTAGTGGTTACTTTCATTCCTATATAGGTAAACATAACGCCACCTAGTATTAATCCACCAATAAATAATGAAATCATCATTTCTACAAGTGTAAAACCTTTTTGCTTCATGTTAGCTCCTAAGGTAAATATAACTAGTTAAAACAACTAAGCGGCGCTTTTTGTCAGCCGTTCCACACTTTATAGCGCCAGTAGCATCATTTGCATTGAACTCTTGTCGACCTTGCCACGAAACAATTACTTCTAAATTAAATGCTTTACCACCCGAACCAGCAACTGCGGTAGGTGCAATACATACGGTAGCACCATCTAAAGTTCCCGTATTTTCTCGAGCTCTTATAGCTCTTTTCCACTGCTCAAGATCTAACGCCGCAACTTGCGCTGCGCTACAAGTGTTTGTAAAGCACGCCTGCGAGGTTGTAGTAGCAGTTTCACTATCAAATGTCTGTGTGTACAGTCCGGCTATTTGCGGGGTATCGTTAGCACGGATACGCTGCACAATATCATTACCAAGTGCAACTGCAGCAGCACGCTGCATAGAATCAAAGCTTGCTTGCTTTGCTTTTGCTTGCAAAGCAACTGCGCCTAGAAGGCCAAAACTAAGAATAATAAATGCAATTAGCACTTCAATCAGAGTGAAGCCTCTTTGCACTTTTATGTGAGGTGATTGCATAATAAAACCAAATAAAAATTATCTGATTATAAGTTTATGTTATTTATTTGAGGAATCAATGAGGACTAAGACAAGCGGTTATATTTGTTGATAAACGGTTAATTAAATCTGTTTATTCAATAACACCGTTGATAATTAAAGCTCAAATGTATTTAAATCAGGGGGGAGTTAATTGCAAGGTAAGCCTAAAGCGAATTTTTAACTAATTTAAGCTCACGGCGGCTCACTGGCAATAGCTCACAGCCCCCTTGTAGCTCAATCATATGATTGCCATTCGCTTTTGAATGCAAAGCAATTACTTTTTGTTTATTAACCAATGTATTGCGATGAATTCGCAAAATATGTGTAGGATATTGTAACTCTAATTGTTTTAGACTTTGTTCAAGTAAAGCTTCTCCACCACAGAATATCATTTTGGTATACTTTTCTTCGGCACTAAAATACAAAACATCATTTATATCAACACTGCGTAGAGTACCAGCGAGCTGATAAGAGATTTTTGCATTTTGTTGTTTTTGAATATGTACTTTATTTAAGCGCCCAACTTGCTTAAGCACCTTTTGCAATGATTGCTCTGAAATAGGTTTAACTAAATAGCCTGCAGCGCTTAATTGTAAAGCATCGAAGGCATGCTCAGGGTGAGCAGTTATAAAAACAATAGCAGGAGGTAGAGTTAAACTATTGAGCTCATTAGCAACTTGCAAACCATTCATACCAGGCATATCAACATCTAAAAAAATCAGATCCGGCGTTTGCTTTTTAGCAAGTACTAGGGCTTCATTACCATTACTTGCCTCGCCTTGTACAACTATACTTTTATCATGAGCCAACAAACGAATTAAGCGCGATCTCGCAAGAGGTTCATCGTCAACAATGAGTACGTTCATACACTACCCTCAATAAGCTTAGGGATCACGACCTTGACCCTAAACACATCATTTTTATTAGTAATTGTTAGCTGCGCTTTATTTTTATAATAAATATTTAATCGCTGGCGGATATTTTCAAGCGCCATGCCGTTATTAGGCCTAGTTTGAGCATTAGAAATTGTTATTGGGTTAGAAACAATCATGGTTATATAGCCGGTAGTAATATGTAGCTCTACTTTTATTTCTGCACCACGCTCACTTGTTTCAACACCGTGGCATACTGCATTTTCAATTAATGGCTGCAGGGTTAAACAAGGAATGCTCAATGCAGGTAGTTCATTGGGTATTTGCCAATTAACTCTTAAGCGATTACCGAAACGCCATGTTTCAAGTGCTATATATTGCTTACTCAGCGTTATTTCATCGTCAAGAGATACATTTTTTCCTGAGTGCATTGCAGCCTGCGATAAGGCGGCTAATGCTAAAATAGCCTGCTCTGCCGCATCGGCATCATGATGAGTAAGCTCTGCAGCAGTGTTTAAACTATTATATAAAAAATGAGGACGTATTCTAGCTTGCAAGGCATCAAGTTCAGCTCGAGAAAGCGCTTTAGTTTGCTGCTCTTTTTCAAAATGAATTAATAAAAATTGGACGAATAAAGCCGCCAGCAAAGCCACTATAATGCAATTGCGAAGTGTGAAATAAATTAAGTTATCTGTATCATCTATATCAAAAGCAAAATGGGAAAATAAAATACTAAAAATGCACGTAGATAATAAAAAAAAGATAAAAAACAAACTTAACTGAAAAGTTTGAGTGCGCGTTTGTAAGAAAAATCTACAAAAATATAAAGAAGAGGTACCGACTAAAACAATTAAATGAATAAACAAACTAATGATCCCAAGTCGAAGCCAAATATCGCCTTCTACATTGGGTGCAAAGGCTAAAACAATAGCAATAACTTGAGAAACAATAAGCGAAGCTAGTACGCCTCGCTCATTAAAAAGAGCCGAAAAAAGCAAACCATCATCTTTTAGTGACTTGCTCATAACGACTCTCCTATAATCTAAATTTTAAATTAACGTAGCTCTACAGGAACAGCAAATACGATATTCTCTTCTTCGCCTGGGTTTTCAACAACCTGCGTACCACCAAGATCTTTTAATCGGCTTATAACTTGTTGTACAAGTACTTCTGGCGCAGATGCACCCGCAGTTACACCCACTGATTTAGAACCTGAAACCCACTGCTCTTGCACATCAGTTGCATCATCAATTAAATAAGCAACAGTGCCCATTTTATCTGCAAGTTCACGTAAGCGATTAGAGTTAGAGCTGTTTTTAGCGCCAACAACTAATAGCACATCAACTTTGTCAGCTAAGTCACGAACAGCATCCTGACGATTTTGCGTTGCATAACAAATATCATCTTTACGAGGTCCGTCAATTGATGGAAACTTATTGCGTAGTGCATCAATAACATCAGCAGTATCATCAACTGATAAAGTCGTTTGACTACAGTAAAAAAGATTTTCAGCATTTTTTACATTAAGTGCAACAACATCATCAACGGTTTCAACAAGATAAATACCACCGTCTGAGTTATCATATTGTCCCATTGTTCCCTCTACTTCAGGGTGACCATGATGTCCAATTAAAATACACTCAATACCTTTGCGACTCGCACGTGTAACTTCCATATGCACTTTAGTTACAAGCGGACACGTTGCATCAAATACTTTTAAATCACGACGTTTAGCCTCGCTGCGAACCGCTTGCGATACGCCATGTGCGCTAAAAATAACAATACTGTCGTCAGGTACTTGATCAAGCTCTTCAACAAATACCGCACCACGGCTTTTTAGTCCATCAACCACATAGCGGTTATGTACTACTTCGTGGCGAACATAAATTGGCTTTTCAAAAATATCTAAAGCGCGCTCAACAATACTAATAGCACGGTCAACACCAGCGCAAAAGCCGCGAGGATTAGCTAGTAATATTTCCATTAACCTTCCACCTCAATAATATCAACTTCAAACGTTAAACGCTGGCCAGATAAAGGGTGATTAAAATCAATCGTTACCGACTCACCTTGCACTTCGCGGACTAAACCAGGAAGCTCAGTGCCATCAGGTTGAGTAAACGCAATAATTGCACCTACCTTAGCTGGTGTTTCTGGACCAAACTTACTACGGTCAACGTAGTAAATATTATCTGGGTTTGGCTGACCAAAAGCATCTTCAGGTTCTAATTCAAACGTTTTACTTTCGCCTGCAGTTAGCCCTAATAAACACTTTTCGAAGTTTGCCGTTAAGCTGCCATCACCCATTGTTAATTTAGCAGGTTTGTTGTGCACCTTGGTAGAATCAGCGGCAGAGCCATCTTCTAATTTAATAGAAAAATGGAAAATAACTTGCGAGTTTTCACCAATTACAGCTTGGCTCATGCTTTATGCTCCTTTGGACTCTCGCCGGTGAAGGCGTCAAATAACAATAATGCTGCGCCAATACAAATAGCGCAATCGGCAATATTGAATACAGGAAAATGTGAGTCTTTATAAAAAACGTGAATAAAGTCGATTACATAACCATACGCAATACGATCGTATAAATTACCAATAGCGCCAGCAAGTACCAATGCATAAGCACCGCATAGTACTTTATTTGTAGCAGGTAAGCGTTTTAGCCACCATACAAGCAAGGTACTAATAGCAACGGCAATTGCACTTAAAAACCAACGCTGCCAACCACCCGCTTCACTTAAAAAGCTATAAGCCGCACCATAGTTATGTACATAAGTAATACTAAAAACAGGGAGTAAGTTTATAGACTCTTGATAAGCCATAGTCCCTACAACAAGTGTTTTACTGGCAAAGTCTATTACTAAAAGTAATAGACTCAACCAAAGCCACACTAAACCACTTTTTTGGGCTAGTTTGCTCACTAAGAATAACTCCTAAGCGAATTGACGCTTTTCACCTTCGCCGTCAACATTACTTACACAACGACCACAAATTTCAGGATGAGCAGGCTCAACACCTACATCTTCGCTGTAATGCCAACAACGCTCACATTTAGCAGCATCTGTTGCAGCAACGCTAATGAACAAACCTTCAATCTCGGTAGCTTGTGTATCTGCAGGCTGGCTATCAACTTCAGTAACATTCACGGCTGATGTTAACAATACAAAACGCAGTTCATCTCCAAGCGCGTTTAATTTAGCGGCAAGCTCTTTACCCGTAAATAAATTCACCGTTGCTTGAAGTGTTGCACCAATTACTTCTTCTTTACGTGCAGCTTCTAATAAGCGGTTTACTTCGTCACGTACAGTTAAAATCTCTAACCAATCATCGTTACTAAATTGGCTATTTGTTGGCGCTTGTAAGCCATCGTACCAAACTGATGTAAATACGTAGTCACTACGCTCACCCGGTAACGCTTCCCAAATTTCTTGTGCGGTAAAGCTCATAATAGGTGCCATCCAACGCGTCATTGCTTCTGCGATATGATAAAGCGCAGTTTGACAAGAACGACGTGCATGGCTATCACTCTTAGCTGTATATTGACGATCTTTAATAACATCTAAATAGAACGAGCCAAGCTCACCCGTACAGAAGTTCATTAGCTTTTGAGTTACTAATAGCATTTGGTAGCTGTCGTATGCGGCTAAAATCTCGTCTTGCAACTGAGCTGCGCGGCCAACAATCCACTTATCAAGCTCAACCATATCATCAACAGCTACTTGATCTGTTTCTGGGTTAAAACCATTTAGGTTAGCAAGCAAGTAACGGCTGGTGTTACGAATACGGCGGTAACGATCGGCTGAGCGTTTAAATATTTCATCCGACACAGTCATTTCTGCCGTGTAATCGGTAGAAGCCACCCACAAACGTAGAATGTCAGCACCTAGTTTATTCATCACATTTTGTGGTGAAATAACATTGCCTAACGACTTAGACATTTTGCGGCCGTTTTCATCAACAGTAAAACCATGAGTCAATACTTGGCGGTAAGGCGCATGACCATTAATAGCCACAGATGTCATCATTGATGACATAAACCAACCACGGTGCTGATCAGAACCTTCAAGGTATAAGTCAGCTGGACCAACCAGGTCTTCACGTGCATCTACTACACAAGCGTGTGACACACCTGAGTCAAACCATACATCTAGCGTATCTTGCACTTTCATGTATTGCTTGGCGTCTTCTTCACCAAGTAGAGTAGCTGGTTCTAAATCGTACCATGCTTGTATACCAGACTTTTCAACAAGCTCTGCTGCTTGAGCAATTAACTCTTGTGTATTTGGGTGAAGTGCACCGGTGTCTTTATCAACGAACAATGCAATAGGAACGCCCCAAGTACGCTGGCGAGAAATACACCAATCTGGGCGGCTTTCAACCATGTTAGAAATACGGCTTTCGCCCCACTCTGGTAACCACTGCGTGTTTTTAATCTCAGCAAGAGAATCTTGACGTAAGTTAGCCTGATCCATACTTACAAACCACTGCGGTGTAGCACGGAAAATGATTGGTGTTTTGTGGCGCCAACAATGTGGGTAACTATGCGTAAGCGCATGGTGATGCATAAGCGCACCACGCTCTTTTAACACTTCAATTACGCTCGCATTCGCCTTAAATACGTGCTGACCTGCAAAAAGTTCGGTATCTGGTAAATAAACACCATTTGCACCAACAGGGTTAGCCACTTCAAGGTTGTAATTTAAGCCTGCCACGAAATCTTCTTGACCATGGCCTGGGGCGGTATGTACAACACCAGTACCTGAATCAGTAGTTACGTGTTCTGCAACAATCACTGGTACATTAAAATCATAAAAAGGATGGGCTACTTGCAAGTTTTCAAGCGCTGCACCTTTTACATACCCTAGTACGTGAAAATGATTAAAACCAAAACGGTCCATAGCATCTTTAACAAGCTCAGAACCTAAAATTAGGCGTTGTTGTACGCCTTCATCTTCAACCTGTACTAACGCATACTCTAAATCGGCATGCACAGCCACAGCGCGGTTTGCAGGAAGCGTCCACGGTGTTGTTGTCCAAATAACAGTACCAACACTGCCTTCACCTTTATGACCATCAGCCAGATCAAAGGCACTAACAACAGCATCTTGATCAACAAATGTAAAACGCACATCAATTGCTGGTGACTGCTTATCTTGGTATTCAACTTCTGCTTCTGCTAATGCAGAGCCACAGTCTGTACACCAATGCACAGGCTTGGCGCCTTTATGCAAATGACCTTTTTCAATAATTCGACCAAGCACACGAATTGCATTCGCTTCAAAGTCAAAGTTCATTGTTAAATATGGCTTATCCCAATCTGCAAATACGCCTAAACGTTTAAAATCAACTTTTTGACCTTCAACTTGTTTTTTAGCGTATGCACGGCATTTTTCACGAAACTCACTCGCAGTAACTTTTACACCCGGCTTGCCTACTTTTTTCTCAACCATTAACTCGATTGGTAAACCATGACAATCCCAACCTGGAACTAATGGTGAATCAAAGTCAGATAATGTTTTAGACTTAACAATAATATCTTTTAATATCTTATTAACTGAGTGGCCTAAATGGATATCGCCATTTGCATACGGAGGGCCGTCATGCAAAATAAAGGTTTTTTTACCTTTCTTAGCGCTGCGAATTTGACCATAAAGGTCGTCCTCATACCATGCTTTAAGCATTTTTGGTTCACGTTGTGCCAAATTGCCACGCATTGGAAACGGTGTTTCCGGTAAGTTCAAAGTATGTTTATAGTCGCTCATTTATCCTACATTCCGTCTCTATCGGCTACCTGATTTAAACCAAAACACTGCTTAGCGGCAGCAACATCAGTTGCTATTTGCGCCGTTAATTGTGTTAATGTCTCGAATTTTTTCTCATCGCGAAGTTTTTTTATTAACTCCACATGCATAAATTGTCCGTAAATATCCTGTGCAAAATCAAAAAGGTGAACTTCTAATAATGCACGAGTTCCATTAAATGTCGGTTTATTACCTACATTTGCAACTCCAAAAATCTGTTTTCCTGCAATCGTTGCTTGCACTGCAAACACTCCGTTGACAGGACACACTTGGCGTTTTAGGGCTATATTTGCCGTTCTAAAACCGAGTTCACGTCCTCTTTTCCAGCCATGTATAACACGCCCAGAAATAGCATAATCGTGACCAAGCATTATTTTAGCACTTCCTAAGTCACCGGATGCTAAAGCATCTCGTATTAAAGTGCTGCTTACTCTAGCATTTAATTGACGAAAGCTCGCGGTGCTTTTTACATCCATGCCCGCTTGCTCACCCATGCTAGTAAGTAAGTGAAAGTTACCTTGGCGTTGCTTTCCAAACTTAAAATCATCACCAACAGTAAGTGCTTTAACACCTAACTTTTTAATCAAAATCTCATTAACGAATTGCTCAGCATGCATGTTTGCAAATTGCTGATTAAAGCTAATGCAAATAACTCGCTCAATACCTAAATCACTCAATAAACGTAACTTATCTCGTAAGCGCGTTAACCGTGCAGGGGCATTGTTTTTAGCAAAAAACTCTTGTGGCTGGGGTTCAAACAGCATTACAGTGCTAGGCAAACTATGCGCTTTAGCATCGCTAAGTAAACCTTTTAATACTTCTGCGTGGCCTAAATGAACGCCGTCAAAATTACCAATAGTTAACACACAACCAAAATGGTGTGGGCGAATATTGTGTATACCTCTAATTAACTCCATGCCACCTAATGCCTTGTTTAGCGAGCTATTAATTACGGCTAAAAAATGATTAAAGCCGCAGAGTTGCCGATTATAATCTTTTTTTTAGTTTGATTCAGTAATTGCTACACTTTTTATCGTATTTAGTCTAACGCCCATCACAAATAGCATTGCAAAGTAGCTAATACCAGCCAAAGCCACTAGCGCTACTAATAATATTACTTGCTGCGTAAAGGCCCATGTAGCCCAATAATAGTAACTGCTCACAAACCATGTGACAGCTCCCATAACAATACTTGCAACAACACATTTAAGTGTAAAACGCATACTCATTGATGAGAACTGGTATACATTTTCTTTTTTAAGCTGTCTGTATAATAAAAATGCATTGCAGCTAGCCGATAACGAAGTAGCAAGTGCCAACCCTAAATAACCAATGAAAGGAGCCAGCATAATGTTAAACACCATATTAAGTACTAAGGTAATAATACCAATACGCACCGGTGTTTTTGTATCTTGACGAGCATAAAAACCAGGAGCGAGTACTTTTATTAGCATAAAGCTTACAAGTCCGACCGAATATGCGACTACGCCTAAGCTTACAGCTTTGACATGATCAATACTGTCTTCTTTAAATGCACCGTGGTCGAACAATACGGTAATAATAAGTGGACTGATGATCATTAAACCTATCATTGCTGGTAGGCCTAAAAATATAACAAAACGAACTCCCCAATCGAGAGTATGCTGAAAATCGCTACTTTTTTTACTGCTATGTAGTTTAGAAAGCGCCGGTAAAATAACTGTCGCAATACCAATACCAAATAATCCCAACGGAAATTCAATTAAGCGGTCAGAATAATAAAGCCACGCAATTGAACCCGTCATCAGTAATGACGCAATCATGGTATCTAGCAACAGATTAATTTGACTAATAGAGACACCAAACAAAGCCGGTAGCATAAGTTTTCGTACTTTTTTTACGTTTTCGTCTTGCCATGCCCAGCGCGGACGCGCCAACATTTTAGCGCGATACAAGAACGGTAGTTGAAATAGTAGCTGCACTACACCACCGAAAAATACACCTATGGCAAGTGCATAAGCACCTACTGAAAATTTATCATGTAAAAAAATTGCACACGTAATAATAGAAACATTAAGCAAAACTGGTGTAAATGCAGCAACAGCGAAACGGTTATACACATTCATAACCGCACCACTAAGTGCAACTAAGCTTACAAAAAATAAATAAGGGAATGTAAGTTTAAGTAGTGAACTTGCAAGTTCAAATTTTTCGGCATTAGGTCCGCCTTGCCACCAATCTATAAACCAACCGGTACCAAATAGTGCTGCAATAACAGGGGAAGCAACAACACCTATAATAGTGACAATTAGTAAAATGGTTCCTAATGTGCCTGCTGCTTGTGCAACAAAAAGTCTGACCTTGTCGTCGCCTTGCTGTTCTTTAATTTCACTTAGCACAGGTACGAATGCTTGTGCGAAGGCACCTTCTGCAAATAAACGGCGTAAAAAATTAGGAATACGGTTAGCAAATAAAAAAACATCAGCCGCTGCACTTGCGCCTAATAAATTGGCAACGACAGCATCTCGAACGAGCCCTAAAATACGCGATATCATAGTCATACAACTAACAATCATACCAGAGCGAAATAAACCTTTTGACACCTTAAACCTACTCAAAAATCCTCAAGATAGGCGATTATGCCACAGTCTTTTTTATAAATCGCTTTAAAGCACTAGGCTGGGGGTCTGTGCTTTGTTACAATGTCTATATTAACTGCTAAAGCGGCAAATTGATGCTCGTTATATGGTGCAGTTTTTCTTGGATTGTTAAATTTAAATTGACATCCATGATAGAAACAGGCATATTCCACGGCCTTTAATTTAAGCTTTATTTTAAGATTGTTAGGAGCAAACCTTGGCTAACATCAAGTCTGCAAAAAAACGCGCTATCACAAGCGAAAAAAACCGTCAGCACAACGCAAGCCGTCGTTCAATGATGCGCACTTACTTCAAAAAAGTAATTGTTGCTATTGAAGCGGGCGATAAAGAAGCTGCACAGCAAGCTTTTTCTGTTGCTACACCTATCCTAGACCGTTACGCAACTAAGGGTCTAATTCACAAAAACAAAGCAGCTCGTCATAAGAGCCGTATAGCAGCTAAGATTAAAGCTCTATAATTTGTTTTTGACTGAATATAAAAAACCGGCTTTTGCCGGTTTTTTTTTATCTAAGATTTAATCTCGTACTTTAATAACAGTCGACATAAATATTTAAACAGATTAGTGTCATACATTTTCCAAGTCTGGATAAAACTTCTTAAGCATTGCCGCTATTTTTTTAGGTGTAAACGGCTTCACTACAAATCCTTTAGCGCCTTTATCAATTGCATCCTTAACATTTTCAATACCTGAATGCGCAGATACCATTACAACATTTGTCTCAGGGCTTAATTCATTGATTTGTGCAATCAAATCTTTGCCATCGCCGTCCGGCAGTTCTATGTCTAAAAAAATGATATTATAATTTGCAGCCTGGCACTCACTAATACATTGTGAGGCAGTAGATGCTTCCTTTACGTTATCTATCCCTAAGTGCATGAGCGTTTGGCTCAAAAAACTACGCACTGTGCTAACGTCATCTACAATTAAAATTGATAGCTGCGTATTCATCTTTATTCCTCGTAGGCTATAAGCTAACTTTAAGTTATCATAATAATTAGCTTAGTATATAAATTTGCTCATTTAATTATAGAGACCTACGGAAAAAAGGCCAGATTTGCTTTATGTCTAAAACCCCAAATAAACAGTCGTTGCTAGGTAAAACACCAACAAGAAAAAAAACAGCGCAAAAAAGAAAGCCGCAACGCCCTACTCAGCGCTCTATACCCGCAGAGGAAAAAACAAACACAAACAATGGCACTAGCCAAAAAACAAAGTCAAAAAAGGGGCTATTTATATCTCTGGCCATTGTTATTGTAATAATTTTAGCTTTTCCAAAACCAACCTTGCTCACCTATAAAAAATTAGGGATGGTAAGTGAGAGTGTATACTGGCCTGGACTTTTGGGTTACGGAGCTACTTTAATTGATTCCAACTTGCACCCCAACTATGATTCTAGCCGTGAATCCCTTTATTTATGCAGTGATTTACAAAAACCACAGAGCTGTCAAAAGTATCAAGTAATTGCTGACAATGGTTTGTTTTCGGCAATTGGCAGTTACTTTTAGCATTAAAAAAACTAATCTGAAAATTTAAAATTACTTGGTTGAAAGGTGTGCAAAAGATCAACATAATGGCGCTCCTTTTTTCAACAACTGAACTATTGAAACGACCATGCTAAACGAGCTAGATTGGCTTTTAAATACTACACTACTTGCACTAGGTTTAGGTGCATTCTTTATTAACCAGATAACACTGCTGCGCGTTGCCGCCATTAGTGCATGTGGTTTATTGTTCTTATCATTTAGCCTAGATCTTATGTCGTCGAGCGTTATTTCAAATATGAGTTTAGTGTTGATCAACACTTTTTACTTGTTTAAAGTTTATACATTCGGGCAATTTAATGTAACCCAAAGTTAACAACTTTTCCTTAGAATATTTAATAGCCCAGCATTGCTGGGCTTTTTTATTGCGAATTTTTAAAATATTAGAAACACGTTGGATCAGGACAGTATTGAACGCCACTAAAGCACCACTACAATAATGGTGCTGAGCATGTACTGTTGAGAGAAACGAGAAGAAAGACGAAAATACCTAATAAGCTAGGTTAATCTAATGTTGTTAATTCACTTTGGGTTTGTGTTTTAGATGGACTATCTTCAGCGTTAGCCTGATTAAACCAAGCTGAAACACCTAGCACGATAATTGAAATAACAACGAGGCTTAATTTAGCCCCACTTTGACTGGATTTCATAACACCCTCTTTATATTTTTATTAGTGAGAATATCTTTCACACTAATGAAAATTACAAATGTTAACAAGCTGTTTTTTAAACTAATTAGCTATCAGCTAATAACCTTTTGTTCTATCCACTGAATTATTGAGTGCTAAGCCCTTATTCAAACGTTCAATATTATCGGCTATTTGGTCTATAACGCTATTTAAATCAGATAGCGCTGCACAATGTGGTGTAAGTGTTATTTTGGGGTTTCCCCAGTAAGGGTGATTCTGCGTTAAAGGTTCTTGGTCAAAAACATCCAAGGTAGCTGCGCGTAAGCTATCGTTATTTAATGCATTTAATAAATCTTGCTCAACCACATGAGCACCACGTGCCACATTAATAACAACAGCATGTGAAGGTAGCTTAGCGAGCATTGAGTGATTAATAATACCCTTCGTTGCCTGCGTAAGAGGTAATAAGCACACGAGATAATCAATCTTACAAAGCATATCGCTAAGTCCTTCATCGCCATAATAAACCTCGACATTAGTCGTGTTTTTATTACTTTGCGCCCAGGCACTTACTTTAAAACCATTAGTTACAAGTTTTTGCGCACATGCTTTACCTAATTCGCCAAATCCAAGTATACCAACATGTTTATTACTAAAAGCTCGTTTTGGCTTCCATGTTTGCTGTGTTTGTTTAGTGTAATACTCTTTTAAGCGTAATTTTTGAGCTAAGACATGTGTAAGTACATATTCCGCCATATCTTCAGCTAGTTGCATGTCCACAATACGTACTACTTCGACATGTTCAGGTAATAATGTTAAATCGATACTGTCTACGCCTGCACCAAATGACGACACAGCTTTTAAGTTAGGCAGCTGCGGCCACAGAGACTCAGGAGCATTCCACGCAAGTACAAAATCCACATTATTTGCGTTTTTGCAATCAGGCCATTGCTCTATCAATGTATTTGGTAATCGCTCTTGTAACTTCGTTATTAGCTTTTCGTTGTTGCGCCCCGTTATAGCCACCAATACCGACATAAATTCTCCTAGCAATTCACAGTTTATAATTTAGTACTTTAAAAAGTCACACTACTGCAAAGTAACTGTCACACCCTTTTTTTAATCTTACATGTATAGCGAATAGACCAAACGGAATATGAGGTTAATATGATAAGTGTTGATAAAGTAATTGCAGCAAACTTACCACAACTAGAGAACTCTCCAAAAGTAAAAGGTTTAGTAAAAAAGGGCTTAGGTTACTTATTGCATGAACAAGAGTTTATCACCTTTGGTAATACGTACCCTCACCTACAAGGGTTAGAATTTGTTGAGCAAGTACTTGATGAACTCAATTTTGATACGCGCTATAAACCTAAGCAGATAGAACATATTCCTAACGAGGGTAAACTTGTTATTGTTGCTAACCACCCTATTGGTTCATTAGATGCTTTAGCACTTATCAAAGTACTCTCTACAGTAAGGCAAGATTTAAAAGTAGTCGCAAACCGCATGTTAATGTCGGTCAGCGCAATGCATTCTCTTTTACTCCCTGTTGATAACTTGTCTGGTATGAGTAAAAAGCAAGAGCTTAGTAATATACAAAACCATTTGAAAGGTGGAGGTGCCTTACTTATATTTCCTGCAGGGGAAGTATCGCGCCTAGGACCAACCGGCATTAAGGATTGCAAATGGAATAGCGGTTTTTTACGTATGGCAAAAAAAGCCAACTGTCCCATTTTACCTATTTTTATTAAAGCCAAAAATAGTCCACTTTTTTACGGCACATCAATGATTTATAAGCCTCTGGCAAGTTTACTATTAGTGACAGAAATGTTTAAGCAGCGCAAAAAATCTTTAGAGTTTGAGATTGGTGCTTCTATCCCTCCTGAGTCCTACTTAATAGAAAACCTTAAAGATAAAGAAATTGTAAACCTCATACGTAAACAGCTTTATAGGCTTACAACTAAAAAAACACTGCCGCTAAAAACACAAACACCTATTGCTGTTCCCGAGTGTAGAAAAGAACTAAAAAAAGCAATTGAGCAATGTCAGCTTCTGGGTAAAACACACGATGGCATGCACATTCATCTATATCAATATGTAGGTAGTTCACCTATTTTTAGAGAGCTAGGACGCCTCAGAGAAATAGCATTTAGAGCAGTCGGTGAAGGTAGTGGTAAGCGTCGTGATATAGATAAATACGATATGGATTACCAACACCTTGTACTGTGGGACCCTATGCAACTAGAGCTGGTAGGTGCTTATCGATTAGCCTGTGCACAACAGATAATACAAAAGCATGGACGTGAAGGTTTATATACCGATAGTTTATTTTCTTACACCGACGCTATGACGCCCTATCTGCAGCAAGGAATTGAGCTTGGTCGAAGTTTTGTACAACCTAAGTATTGGGGACGTAAGAGTCTCGACTATTTATGGTACGGTATTGGTGCCTTTATAAAAAACTACCCACAGTATAGGTATTTATTTGGGGCTGTAAGCGTGTCCAACGCCCTACCTGAGCAAGCCAAAGCCATGCTCGTTTATTACTATCAACATTATTATAAAAGCAGCATAGAACTAGCTACGCCCAATAATGAGCTCAAATTAACTGAGCAACAGCTAACGCAATGCAATATTCTTTTTAATGGAAACGATGTTAAAGAAGATTTTGTAGAGTTAAAACATGTGTTAGCTAATATGGGCGCTCAAGTCCCTACTTTATTTAAACAATATACTGAGCTTTGCAACCCTGGCGGTGTACAATTTTTAAGCTTCAGCATTGATCCCGATTTTAATAATTGTATTGATGGATTGGTATTAGTCGATCTTAAAAGTGTGAAAGAAAACAAAGCTAAACGTTACTTAGAATAACTATTGATAAGTAAAGTCAGTGCACCGAGTATTTTATGCCTTATAAAATACTCGGTTTATATTTCATTATACAAACCGACTCAATCGCGTTTGAGTCTTCCAATTCTTTTTTAAGTATCCGTTGTTTTAATTATTTTTGAGCCCTGCTAAAAACATATTTTCTTGTTTATTAAGACCCTTGGTTAAACACGAGATTATGACAAAGCAGTGCCTGCCTTAATATATTCATGTGACTGTTAATTAAATAAATATGTCAATCTTTACAAAAGCATAACGACACTAAAATTAATCTAAATCAATAAAATATTTTATAAGCTTCAAATGCTTTTTAAACTTTGATCTAGAACAGGTTTTCATATTTATTGCTCGGTAATAATAGCGCCAATCAAACAGTAGTTCTTGGAGAACAACATGAAAACTCAAATTAGCATCGCATTATTAACCTCTTTATTAGCACTCTCTCCAGCTGCACACGCTAACTTTAGTGTAAATGTTGGCGCCATTAACGTAAACCCTGATAACAGTAGCTCAGCGATTAATGAAGCACCTACGCTAGGCCTTAAAGGTGATTCAGATACTCAACTAGGTATCACCGTAGATTATGCATTTAACGATCAATGGGTGTTAGAGCTGATAGCAGCAACACCGTTTTCACACGATGTAAATGGCGCAGGCGGCTTAGCAGGCAACAAAATTGCAGATATAAAACAACTTCCACCGTCATTGGTTGCACAATACCACTTTTTAGATACAAGCTATGCGCTAAGACCTTTTATAGGCGTAGGCATAAACTACACTGCATTTTTTGATGAGCAACCCTCTCAAGCACTTAAAGCAACACTAGGAACAGACGATGTAGAAGTAAAGTTAGATGATTCGTTTGGCTTTATGGCTCAGGTAGGCGCTAACTATAAAATTGATGCAAACTGGGGTCTACACGCCATGGTATCAATTATGGATATTGATACCGATGCCACTGTTTATGCTAATGGTGCAAAAGCGCTTACATCAACTGTTGAGCTTGACCCTGTTGTGGCTATGTTTGGTGTTAGGTACAGCTTTTAAAGCAAATATAAAGCAGTACCTAGTTACCCAATTACAATGTGTGTTAAAAGGCCGAAAGGCCTTTTTTTCATTTGTAGAGATTAGGGCAGGTTACTTAACTTTTTCTGCTCTAACATTTCTTTCCAGTGCATTACTTCACTTGGCAATATAGGTGTTTGCCCATCAAAACCAGCAACTTCAAGCATTTCTTCAATACTTATAATACCCTTTTTACTTTTAAATACACCGCGTACATAAGCAATAGCATGTAAGCCTCGCTCTGAGTGAAACTTTTGCTCAATATAAAAGTATTTATGATCCCAGCCAACTAACTTAGTACTTATTGTATATCGCTGCATAGGTTTAATATCGCGGATATAAGTAATAGCAGTTGCGTTAACAATCGGAAACCAACGACGCTTCATTATTTGTTTTAGTAAGCCAACGCGCTCCGTCATCCACGTGCGAGATAAATCCATCATCGCAAGATAGCGTGAGTTCGTTAAATGTAGATTAATATCACAATCAGTCGGCAAAGCTTTGTAATCAATATCTACTGTATCAAGTAGATTTTGATATTGCTTATTGCGTTTAATTTTGAAAAATAATAATAAAAGTCGAATATATAAGTTCACAAAAAAGGTCTTACCAGTTAAATTTATTCGAGTGTAGCATAGCCCCTTGCGAAGACGAATATTCTACTTTAATCTTAAATCATTATTACAATAAAAAAGATAGCTAATGAAATCAAAACTAAAAATTATCGCTGCACTGGCCCTATTAGTCCCTAGCTACAATGCTTTTGCCGATTTCTCGTTACCAGGTAAAGGCTCAGTAACTTACCCTACCGGTGTAGTTAAAGAATTTAAATTTGGTTTTGAATGGCAGCAAAAAGCTGAGAAATTCACTATTGGATCTAAAAGTTACAATATGGAGCAAATTCCTAGCTCTTATTCTGTCGCCATCACGCTTTCAAAAGATGACAGCCAAGTATGGGTTCAAGAATTTAATAATGGGTTTATTGAGGAGTTTGAATGGCAAATTGGCGAACATACAGTCACTCTAAAAAAGCAGCAGTTTAGCGATCCGGTGAAAGGTGACTATGTTATTGAGCTAAATGGCCGTAGCTATTTTTTCACTCGTAATAACGCCAGTATCGTAATGAACTTTAACGAAGAAGGTATTGAGACGATTGCAATTGATGGGGTAACAAAAAATATGGGCACTAAAAATTAGTCCCCATATTTTAATTTCTTTATGTCAATTACACTTTTACTGTTTTTCGATTAATTCCGTAATCACGTAATTTATTAGCTACCGCGGTGTGACTTAGACCCAATCGCTTAGCTAACTGACGTGAGCTTGGGTAAGCAGGGTAGAGTTTGCGAAGTAAAGTCGCTTCAAAACGTTTAACAGCTTGATCTAGTGAGCCTTCAAAATCAGACTCTAAATACCCTAAATCATGGGTAAAAGTTGGTAACTGTAAATGCTCTACGCGAAGCTCGCTATCATCTAGTAATGACACTGCACGGTAAATTGCATTTTCCAGCTGACGCACATTTCCAGGCCACGGATACTCTTGTAAAAAGCTTAAACATTCTTGTGATAAAACAGGAATTGCATGACCATTTTGTTGCGCATATTTTTGAATAAAATGCTCTGCAAGTGGTCCTACATCTGCTTTTCTATCTCTTAGTGGCGCTATTTCTAAAGTAAGCACGTTTATACGGTAATATAAGTCTTCTCTAAAAACCCCTTCTTGTACCATTGCAGGTAAGTCTTTTTGAGTAGCGGCAACAATACGTACATTTACTTTAACTTCGTTCTCATCGCCTACTTTTCTAAACGTACCATCTTGTAAAAAACGTAGTAACTTAGTTTGTAGTTGAGTCGACATTTCGCCAACTTCATCTAAAAATACAGTTCCACCATCAGCTTGCTCTAATACACCACGCTTTGGCGCTGCGTTTTCTTCGTACCCGGCATAACCAAATAATTCAGACTCAGCAACATCATCAGGAAGTGAAGCACACGATAGCGCAATAAAAGGCTTAACAGAGCGATTAGATGCGTAATGGCACGCCCTAGCTAATAACTCTTTACCTGTACCAGTTTCACCAGTAATCAAAATAGGTGCTTCTAGTTGCGCCATTTTGCGTGCTTCGCGCACAACTCGGCGCATTGCCGTACTAAAGTTATGAATAGTAGCAAAGCTTTCTTGACCGTAGCGTCTAAATGCACTGACCTGCTGCCCTAAGCGGCTTTGCGATTTAATGTTAATAACCGCACCCGCAAGCACGTCACCTTCACTACCTTGAGGGACTGCAATTGGTAAAATGTCTGCAATAAAATCCTCACCCGCCACTTCAACACGTGTGGTTTGCCCGAGCACTTCTTTACCTTCTAGCCAACGTGTAAAGTTAAAGCCTTTAAGTAAGTTATTAATATTTGCACCAATAACTTCTTTTTCAATTAACTGTAAGTCCTTACATGCTGCATCGTTGCATAAGCGTACCCAACCTTTAGCATCAATAGAGATAACGCCATCAGGCAATGCGCGTAGCAAAGTATTTAATTCGTTGTGTTCACGCTCTGATGGTAAAAACGCAGTGGTACGCACGTCATGTACGCCGTCGATTAAACGTATCGATGGCATAATTTTTTGAAATTGTTCAAATTCTATTTCGGGAAAACTAACGTACATACGACAATTTACAGAATCAACTTCAATTCCTTTTAGATCAACGCTGTAGTTAACTAATATATTAAGGATTTCTTGAGCAATACCAATTCGATCAGCACAGTGAATATCTAGACGCATACATCCTCAAAGAAGGAAAAACTATATTAGCTGAATAATACGCTAAGTCGCTTTGAGAAGGTAGCTTATTGTAAACATTTTTGGACGAAACAGACTGCGAAAGCGATAAGTTGAAGTGTAATTAAACGAAGAGAAACAGCACTGATATTTAACTATACCAGTGCTATTTGTTAAATCTTATTATGTGACTACTTACCTTGTGGGTAAGCAGACCAATCACCACCATCTAATTGTATAAATGGTCTTTGGTTAACATACATCATTATTGTGCCTTCGTTTTCAGCAACCTTAGGTGCTGTAGGTAGGTTTTCAAGCAAATTAGCAACACTATTATTCCCACCAAATACATCAGTTTGCAGCGCCTTACTTACCAGCTCTGAAAGCGCAAAGTAACTTGTTGAATCATCAACCACAATTTGCGAGTAGTTTTGTACGTCTGGGCCTATAAATTTAATTGCTACAGGTACCGACACAATCGCTGGGCTTGGGATTTCACGTAAACCTGCAAACTGTACTTTGTCACCTTTTAAATTAGCGCCGTGTTCAGGCACTATCATTAACATAACGTTGCGACCGCGTTTTTCTAATTTTTTTACAAATTGGTTAATATCAGCAAACAAGTTTTTATGTCTGATTGGGTATGTCTCTTTACTATTAACCCTTGGTTGATTCTCTAGCTGATTACCATCATGTAAACTTGTGGTGTTGTAGTACATCGCACACGGCTTACAATCATCAGCTTGCTCTAACCAACCATCCAGCACAGCTTCATCTGAGTAAATAGGACTATTATCAAAACCTCGTAGCGCCACTGGCATTGAATCGATATTAAATGGCGTACTATCTAGGCCACCGTACTTATTTATTAAACCTTTAAACTCATCAAAATGTCCGTCGTGATTCATCACAACATTGTTTTGATAACCTAGTTTCTCTAGGTTTTTAAACAAGTGACATTGTTCAGGTGCCTCTTTAAATAATGCTGTTTGACTCGTTTGCCCACAACTAGCGCGCAGCAGTCTTACCGCAGCGGGTCCACTGTATGACGTAGCCGAGTTAAAGTCTGAAAACACCACATCAAAGTCTTTATACATATCAGTAACACTTACACCAATAGCATTTAAATCAGCAACAGCCATTGAGCATATGTTCAAAATAATTACATCAAACAGCTCACCATTCACTTGGTTTGGAAAGTGGCTCATTAGTAAGCTTTGTTGTTGGTAAAAATCAGCTAATTTTTGATCAGGAGATTGCGCTGCCTGAGTGATCACTTGCGTTTGAGAATTACTTTGATTTTGAGTAACCGGTTCAGGGTTAGCCACATTATTAACGAATTGTGATTGTGAGTTATCTCCTTGCCACCCTACAACTAACAGCCCAACAATAGTCACGGTTGTAAAGCGTATCCATTGCGATGTATACCAAAAACACACACTAATTACGAACAAAGCCAACAACATATCAACGCTAATAACTCGGGTTAATAGCTCGATAAAGTAACCAAAACTAAAATCTTGAACGTTACCTGCTTGTTTAGTCAACCTGTTTATTGGTGGCAACCATGAGTCTTGATAAAGTAATACCAAAGCAAACACAGCACCTAGTATATGTTTTGCCTTCTCTATTAATGGCTGTTTAAATTTAATCGCAAGCAATGCAGCAAAAGCGGCATTAGTTAGTACGTTAAAATCAATTGCACCGTAATAAAACAGAGCAAACTTAACTAAAAAATAAAGGTTCCAAACCCCTAAACCTGATAATTTCACTGCTTATCCTTTTTTACTGTATTTGGTGTATAAGGCTCTAGTACTTCATGTTTAAAAGTAAGCTTATAATAATATTTTGTTATTTGAGATAAAATGTATTTGCCTAGCATACAAAGCACCGCGCCAAGCACCATTGCAAGAAACACGGTAATTAAAAGCTGATTCATACTCATAAGTTATCTCTTAGTTTCATTATAAAAGGCTTAGCATCTGGGCGGCTTTTACTAGAAAATTCTGGGGTGTTAATATTTTCAGTAACACTATTTGCTATATCAGGTGCAAATTTATAGCTATCATTCTCAGCAAGTTTTTGCGAGAAATCTACAACACTCTTACTTTTATAAAATCGCCTTAACTGTTTACATTCTTGTTGAATGTAAAAGTGGTCAGAAATTATATTTTGCTGTACAAAAAAATCACTCGTTTTTAATTTAAACAAATGCTTAATTGCATTATCAACGTCATTTTCTCTACAAGCATGCAAATATAAATAAACTGTATTATCTGCAATGCTAAATACATCACCTTCGCGCTTAATATGAAATAAATGCAAAGGATGAATAGGGTCAATTCTTGGTAGTAGCTCAAGTTTCACTAGCACACCACTAACACCTAAATTAACGGCTGAGTCACTATGAATTTCTACTTGTTTCGTAAACTCGATGAAAGGTAAATATCCTTTCGAAAAGGTATTTTCAGTGTATTTTAAAACATCCTCAACTGAGGAAGGTAAAGGCCTTGAAAACTTAAAACCTTGAATAGATTGCACTTGTGAAAGCAAACGCGAAGGCTCTGAAAAGCTATACAAAATCAGATTTACACCCAAGGTTAAAAATAAGCACTCATCTTGATGGCGAATAACACCATCAACATTTTGAATAACAAGCTTTAACCATCGTCCGCAGTTTTTTCTAAGTTCAAAGCACTGCTTACCTAATAGCGCCAAGTCGGTGTAACGCGTAACTGCAAAAATTAGCGTAGCTGCTTCTACTTTTGGGCCTTTATTAAATAAATCATTATTATCTTTTACACTTTTATAGTGCATCGGTAACTTAGTACCTTCGGGCACAGCACTTTGCACGAGCCAAACATCGTCTTCATCGGAAAAGTCTGAGTGTTTAAGTGTTTTACTTTCGCTTGGCGTTCCAGTTTGAAGAACAAACTGATTACCACTTAATAATAATTGGTAATGTTCACCAGCAATAACCCCCCTACTGTGACGCCAATAATCATATTCAAGTACTCGAACCGCAGAGTCGTTATCAACAAATACCAGCCCATCAAATACATTGTTTAATCGTCTAAATAAAAAGCGATAATTTGCAATATCAGGTCCCGAAATTAAAAATAATAATGTAGCCCCCGTACTACGAACAAAATCGTTGTACTGCCTCATCATCAGCTCTAAGCTTTTCTCGTCAGTACTGCTTAACTGTGCTGTATTAAAATGAACAAAAATAAGCGCTTTGTTTAGGCGTTTATAAGCACTTATTTCTTTTATAATACCTGAATTAATTTTCTCTATAGAATGATTCTGTGTTTCTGAGGCCAACGAAAAAGGGTGTACTCTATTATGCTTATAAGCATAATTTAACGATGCAGAAAAAGAAGAATCAAAAAATGATTCAACCTCTTGGGAAACTATATATATATCATTAACCAAGCTTTGGTTAATTGAATGTAACGCCAATTCGATTACAAAATTGTCTAAAGGGGCTAAAACAGCATAACTTGAAGCCGATTTTAACTCTTTTGCAGCAGGCTCTAATCCCGTTATGTTAAAGTTATGCACTTAAAACGCCCTATAAAAAATACTTTTTTACTAGTTTTAACCGTTATTCTATATATAATAGCCAAATATTGTCCACTTTTAATCAAAATAATTAAAGTAACTGTAAAGGGAAGAATGAATAACTTGACGCCTAAAAACTCACAAACGTTAACATCAAGTGACATAGAAAACCTTGCACTACGTTTTGGTGGAAAGAGTGATGACTACATAGAAATTGTAAACAAGCAGCAAAATAATAATACAATTAATAAGTACGCATTACTTAAAGAAATAAACAACGAACTAAACATATAAGTTAGTTCAATTAAAGATAGGTAAAACATCCGTTGCAAAGAGTTTTCGTTAAAGGTATCAAAGGCGGTTTAGGCACTACCTCTGTGGTTGCAAATTTAGCGTGCGTGCTAAAAAAGTCTGATGTTGACGTTATTGCAATCGATCTAGATGCAAAAAGTGACCTAGGTTTACATTTTGGCTTGCCATGGAAGTATACCAAAGGCTGGAGTAATGAAGCGAGCTTTGAAGATGCACTTGTGCATTTTCATCAAGATGACGATGGCATTATATTTTTACCATATGGTGACAGCACTGATACTAGCATCGATAACATCACTAAAATGGTAAATAGATGCAAAAACCTAAATTATAGCCAAGAAGCGTGGATAATTTTTGACTGCCCTGCACATATTAACCTTCCCCACTATCCGTTAGAGAAAAACGATATTGTAATTGAACTGGTTAATTGCGACGCTATTTGTCACAGCTTAATTTATAGACGCCTACAAACACTCAAAAATTCAGATACTGATTGGAAGCATTACTTTTTAGTTAACCGCTATAATTCTGCATCTTCGCTAGAATTTGACTTGTTTTCTCTTTGGCAATCTACGCTCCCCCTTATGGCTCCGTTTTTTATCAACAGTGACGAAGTTATTAAAGAGTCAACCGCATACAGAAATGTAGCGCTTAATTGTGCGCCATATAGTGTCGCAAACGATGACTTTGAAACACTAGCTGGTTGGCTAGTTAGTAAAGCGACCTTATAAAATGAGCATTACATTATTTTATCAGCGCCCTATTCACAGCACTTTATACTTGCTGCTGAGCATTTTATTTACTGATAAGTTAGTCCGGTACATTTTATTTAAGTTTCATAGCTACTTTAATCAACATAAAGTAAATGTTATTGAAGCTTTTTTAATGCCTTTTATTACGCTTTTAAGCTCACTGTTTATAAATATTAAAAAGCACAAAATCAGCTTTGAATATACCCTTTATGACTACTACCCTCATTTAAGGTTGCCTTACCGAACCTACATTTACTCAAATATATTACGCTTTATTATACAAAGTGTTTTTTTAGTGTTTTTTAAAAACCAGCTTAAATCTAGTTCTGTAAAAGATGATGCTGTTAATTATTTTTATGATGGTGTTAGCTACCTTTTAAGGCAATTACGTTGGTTTGATTTAAAGCTAGGTAGATTGTTAAAGCGCTTACTATCAAAAAACAAAAAAGGCCCTAAAAAAAGTGCGTTTAAAACCATGGCGGATGCGCGTGTATGGCAAAATAAACTAGTCAAATACGTTATTATCGCGTTTATTCTATTTTTATTAGCAATATTTATTACAATTCCTTTTAGCTTGGAAGCTCAAGCCGTTTTTATAAGCTTTATTTTGCTAGTTGCGTATGCGCTTAAACGAGTAAAAGGCCAAATGGCAACCATTGTCATGATTACTCTGTCAGTAACTACGTCTTCTCGTTACTTGTGGTGGCGTTACACTGAGACTTTAAATTGGGATGATCCACTTGCACTTGCACTAGGTGGTGGCTTATTACTTGCTGAAACGTATGCCTGGCTTGTACTGATTTTAGGTTTTTTCCAAACAATTAACCCGCTTGAGCGAAAACCAGTGCCTTTACCAAAAAACACTGACTTATGGCCAACAGTAGATGTATATATTCCAACTTATAATGAGCCATTAAGCGTTGTAAGGCCCACTACTCTGGCTGCTTTAAGTATCGATTGGCCTGCAGATAAACTAAATGTTTATATATTAGATGATGGTAAGCGCCCAGAGTTTAAGGAATTTGCAGAGGAAATTGGAGTGGGCTATTTAGCTCGTTCGGATAACAATCATGCTAAAGCCGGCAATATGAATAGCGCTATGCGTTATACCGATGGCGAATATATCGCAATTTTTGATTGTGACCATGTCCCTGCTCGCTCATTTTTGCAAATGACGATGGGACAGTTTTTAAAAGATAGTAAAGTGTGTTTAGTGCAAACACCGCATCACTTTTTCTCTGCAGATCCGTTTGAGCGCAACCTTAACAACCATAGTCAAATTCCTAACGAAAACATGTTGTTTTATGGGCTTATTCAAGACGGAAACGACATGTGGGATGCGACCTTCTTTTGTGGCTCTTGCGCCGTATTAAAACGAGCTGCGCTTGATGATATTGGCGGTTTTGCATTTGAAACAGTAACGGAGGATGCTCACACGGCACTTCGTATGCAGCGCGCTGGTTATAAAACTGCTTATATAAATATTCCACAGGCAGCAGGTCTTGCAACCGATAGCCTGTCAGCGCATATAGGTCAACGCATTCGCTGGGCGCGTGGTATGGCGCAGATATTTAGACTTGATAATCCATTAATGGGTAAGGGTTTAAGCATTCCTCAACGATTATGCTACATAAACGCAATGCTGCACTTTTTATCGGGTATTCCTCGTATTGTATTTTTAACAGCCCCTTTAGCGCTAATATATTTTAATGCATACATAATTTATGCCCCATTTTTAGCTATTTTTATTTATGTAGTGCCGACATTAATTCAAATAAAAGCGACTAACTCACGTATTCAAGGTAAATACCGTTACTCCTTTTGGGGTGAAGTGTATGAGTCAGTACTTGCTTGGTACATATTAAAACCAACCACCGTTGCTTTATTTAATCCTAATAAGGGTAAGTTTAACGTAACCGAAAAAGGTGGTTTAAATGATAAAGAGCATTACGATTGGGGTATTTCTAAACCGTATTTAATTCTCTTACTTATTAATTTACTTGGTATATTAGTGGGTGTATTACGTCTATTTTTAGGTGACCCAAGCCAGATTGGCGTACTTATAATAAGTATGGGTTGGGCATTTTATAATATTATAATTTTAGGTGCTGCGGTTGCTGTTGCAGCTGAAGCTCGTCAAGTGAGGCACTCGCATCGTATAAAGGCAAACTTTCCTGCCGGCGTTCGTTTAGCAAATGGTCATACTTTGAAAGTAAAAATAACGGATTATTCAGATAACGGTGTAGGTATAGAGACTGAACACGCACATTTATGCCGCGTTAACGATAAAATTGAATTATTAATGAGTCGCGGGAACAAGCAATTTTCGTTTACAACGTATGTATGTAATACCCGTAAAAAACAAATTGGCCTTACACTTAAAGATTTATCTCTCGAAAAGCAAAGAGCTTTTATACAATGTACTTTCTCCAGAGCAGATGCTTGGCTAGATTGGCAAAATAACTTTAGACATGACCGTCCATCGTATAGCTTCAAAGAAGTACAAAAAACCAGTTTACGGGGCTTTAGTAATTTATTGTTTCATGCCCCAAGAGCGTTACAACCTATAATTAAGTTTATGACTAATACTGTCATTTACATAAATTCATTTACTCCAAAAAAACCGATAGTGCATAATAATTATGATTAAAAAGTTACTTAATACATTTCTAACATTGTTACTTATTAGTAGCGCATATCAAGTGCTCGCTATCGAGCCTATGCACGACAAAAATATGTTTGTAAATGGCTACCCTGAGAGCGCTCAGGTTTCTAGTTTACGTCTTAGCTTTGAAAAGTTAGGGTTCAACGACTATAAACTCGACGGCGTGAATAATAATTCTCGAGTCGATTTCACAAATAGAATTGATAAATTAAGCACTAATCTAAAGCTTAACTTTTCGTACACCAACTCACCTTCATTGCTGGCTAATGTATCGCATTTAAAAGTTTATTTTAACGATAACTTAGTTACTGTTTTACCTATTAATGAGCAATTAAGTATTGTAAAAAATACGGTAAGTCATAGCCTAGACCTAAATGCTAAATACATTCAAGACTACAACCAAATTCGCTTTGAACTAGTTGGCTACTACGACTTACGATGCCAAGATTACTTTAGCCGCTCAATTTGGACTGAAATAAACAAATCAAGCCACATCACGCTTGATCAAAAACAGTTAGCAATTGATAGCCGCCTTGAATATTTACCAGAACCATTTTTTGATGCTAAAGATTACAACAAATTAAACTTACCTTTTGTATTTGCAAGCACACCTAATACACAAGCAATAGAAGCTGCAGCCACTTTATCTAGTTGGTTTGGCGCACAAGCTGACTGGCGTGGCGCTAACTTTCCCGTAGTTTTAAATAAAGCACCAGAGCAGCATAGTGTGGTGTTTATTACTAATGACTCAAAACCTGATTTTTTAAAAGATTATCCAGATGTTGAAAAGCCAACCGTCGAGCTAATTTCTAGCCCTATTCACAGATACAATAAAATGCTGTTAATTTTGGGGCGTGACGAAAAAGACTTAAAAACAGCGGTCACTGGTCTTGTATTTGGTCATAAAATTATGACTGGCCGAAGTGCAAGCATCGAAGCAATTAACAAACTCCCACTGCGTAAAGCTTATGATGCGCCGAGATGGCTCAGAAACGATCGTCCCGTGCACTTTGACGAGCTTATTGACTACCCGACTCAGTTACAAGCTGAGGGTCTTAACAACGGCCCTATAAAATTAAATGTTCGTTTTGCACCGGATTTATTTACTTGGCGTGAAAAAGGGATTCCTATTACTTTGCAATACCGTAATACCCCAGAGAGCGAAACATTAAATTCACGTTTGAACATGCTAATAAACCAAGAATTTATAAGTGGTTTTTTACTTGATAAAAAAGACACATCGTTAACTACCGCAAAAACGTTGCTGCCTTTAATTGCTAATACAGACACAACGCAAAGCGCTGAAGACTTTTCATTAGACGGTATTAATCTTGCCAGCCGAAATGAGTTAAATTTTGACTTTAGATTTGCAGTACTTAAAAAAGGCGAATGTGCCGTTGCTCCACCTGGTGGCGAGTACGGGGTAATTGATGGAAACTCTAACATTGATGTAAGTGGGTTTGATCATTACATGGCTTTACCTGATTTAAATGTATTTGCAAACAGCGGATTCCCATTTACAAAATACGCAGACTTACAACAAACTTTAGTATTGATAGATGAAGTTCCATCACCTAAAGCACTATCTGTATTGTTTAATTTAACAGGCCACTTTGGTGCTATTACAGGCTACCCCGCTCATAGAATAAGTGTTGCTCATTTAAACGAAGATGCCAACTTAGATGATAAAGACATCTTAGTAATCGCAAAACCTAATAGCATTGCTAATAACTTAGATGAAGATGCGCAAACCAATATCCTGCTTGATAATAATCAGCGCGCTATAAAACAAGCCATATACAATGGTGCTTACGATGAGCAGACAACAGATAAAGTCCAAGTAAGTATAAAAAGTAGTGGTGATATGGCCGTTATTACTGGCTTTCAATCACCGTTTGATTCAGAGCGTTCAATTGTATCGCTTAGTGCAACATCACAAAAAGCCTTTACTCTACTTGATGATGCGTTAATGAGTTCAGAAGCTCTTGCGCAAATTAAAGGCAGTGCTGCGGTCATAAATTCTCAAGGCATTAAAACAATTAAAACTGATGAGCAATATTTTGTTGGTCACATTCCTGTGCATACCCTAATTTGGTTCCATTTATCGGATCACCCATTTGTACTGGCACTATTGTCTATTTTAACACTACTGTTGATCTCATTTATAATATGGCGATTACTGCAAGCATTAACATACAAGCGATTAGCTGAAGGAGATAAGTAATGAAGTCACTCATTAATGTATTTTTTACCGTGATTGCATTATTTACCTTTAATGCCAATGCACAAATAGAGCAATGCCAACCATGGGATGCATGGCAAACGTTTAAAAGTAACTTTATAAGCCAAGATGGTCGCGTTATTGATTTGGGGAGTGAGCAAAAAGTCACAACCTCTGAAGGCCAATCTTATGCCTTATTTTTTGCTGTTGTAGCAAATGACAAAGCAATGTTTGACTTAGTGCTTGATTGGACGCAAGAACATTTATCAGAAGGTGATTTAAGCACTCGTTTACCGGCATGGCAATGGGGTGTTAATAATCAAAATGTTGGCGGAATTTTAGATTCAAACCCTGCGTCTGATTCAGACTTATGGATAGCATACAGCTTATCGCAAGCTGCTATTCTTTGGGATGAGCGCCGCTACAGCATATTAGCAGCTGTACTTGCACAGCGAATAATGCGTGAAGAAACCGCTTATATCTCGGGCCTAGGTTTATCATTACTACCCGCTCCTACAGGTTTTGAATTTGATAATAAACGTTTTAAGTTAAACCCGAGCTACTCACCATTATTTATTTACCAGCAGTTTAAAAAGCTCTACCCACACTCGCCTTGGCATCAATTACACGAAGGCTCAGCAAAGCTAATTTTAGATACAGCAAAGCAAGGTGTTAGCCCTGACTGGGTAATGTTTGATGCGAATAATGGCTTTTACTACGATAAAAAAACGAGCGACTTGGGCAGTTATAACGCTATTAGAGTGTATTTATGGGCAAGTATGATGGCAGACAACGCACCTTATAAAAAAGAGCTATTAGCGCAATTCAACCCTTTTATAGAAACAATTAATAAACGTGGTTACGTGCCTTTAAATACCTTTGCTAAATCTGGAAAATCTGAAAAAAGAGGCCCTTTAGGCTTTAATTCAGCTTTGTTACCTTTACTGGCGACTAATAACGATAACTCTACGGTAATGGCGATTCAGCAAAAACTAATGATTGATAAATCATTTACCCAGACTCGTTATTACGACAGCGTGCTTAACTTGTTTGGTACAAGTGCTTTAAATAAGCGTTTTTCAATTACTGCAGATGGGACGCTACAACCGGTATGGAGCACTGAATGCCGTTAAGGTTTGCCCTCGCTTGCACATTAGCGCTTAGCTCTGGATTGAGCGCTAACACAGCCAACGATATTGATACGCAATCTGTTGATTGGTTATTAAGCCAAATAAGTATTGGTGAAGCACAGCAAAATAAAAAACTAGTTGAAGATAGCTTACGAAAGCTAGTCGCCATTGCCCCTGCCCGGATAGAAACACAGTGCGCAGTAGCGCGTTATGATTTTGCCAATGGCGAATCTGCGAAAGCCAACCAGTTATTAAATAAAATAGATAATGGGCTTACCAAACAAACCCCGTGCGTTGAAAAACTAAAAGTACTTTCTCGTACTGAAGGTAAAGATAAATCTTCAATTCAAGAAGCTAAATTACTGGCTCGTGCGGGTCGTTATAAACAAGCTCGCGAAATCTATAATAATATTTTTAAAAACGTTTACCCTACATTAGATTACGAGCTTGAGCATTTAAGTTGGTATGGGCAAGACAGCGGCCAATGGGAAAGCGTTAAAAAAGGCTATGAAAAATTAGCTCAATACTACCCAAGTATCGCGCAAATAGAAGTCGCTTATGCACGCCACTTACTTAGGCGTAATCTGACAGATAAAAAAGCGATTGATATTTTAAGTAAATATGGCGCAGGCCCTACTTTTATTAATGAAGTAGAATATATTTGGCTTAGTGCTTTGCTAGAAATGCCCTTAACAGATGATACAGTTAAGCAGTATCAACGCTATTTCACGCTTTACCCTTTTAGTAGTAAGGGCGAATTACAATATCAAGATTTTCTAAAAGATTATAAAAAACGCCAAACACTGCTTGCCGATCCTGCCTATCAGCTTTGGGTTAGGGGCGATAGATTACTTGAGAAAAATAAACTTGCCGCCGCAGAGCCTCTGCTTTTAAAAGCCTTAAGAGGTCGTCCGCAAGACGGCGCTATAATGCGAAGCCTTGGCACACTCTATTTACGTCTTGGTGAAAACCAAAAGTCGTATCAATATTTTACTCGTGCGCAAAAATTTACAGCTGAGTTCGCCGAGCGTGAAACACTGCAAGAATTGGCAAAAACAGCTAAGCTTTGGCTTTATATTCGCGAAGCTAAAAATGCTATTAATAATAAAGAGTTTAAAACTGCTAAACTTAAGCTAGATTTAGCCGCTACCTTAGGGCAAGAAACTAATACAGTAATATATAACAAAGGTTTATTACAATTTGCTCAAGGGCAATATTCACAAGCTGCTCTTACATATCAAATTGTTTTAAAAAGTGATCCACTTAATAGGAGCGCTTTAATTGGTCTGCTTGAAATAGCTGAATTAGAACAAAATGAACAAGCCTTAACTTCTTTTTATAACAGCTTATCGTTTAATCAAAAAAAATTAGTTAAAGATTCATATTCTGTCTCTTTAAGCAGTCAGTACCGCGCAAAAGCTGATGCATTAACGCAGTCAGGCGACTTAGAGCTAGCCGAAAAAGTATTAAAAGATGCAATTGAAATAGCGCCTGAGCAGCCTTGGTTATATTACGATTTAGCCTTTATATATCAACAAAAAGGACTCACAGAAGAGGCCCGTACTTTATTTAATAATGTGCTGTGGCAGTTTCCGCTAAATCCTCAAATTCGTTATAGCCACGCGCTTTTTTTACGATCCCTTGATGATTATCAAGGTGCTATTAAAACATTGCAGTACATTCCATTTAAATCCAGAGATAAAGATATTATTGCGCTTGAACAACAGCTGCAACTTAATGAGTCTTTAACACAAAGTGAGCGCCACCTTGACGCTAAAGATAAAGCCACTGCAATCTATCATTTAAGTAACTTAGAAGCACAAAGCTTAACACCTGCCATGCAGGCTGAGTTATCGCGAAGCTGGTATCGAATCGACGAAAAAAAACACGCTATAAGACTTATAAACAAAGCACTGAAAGCTGAGCCTTCGCTTTCTCCTTATTGGCATACACTTTATGGTGAATGGCTTTTAGATCAAGGAGATGAAAATAAAACGAAGCAATGGTTTGAAAATTACACGTTACCAGAGAGCGCTACTGAAAACGAAAAAACTCAATATGTACAGCTACAAAATAGCTATATTACCGAGTATTATAATGGCAGTGATTTAATCGCTAAGCTTAACCAGCTGGATCAAAAATATAAAAATACTCCAGCAACAACAACTGCCCTTATTAATGCAAACTTAGCACTTGAACAGCGCGAAGCAGCGGTTATTTTGTATCAACAAAAAGTTCAAAACAAACAAACCATAGAGCCTCAAGCGCTTCTCGCTATTGCTAATGCATACATAGAACTTGGAGACGACTTTCAAGCAAAAGAAGTTACGCAAAAAGCGATTACGCAAACCACGCCGCAAGATGGTTACTTACAACGCCAAATCATGTCATCTCTTAATGAGTTTAATTACTCAGGGGATGCACTTTATTTAGCTAAACAACTTATTGAAAAGTCACCAAACGATCAAGAGTTACGTTATTTAGGCGCTCAAGTAGCCAGTAAGTTTAATGAAACCGAACAAGCACAATTTTGGTATGCACAAACCCTGTCACCTAATCGTACATTGAATGAAAAAGAGCTTTACGGAGCGCTTTTAAAAATAAATGAAAGCGATGAATGGTATGTAAACGGTGCTAAACGTGAGCTAATAAACGAGCAAAATAAAAACCAAGCCTACATTGCTATTGGTGTTAACTTTAGTGGGCAAACAAGTACCGAAAGTGAAGCAACACTTGGGGCAGGCTTAGTCCCGATTGAAGCTTACTTTCCGCTTTGGCAAGGCCAAGGGTTTATTAAAGTAGACCCGACTACTATTAGCGCACAAACAACTCGCTTTGATGAGCAGTTCGCTGGTAGTCGCTACGGACAAGGTGCTTTATGTATTTTCACTTGTTCAGTCGATGAAGTGACACCAGAGGAAAATGGTGTAGATATAGGTATTGGTTGGCAAAACGAAAACTGGCGTGTAGATGTAGGCACTACCCCACTTGGCTTTTTAATTGAAGACTTTGTGTGGGGCGTAAATTACGCAGACAGTTTTGGCGACTTTGGATATAGCCTAGAACTTGAAAAACGCCCAGTTACGAGCTCAGTACTTTCTTATGCAGGCTTAAAAGATGTAAATACAGGTGAAGTTTGGGGTGGCGTACGCTCTACAGGCCTAACTGCTAATGTATCGCATGACTTAGGTGGAAAATGGGGTTTTTGGTCAAGCGCCGACTTTACCCTTTATAAAGGCCAAAATGTAAAAGACAACCAACGCTACCGTATGATGGGCGGTACTTATTACCGTGTAATTAGCAATCAAGAGCGTGAATTTACCGTAGGCGCTAGCTTATTACATTGGGCATACAAGTATAATTTAAGTGAAGAAACATGGGGCCATGGTGGTTATTACAGTCCACAAAACTATGTAGGCTTATCTGTGCCACTCACTTATGACGCGCGTTGGGGCGATGATTTTGTCTATCGATTAAAAACAGGTATTTCTTACTCGCAAACAAAAACTCAATCTATTGATTTCTTCCCTAACGATAGCGATTTGCAAATAGCTGCATATGATAGAGAGTCAATAACAGGTGTTGATCCTGTTTTTGAAGGTGAAACAAGTTCTGGTGTTTCATATAATCTTGAAGGTAGTTTTGAGTATAGAATAACGCCGAATTGGTTTTTTGGTGGCTACTTAGCCATCGATCGTTCTGACTTTTACGAACCAAACTTTGGTCAGCTTTATATACGTTATTACTTTAATCCTGTGTACGGAACACTTGAGTTTCCAGGCACTCCTATTGTTCCTTATGCTGAGTTTTAACTTGGCATAAGGTGATACACCGCGAATACTTCCCCTAGCACTAAGGTATATGTATACTTGTGCCCAATTGTAACTAGGATAAGGGTGTGTCTCTTACCTTGTGGTGTTACTGCCATATAGCAAATCATTATCTTAGCTACAAATACTATACTGATGGTCGAGCATTTTAGTGGTTACAAATTCTAAAATAGCTAAAGCAAAAAATTATAAGGCCATCATAACAATACTTAAAGTTAGGAAGTAAATATGAGTTCAGCTCCAGATAGTGGCTGGTTTGGCCACCCTAAAGGACTTTCAACATTGTTCTTCACTGAAATGTGGGAACGAATGAGTTATTACGGTATGCGAGCTATGCTCGTATTATTCATGACAGCAAGCTTACAAGAAGAAGGCCTTGCCTTTACTGTTGCCTCAGCTGCTGCAATATATGGTTTATACACAGGTGCGGTATACTTTTTAGGTTTACCAGGTGGCTGGCTAGCAGATAGATTGTTTGGCGGTCAAAAAGCAGTGTGGTATGGCGGCATAATTATTATGATTGGCCATATTATTTTGGCTATTCCACATGATTATTCTTTTTTCATTGGCTTAATATTTGTAGCAACAGGTACTGGTTTACTAAAACCAAATATCAGCGCAATGGTTGGCCAATTATACAGTGATGCTGATGAGCGTCGTGATGGCGGTTACGCTATTTACTACATGGGTATTAACATGGGTTCTTTAATAGGTTACTACGTTTGTGGTTACTTTATGGAGAACGTAGGCTGGCACTGGGCGTTTGGTGCAGCAGCTGTAGGTATGGCCATTGGTTTAGTGCAGTACAAACTTACACTTAATAACTTACCAGAGCACGGCGCATTACCAGCTAATCCATTAGGCCCTAAAGGCACTTCTCGCGCTTGGGGTGGTATTGCTGTATTTATAATTGCAGCAGCAGCAGTTACTACGGCTGCAATGACCGGCGCAATTGTAATCAATCCAACAGTGGTTGCTGGGTACGTAGCTATTGTATTTACTATTATCTTTTTTGTTTATTTTGGTGTTATTTACTTTACAGGTAATTTAACCGATGCCGAAAAACAAAGAATGTGGGCACTATTTTTAG
Organism: Pseudoalteromonas sp. SR43-7; assembly: GCF_014163785.1. Classification (NCBI taxonomy): domain Bacteria; kingdom Pseudomonadati; phylum Pseudomonadota; class Gammaproteobacteria; order Alteromonadales; family Pseudoalteromonadaceae; genus Pseudoalteromonas; species Pseudoalteromonas sp. SR43-7. Next base: position 243,025 of record NZ_JACJDY010000001.1, on the reverse strand, counting down.
TCTGTATTGCATCTGCATGTTTTTGGTCTGGCTTTGAACAAGCGGGTTCATCATTAAACTTATTTGCTCGCGACTATACTGACCGTCTTATTGGCACTTTTGAAATCCCTACAACGTGGTTTCAATCATTAAACTCACTGTTTATTATTGCTTTATCGCCATTTTTTGCAGCGCTTTGGATTAACTTATCTAAAAGCTTAGTATCACCTAGCTATAGCGTTAAGTGTGCAATTGGTTTAATTATCATGGCATCAGGCTTTTTAGTTATGTTTATGGCGGCTCATTACGCAGCTGAAGGCTTAAAAGTAGCGCCTTACTGGCTTGTTACTACCTACTTTTTACATACTGTGGGTGAGCTTTGTTTAAGCCCTGTAGCATTAAGTGCGGTAAGTAAGTTATCGCCTAAACGTTATACAGGTCAAATGATGGGTGTGTTTGTATTAACATACTCAATCGGTAACATCATCGCAGGTTTACTTGCTGGTAATTTCGATCCGAATAATGTCGAAGAAATCCCTAACTTATACTTACAAATTGCATTATTTAGCATTGGTGTTGGTGTTGTTTTAGTACTAATGACCTTTAAAGCTAAAGTATGGGAAAAACAAGGGTTAGAAGAGAAAGCCTCTTAGTTGTTGTTTATTTTAAATATAACAACATAATCGATACATTCCTCCATAGCGCCTATGGGGGAATTTTTTTATTCAACTTTGCCCCACTCTCGTTAACTGATAATATGTCCTGATTGATTATTGAATAGACTCAGGGATAGCAGTATATGCATTTATTAACGTTATCACGTGCCGCTCGACTAGCATTTCTCCTCATTTTTTTATCTGCCTGTGGTGGCGGTGATGAAGTAACAGTAAATCCAAATGATCCTGTAGAGCCTGAGCCTAGTGGTTTAATTATTACCAACGCTAATGGCTTACAAACGTCATTAGATGAAGGTAACTTTACTATCAATGCCCCTGGGCAAGCCGTGACCAACGATACTGACATAACCTACGAAAAATTAGTCCTTGATGAGAGTAATCAAGCAAAAAATATCATTTCAGATATACATACGCTTACCCCAAGTACAGTTCAACTTTCTAGTCCAATGACAATCACTATAAAAATACCTGACGACTATGTATTAGGCGGCCAATTAACTCTTGCTCGTTTAAGCGGAGACTCTTGGTCAAGTATTACTAATTCAACGGTATCTCAAGGCTTTGTCAGCGCACAAGTAAACCAACTAGGTAGCTATGCAATAGAAGTGCAACGTACTGTTGCATTTTCTGATATTGGCCCAACCTGTGATGCTAATGCAACAGAGCAATCTGTGCGGTTTGTTCACGTTGCCGACATGCATTCTCGCTTTGGGTATCAAGAACAATATTTTAGCCGCATTAAGGCCTATTATAAAAAAGCGCTAAGCGAATCACCGCATACATTATTCACCGATGGTGGCGATGATTACGAAAAAGGGACCGTTGCAGAGCAAATATCACAAGGCTTAGCCTCTGATGAAACCGTAAAGCTAATGGCTTTTGATTTACGTGTTTTAGGGAACCATGACTATGCGTGGGGCCCTGAAAGGCTAATTGAGTTTTCACAAGACGATAATGCCATTGTACTTGCAAGTAATACCCGCTTTGAGGGAGAGCAAAATAAAAGCTTTGGCGGTGTCGACTTTGCTAAAGTACAGGTTGGCTGCATAACATTGGGTGTGTTTGGGATGACGTCAGTACCATGGAATGAACTTGACGAGCCGATTGAAAATGACCCTATTCCTGACTTTATAAAACAATTTAAAATGAGTTGGCAATGGCAACAAATCGCACAAAGTATTGTAAGCCAATACCGCGAGGATGTTGATTACATGGTTATGTTAAGCCATTTAGGCAAAGGAACTGATGTTGAGATAGCAACCAATGTACCCGGCATAGACTTAGTACTTGGCGGGCATACTCATGGTGGTGAGGATTTTATAGAGCTTGAGAATAATGCTTTAGTTATTCAGCCCGACTTTTATGCACGCGGAGTCACCGACTTAAATTTAGTATTTGATACAGCCGATAAAACACTAAGTCGTTACGATTATCAACATGTGGATACGCGAACATCTATAGAACCTGACGAAGAAACCAAGCTCGCTATCGATGAAATAATGGGCAGATATGCACCCGATGCTGATACAGAAATTGCCATTTCAGAAAACTACCCAAGTAGCTTTGAAGTTGCAGAAATAACAGCACTTGCAACTAAACATTCAAGCTCAATTAACGCAGCGCTGCTTAACCCTGAACTTGTACAAAAAAGATGGACGCCAGGAACTGTTACACAAGAAGATTTTCACAAAGCATTTTATGTTGAAAGACAGCCTTCAAACACACCAGGCTTTAATTCACTGTATCAAGTAACCGTTACAGGCAATGATTTAAACACGATGATTGCCAGCCAACCCGATTGGTTTGTGTTAAAGCCAGAAGATATTCAAGTAACGACAAATTATAATGTCGCTTTATTTAAAGGTGCGGCACTTAATCCAGATTTATTTTTTAGCAGTGTTACTTTTAATGATGTAAAGCCAATTGCCGAAGCATGGTGGCTACTTGATCAGTACGCACGCTTTAGAACAACTCAATGTCTTCACCTTGATACAGACACACAGCTTAATGCTTGCCAAAATGTTGCAAATATAACAACTTGGAACTTTGACGATCCAACAAACCCACTAATTCCAGACTCAGGTCCATCGGTTTTAAGCTACTTTGACCCAGAAAATGACGGTTGGGGCCCAGAAGATACACGCTATGAGACAACCACTGATCTTAATATTGCCGATTTAACTGATGGCCCTTCTGGTGTAATGGCTTTTACTCGTCACTCTCCAACAGAAGGCCTATTAATTACGTTAAACACAGCTGCAAATGGTGATTTTAAAGATGACGGATTAGTGTCGGACTACACAATAGTTATGGACATAAACTGGCCATTGGAAACAAACGACATTTACCGCGCAATAATCCAAGCCGATACCGAAAACTACGATACAGATGACGCAGATATATTTGCAAGCCCAGACGGTGGGTACGGTGAAGCAACCAGCAGTAGTGGATACTTTGGTGATACTCAGCCAGGTAATTGGCATCGTATTGCCTTTGTATTCTATGCCGCACCAACAAATGGCGTATTTGAAATATACGTAGATGGTGAACTCGAAGGTGTCAAAGAGGAAGGCGAGATAAACCGTCGTTGGGCACTTGATAAAACAATCCTGTTATTTACAGATAACAACTACGAAACCCGACCTGGTTACTTAAATGCATTACTCTATGCAGGACGTGCTATGACCAGAAATGAAATTAAAAGTATGGGCGGCGCACAACAAAAGTTGTCCTTTGAGCAACCGACGCGAGTGTTAAATCAAACGATTGAACGTCACTATCAAGCTGCGCCAGCGATAAAAACAAACCAATGGATTGAGCAACGTAACAAGTTCTTTGGTAGCAACTCTAAAAGTGTAAATAATTAAATACAACTAAGCTTTTACTCGTTCATTCTAAAAGGAGGTTTAGCGCAGGTCAAACCTCCTTTTTAGTATTTAAATACAATAACTTAAAAACAAATGATCCCACTTGAATTTATACCATATAACTTCATTTTACTTAACTGTATTACAAACACGTAACTTTATAATAACCGTCCTATAAAATTTACACATGCACTACATACTAAATAACGCCCCCCTCTTCCCCAAATTAAAAATCTGGTTGATTATCTACTGCAATATGACAACAACACATAATCGCAGTGCTTAATTGCGGGAGTAATAATAATGAGTGAAGTAAATAACTATTTGGGTTTAGTCGGTATTGAATTTACCGAGTACGCAACACCTGATGCTGATTATATGGATAAAGTATTTACTGATTTTGGCTTCTCTAAGCTTAAAAAATTCAAAGGTAAAGACATTGTTTATTACAACCAAAACGATATTCACTTTTTACTGAATAACGAGCGTGAAGGTTTTTCTGCAGAATTTGCTAAAAGCCATGGCCCTGCTATTTGTTCAATGGGTTGGCGTGTTGAGAATGCGCAAAAAGCATTTGAAACTGCAGTAGAACGTGGTGCAAAACCAGCGACCGACTCAACGCATAAAAATATGCCTTACCCTGCAATCTATGGTATTGGCGACAGCCTAATTTACTTTATTGAGCAATTTGGCGACAAAGGCACTATTTACGAGAGTGATTTTGAAGACTTAGAAACGCAAAATGTTGTAGAAGATAAAGGCTTTATCCGAATCGATCATTTAACCAATAACGTTTATAAAGGCACCATGGAAAAATGGGCTAACTTTTATAAAGACGTATTTGGTTTTACTGAAGTACGCTACTTTGACATTAAAGGTCAAAAAACAGCGCTTATCTCCTATGCACTAAAATCACCTTGTGGCACCTTCTCTATTCCAATAAACGAAGGTAAAGGTAACGATAACAACCAAATTGATGAATACCTTGGTGAGTATAACGGCCCAGGCGTTCAACATTTAGCATTTTTAACAGATGACTTAGTAAGCTCTCTTGATAAGCTGGATAAATCAACAATTGCCACACTCGATATAATCCCAGAGTACTACGATACTATTTTTGACCGTGTACCTTGGGTTGCTGAAGATAAAGAAAAAATTCGTCAGCATCAAATACTCGTAGATAGCCAAAGTGAAAATTGTTATTTATTACAAATTTTCTCTAAAAACTTATTTGGTCCAATCTTTATAGAAATGATCCAACGCGTTGATGATGGTGGCTTTGGTGAAGGTAACTTCCAAGCACTATTTGAATCAATCGAACGTGACCAAGAGCGTCGCGGCGTTTTATAAGATATTTGAGTAAATTAAAAGCAGCGAACTTCGCTGCTTTTTGTCGTTTTAATATTTAAAAAGTATGGCGCCAAGTACAAGTATGATTAAATAAACTATACCTGTCGCCATACAGTAAAATCCAAAGGAAATGTAATGAGCCTAATTAACGAAACCCATGATATTAATTTAACCAGCTGGGTAGAATCAGCTAATGTTGATAATTGCGACTTCCCGATTCAAAACTTACCGTTTGCAGAATTTCGTCGTAAAGGGTCTGATGAGGCCTTTCGTGGTGGTGTTGCAATTGGTGACCAAGTAATCGATTTAGCAAAACTAAGTAAATTAAACGTTTTAACAGGTGACGCTAAAACAGCCGCAGATGCAGCAAGTGAAGCAACCTTAAATACATTTATGGGTTTAGGGTTGCAGTATTGGTCAGCCCTTCGTCTAGCCCTTTCAAAAGCACTAAGAGCAGGCTCTGAGCACCAACAAGCGCTTAGCGATACATTGGTTGCACAAGCCGATATAGAGTTTTCTTTGCCTTGTCGCATCGGTGATTACACCGACTTTTACACTTCTATTTATCACGCTACAGCTGTGGGTAGTTTATTTCGCCCTGACAACCCATTATTACCTAACTATAAATGGGTACCTATTGGTTATCATGGTCGCTCTTCATCTATTGACGTATCGGGTCAAACATTTCATCGCCCTAAAGGTCAAACCAAAGCGCCAGACGCAGAAGTGCCATCATTCGGTCCTTGTAAACGCCTTGATTACGAACTAGAGCTGGGTATTTACTTAGGTAAAGGCAATGCACTGGGCGATGCAATCGCTATCGAAAATGCTGAAAACCACGTATTTGGCTTTTGTGTATTTAACGATTGGTCAGCACGTGACTTGCAAGCGTGGGAATATCAACCGCTTGGTCCATTTTTAGCTAAAAACTTTGCCTCAACGGTATCGCCTTGGATTGTAACAACCGAAGCATTAGCGCCTTATAGAACAAGCTGGACACGTGATGAAAACGATCCACAGCCTATGGACTATTTAGAATCAAAAGCGAATCGCGACCAAGGTGCTTTTGATATTCAAATGGATGTTAAAATTCAAACGCAAAAAATGCGTAGCGAAGGCCATAACCCAACGCGCGTATCAACATCTAGCTTTAAGCACTCTTACTGGACTGTGGCACAAATGGTTACTCATCACACAGTAAATGGCTGTAACTTTATGCCAGGTGACATGCTAGGTTCGGGCACTCAGTCGGGTCCAACGCATGAAGAAGCAGGTTCATTACTTGAGCTTTCTCGTGGCGGTAAAGAAAAAATCACGCTAAGTAATGGCGAACAACGTAGCTTTTTAGAAGATGGCGATAACGTTATTATGCGTGGCTGGTGTGAAAAAGAAGGCTATGCACGTATAGGTTTTGGCTCTGTAGAGAGTACTGTACTGCCGGCAAAATAATACGCATATTAAAAAATTTATTAAAAGGGCTGCTTACTAAAAGCAGCCCTTTTTTATTAATTTTTGAACAGTTACAATTTTTTTCTAGCTTTTTTAACTCAAATTGCTATCTTAATTCGGTTAATAGCCAGTGTTTATATGCCATGTCAGTATTTATAAAGTCTTTTTATCATAAATTTTTCCCTGCTCGTCAGCTACTTATTCGTCAAAATGGCGAAGTTAAGCATGTTGTTTTAGCCTCTTGGTTTCAACTTCTTGTAGCATCGCTTATTTTAGCCACTTTTATTTGGCTGAGTATTTCAAGCTTTCGTGTTTATACACAAACAAATAAAATATCTGACATAGAACAAAATCAAATAACCGAGCAAACGCTGTGGCAACAAAAAGTCAGTGAGCAACAAGCCCTTCAAGCAACGCAGCTAGAGCAACTTGCAATACTTGAACAAAAGCAGGCGCTACTGCAAAGCATGATAGAATCCCTTCCTGCTTCAATTAGCAAAGATGTTATTAAGCTTGATACAGAACTTGATGTACCAATTAATGAAAATGGCAATGAATTTCATGAGCCATTAGTCGATGAAAATCAAAAAGGTAAACAATCACAGTTAATCGCTCCAATCACATTCGCAACAAGAGTGGCCAACTTAAATAATCAGTATGAGCAAAGCTTTACCTATTTAGATAACCAAATTAGTGAACGTCACCAAGCCATTTTAGCTATGGTCAAAGGCGCAGGAATTGAGTCTGCGCTTGAGCAACACCTAATATTAAGCGCCCAGACAACTGCGCAAGGTGGGCCACTTGATATATTTAACGAAACAAAAATTCCGAGCCACTTTTTAGCCATCGTTGATAAGTTATTAATATTAAATAATTTAGAAAACTTTTTAACTGAGCTACCAAATACCCTGCCTTTAGCTAAAGCTAAATACTATATTTCGAGTAATTTTGGCCTTAGAAAAGATCCCATGAATAGTAATCATGCCTTTCATAAAGGAATTGATTTAGCCGGTTGGCATAAAACCGAAATATTCGCTCCAGCAGACGCTGTAGTGCTTCGTGCCGGTCGTAATGGTGGTTATGGTAACTTTATTGAGCTTGAACATAAAAATGGCTTAGTGACTCGATTTGGACACTTAAATAAAATTAAAGTAAAGAAAGGTCAATCAATCACTAAACATGATGTAATCGGCCTAATGGGCAGCACCGGCCGAAGCACAGGCACGCATTTACACTACGAAGTATTACTTAATGGTAAACAAGTCAATCCTCTAAAAATAACAAAGGCGCTTTCTCGTGTTTGGTAGAAAAAAACAAAAAACAGTTAGCTCTAATTTAAAAAGAGTGAATCACACACCGTCTATTATTTCTGAAGACGTACGCCTTACAGGCACTTTAGTTAGCCAAGGTGAAGTACAGCTTGATGGCCGTATTGATGGTGACATAAAAGTGGAGCATTTAGTTATTGGCTCAGCGGGAGTTGTTGAAGGTATTGTTGAAGCTAAAAGCGTTATTGTTAAAGGTAAAGTTATTGGGTCAATTAATGCCAGTGAAGTAAAAGTACAAAGTGGCGCTCATGTTCATGGCGATGTATTTCACGATACATTGAGTATTGATGCAGGCGCAGTAATTGAAGGCAGTTTAAAGCAACGCTTTGAAAAAGAAGAGCCGGAACTAATTTCGAAAGAACTAAAACCCGCAAAAGAAGTTAAAGCATTATTGAAAGAAGATGGCAGCGACTTATCATTTGTAAATAAACAAGCCGCTGATAAAAGCTAAGTCAAATTAGCTTTACGTAAATTAATTTTTCTCAGTAATGTACATAGTAATATCTGCAGTGAAAACAAGCTCATTGCGGGTATTATACAGTTTAACCGGTACTACTAAGTCTTCTTTATCAATCCACTTATGTGGTAAATCAATTTCAGCGACTGCTCGTACATCTGTATCTACTTTAGCCAAATACCTAACTGTCATCCCTTTTGGGATCCAACGATGCGTTTTAACTGGCACTGTTGCATCAACCATTACACCTGCACACAATTCAGCTAAGTTACACTGCGCAATAGCATGAATAGTTCCAATATGATTATGAACGCTTCGGCGGTTTTTAACCACCGCACTACAATGGCCCTCTCTCAAATCGAGTATGTAAGGTTTCATCGAACCAAAATATGGCGCTTTAAAGCAAACAGCTTTAGTAAAAAGCCAATTCCCAAAAGGTAGGCGCTTAAATTTATGCCATGTTTGTACAAGTGCAGATTTATTACTCATTATTATTTTCCATCAACAGTTACTTTTTTTAAATTAACACATCAGACCAGTTTTAAAAAGTGCATTTATGCTGGCTTTTTAGCTTAATCCAATCAAAAAGTAAGAATGACGACCTATGCAGGGGTCATAAGCCCTTTCTTTTTTATGAGTGCCCACCTAAAATACTCGACAAAAGGAGACTCAATGCAAACACAGCCCGCTAAACCTAATATGACTTTGTTACTTATCTTAGCGTTACTCGTTATATTTTGCCCTATGGCAATCGATATTTACCTACCTGCTTTTCCAACTATTGCAGAACAATTTGCAGTTACTGAACAACAAGTACAGCAAACCGTTGCTATTTTTATGCTAACAGTGGGTTTAGGCCAATTAATTGCGGGCCCTTTGGCTGATAGATTTGGCCGAAAACCAGTGGCAGTAGTGGGCATTAGTTTGTATGCAAGCTCTGCATTACTCGCATACTACTCGCCTTCTTTTGAGATATTACTAATAGCACGTGCTTTTCAGGGGTTTGGAGCGTGTGCCACATTTGTTGTCGCATTTGCGATAGTGCGTGATAAATATGGTAGTGAACGAAGCGGACAAATGATTACCTACCTTAACGGGATTGTGTGCTTTATTCCGGCAATGGCACCTATTTTAGGGGCTTGGCTTACCGTACAGTTTGGCTGGCGTATGAACTTTATGTTTTTAACCGCGTTTGCTATTTTGGGCCTTATTGTTACCCTATTCTTTTTTAGAGAAACTCGTCCTGCTGATAGTTATTATCAGGGGCATATTTTAGATTTACGTCGCTTTACACCGATTATTAAAACACCGGTATTTTTGTTTAATAGCCTAATTTGTATGGTCTCAATGTCGGCCATATTAGTGTATGTAACGCTCGCACCAGGCTGGCTTATTACACATTTAGGCGGCACCGTAGCCGACTTTACTTTTTGGTTTACGTTAAATGCCCTAATAAGTATTGTCGCAAGTTTTATTTTACCAACCTACATTAAACGAAATAGCCAACGCGCTTTGCGTGTCGGTGTGAGTGTACTGGTTTTTTCAGGCATTTTAATGTTAGCCCTTAGCGGTATAGAAACAGCATTTGCGCTTATGCTACCTATCTTAATTGCTGCATTAGGGTTTGCTTTAAGTTTAGGCTCTGCAGCAGGAATGTCTCTGTCTAGCTTTCCTAAACAAGCAGGCACAGCCTCTGCATTACTCGGTGCAATGCAAATGAGTGGCGCGAGTATACTTGTTGTTTTAACCCAATATTTGGGGTTAAGTACACCGTGGTTAATTGCTTTTCATTTATTATTACTAGTTCCGCTTTGGCTTATTTTAATGAGCAAAAAAGCACATACTTTACACCCGGCTAAAAGTACTCAATGATCAATCCTGACTTTCTAGTCTCATTTTTATTAGCCAGCTTTTTAATGGCAGTAGCGCCTGGGCCATCAAATGCATTTTTGATGGCACAAACATTTGCTAATGGTCGAAGTGCTGGTATGCAAAGTGCTGTTGGTTTTGCATTAGGTGGGGTTGTTCATACGCTATTTGCTGTTGTAGGCCTAAGCGCAGTACTGAAAGCTTCCTCTAGTGCCTATGCCGCAGTGCAATATGCAGGCGCAGCATACTTATGCTATTTAGGGTTTATGATGATTAAAGGCACGCTAAAGCAGCCAGAGCCGACACCTGATGACAAGCAAACCGATAAACCACATATAAGTACCAGTAAAAAAAGTAATGTCATGTTTCAGGCAATGATGACTGAAGTACTAAACCCTAAAGTAGCATTATTCTTTATTGCATTTATTCCGCAATTTGTAGATCCAACGCTTTCATCGGCTACTTTTCAGCTCGCTTTTTTTGGCTTACTTTACCCTCTTTTTGCTTTTCCGATTGACTGCACGTATATTTATTTTGGCGACAAAATTGCACAGTTTTTTAGACGTAACCCAAATAGCCAACTTTGGATTGATAGGATCACTGGCATTGTATTTATTGCCCTTGCTATCAATCTATTATTTTAACTAACCTGCACTTTGGTTAAGAGATTTATTCTTCCGAGTTTAGGTTCACCAATAAAAAGAATTAGCATGGAACAAAAAACACAATCTCTTCCCGCACAAAAAAATATTGCTTTAGTGGCACACGATGGTAAAAAAGCAGCATTAAAATTATGGTGTGAAAAACACAAAAAAATACTAAGTCAGCACACTTTATATGGCACAGGTACTACGGGGCATTTAATTCAAAAAACCACGGGGCTTGATGTAGTTCAGCTTTTAAGTGGACCTATGGGCGGCGATCAACAACTTGGCGCTAAAATAGCAGAACATGAGATACATGTTTTAATATTTTTTTGGGACCCATTAGCATCACAGCCTCATGACCCTGATGTTAAAGCACTGCTGCGTTTAGCCGCTGTTTGGAATATTCCGGTGGCGTGTAATGAAGTGAGTGCAGATATGTTATTAAGCTCACCGCTTATGGACGTAGAGCTTGAACGTACATTGCCAGATTACGAAAAATACCTCGCAACCCGACAAATAGATCTTTAAACCTCAATTGTAATCTAGGTTACTTATAAAGCATGCTGGCCCATTTAGTCAGGCCAGCGGTTACACTACCAAAGTGATCCCCGTTAACCATTTTTATATCGCCTAAGTGCTCACTTAAAGCCGCTTTAATCAATGGTGATTGTGCACTACCACCTGTTAAGTAAATAATGTCTGGCGTGGTCGCAGCGTCGCTGATTGCTTGTTTTGCTAAAGTAACTATTTGGCTAATACTACTCTCAACGGCAACAGCTAAATCGCTTACTGATACATTTTTATTCAGTCCACTATCTAAAAAGCTTAAATCACAATCAAACGCACTAGCTGATGAAAGTGCTATTTTGGCCGCTTCACCTTGTTGCACTAACTGATGGCCTTGCTTGTTTTGCTGTAAATGTATTAAACGCTTATAAAGTTCAGGTGCACTTACATCACGTAATTGTGCATTTAGCTCTCGGGTATGACTTTCACTATAAAATTGGCTTTGTAAGTTTACATCGTTAATTTTACACGCTTGCCAAAACGCTTGATTAGGCAAAGGCAAACCCGATTTAAACGTACTACCTAAACCCAATAACGGCATTAAACCATGAAAGCTCAAAGCAATATCTAAATCGTTTCCGCCAACACGTTTACCACTGTGAGATAAAAAATCGCTATCGCGCTGACTATTTCCTCTAAAGCTTGGGCCCATTTGTACAAATGAGCAGTCACTTGTACCACCACCAATATCAATAACGAGTACTTTTTGATCCTGAGTTAAATCACTCTCGTAGTCGATACCCGCAGCAAGTGGCTCATATAAAAACTCTACGTCTTTAAAACCAGCACGTTTAGCAGCACGCTCTAAAATACCGACCGCTTGTTGATTTGATTGCTCACCACCCACAGCTTGAAAGTTTACTGGGCGACCAATTACTGTTTGTGTAAGTGTTTTACCTAAAGAGAGCTCAGCGCGTTGCTTAATTTTTAAGATCATCGCGGTTGCGATATCTTCAAAAAAGTTAATTTGACCTTGCTTTAAACCTGTTGCACCAAAAAATGATTTAGGAGACTTAACAAAATAGCCTTCTTCAGGAAACTGCACGTACTCGCGAATCGCTTCACGACCAATAAATAGGGTTTCATCTGAAGGTTGTAAATCAAGGTCTGACTTAATACGAGGTAAGGTATTTAATAATGCTTGGCGCTGCGTTAAAAAGTCATGCTCATGGGCTGTGCCATGTAAATGCTTAGCAACAAAATCAACAACTAACGCGCTGTGATGAGTGTAAAGTGTAGACGGTAAGTAATGTTTTCCTTGCTCTAGCGGTACTAATTGAACATTACCCTCGCTCATTACACCCATAGCACAATTAGAACTACCGTAATCAAAACCTACAAACATACTTCACCACACATTACCAAAAAGGCCGCGCAATTTAGCACACTTTGTAAAATTTATAAATGTTATAAACTATCTCTGACCCTTAAAAAACTGGCAAAACGCGGTAACCCATTTTTTGTTAAGCCATGAAATCGGTACGTTACAGTACTACCAATCTCCGGTGGGATGGAGCGCTGTGCATCATTAAACCCAGTACCAATAGAAAATACCTGCCCCTGCGCTGTTTTTACCCTTAATGCCCCTAACATACCTTGATATTTACCTTTGCCTGGTAAGTGCGCAATTACAACCGCTTCTGCATCTAAATAAGGTTTTAATTTTAGTAATGCATTACTTCTTCCATTGCTGTGCTTCGCGCTGGCCAAATGAAGCATTACTCCCTCGCCGCCCTGCTTAGTTATGTTCTCAAAATACTCTGTAAGCTGCTCATTATTTGTAAAGCTATATTGAACTACAGCACTAATGTGCGGCGAGTTTAGGCTAGTAATAAGCTCATTATAGTTTTTATAGCGAGTGCTAAAAGGCAGATTTTTATCTGGCATATCAAATACTTTATAAGTAATAGTTTGCCAATCGTGATTATTAGGTTTTTTAGTTCTGACTATGCCACTAAGCGCTGAAAAGTGCTCACGTTTAGTCCACAGCTCACCATCAAGCCATACATTTGGCAGTGGCGATATAAACCAACTTGGCGCATTGATAATATTACCCTTACGAGTAACAAACTGCGTGCCGGTCCAAATAGCTCTTACGCCATCATATTTTTCACTGACTAAATATTTACTTACATCATAATGCTTCGTTTCGTCATATACTTTAGCTAGTAAAACAGACGGTTGTGCTGCACTTATGCATTGCGTAAAAAGTACAATAACAATTAAAAGCAGGTGTTTAATAGTAAACATTGGCGCATCCAAGCATGTAAAAGTTGGCTTAAACTATAGTTGAGATTGCGCCCATTGCCAAAACTCATCTAAGTTGCTCATTTGATAGGTAGCTTGGCTAAAGTCGTGATCTTTAGTATGGCTATTGGCAATGGCTACAACACGTAACAAAGCATTGTTGGCCGCCGTAACGCCGGTAAATGTATCCTCAACAGCAATTGCATTGCCTGCCTGTATATTTATCTGCTCAAGTGCCAGTAAATATGGATCTCCTGCAGGTTTAGGATTAGTTACGTCGTCTTTTGTAACAACTGTGTCAAACAACTCATAAAATCCTAAACCTTTAAGTATTGGCATGGCTTCACTTTTAGCACTGCCCGTTACTAGCGCCATTTTTAAGCCACTCGCTTTTACAGCTTTCAACGTTTGCTCAGTAAACGGCATTAGTGGTGGTAAATGTGTTATTACATATTCGCCAAATAAACGGTATTTTTCATCCGCTAAAAACTGTGCGCTTACTGATAAGTTATGCTCTTGCTTAATTTCGATTGCAGCTTCTAAAGTGGGTCGTCCCGAAAAACGCTGACAAAAATCATTTTCTAAATAACTAACACCGTAGGGTTTAAGTAATTTACTCCAGCATACAAAGTGCATGCTTTCTGAATCAACTAATGTGCCATCCATATCAAATAATATTGCTTTTAAAGTCATCCTCATTCCTTATTTAACTTGTGCTAAATTTAGACAATAAAAAAGGCGCCTTAAGCACCTTTTATATAAATACAGTTATTGCGTTAAGCCTGCTGGCGGCTCACCCGTTGCTTCCTCACCCGTTTCAACATCAACAAGCTCGTAGCCACGCGTTTTACGTACAACTTTAAGTACTGGCTTATCAAATGCTGTTTTTAAGCGCTCCGAGTCATCTTTTAACTCATCTAAGGTTGTTCCAAAAGGGGCTGCGCCAGTTTCTGACCAGTTAGTTACTTTACCATTTAGGTTATACTCTACTTCATGTATTTGATATTGCGCTGCTTCGTCTTTCGTTGCTTCACAAAAAATTACACGGTAATTCCAAAATCCAGCCATTTTTTTATCTCTTTAAATTAATTAACGCTACTTTACCAGCTTTATAAAAACATAAAAGCCTGCACAAGGCAGGCTTTTAAAAATTAATATAATTTAAGGTTATCTCTAGAAGAAGTTAACTTTAAATTCAGCACCTACATAACGCTCTTCGTTAACAATACCTGTATTGTTATTGAAATCTACAGCGCCAATAACTTGTTGCTCGTCAAATAAGTTACGAACAAATGCAGCAACTTCGTATTCGTAATCGCCTTCAGACCATGTGTAACCTGTACGAAGACCTGTTTCAATAAGCTCTTTACCTTCAAACTCTACTGATTCGTAAAGGAACATGTTGATTTTACTGCGATAAGAAATATCACCGCTTGCGAAGAAGTTACCATCGGCAAGTTCTTTAGTGTAGCGAAGCGTAAAGTTAGAGATCCACTCAGGAGCATGCGGTAAGCTATTACCATCAAGTATTGCACGATCTTCAGGACCAAACGCACCTGCTACTTGGAAAGTCGGGTCTGTTACCGTACATTGTGCACAAACAGCCACAGCTAAATCGTTATCTTTAATTTCTGTTTTATTGTAGCTTAAGTTAAACGTTGCATTAAACTCATCGCTTAATACCCACTGCGTATCTAACTCAAAACCATAGCCAGTTGTTTTATCAGCATTAACTAAACGGTTAAAGTTAGCACCACCGCCTACAGCAGTAAGCTGTTGGTCGTCCATCGTATAATAAAACACAGTTGCATTTACACGACCTTGGCCGTCTAGCACGTCTGATTTAATACCCGTTTCGTACGATGTTACCGTTTCTGATTCAGCTGTTGTTACGTCATCACCAAATAAAATACGACCTTGTAAACTAGGTGCGCGGAAGCTATTTGCTACACGGCCGTACCAGTTAACATCATCGTTTACTTTATAATTAGCAGATAAATCCCAGCTAACATGGTCGTCACTAACATCACGCTCTACAAGTAATGCACCGCCGCCAATTGGGCTAAGTGTACGATCAGCTACAAAATCCTTATCATCATCAGAGTAACGAAGGCCCGCTGTTACTTTTAAATCATCTGAAAAAGTATAATCTACAGAACCAAATACAGCCCATGCAGTTGTGTCTTGTTGTTGGCGAACATAACCATTTAAAACACCATTATTTGAAGTGTCATAACTAAAGTTTTCAATCGTTAGTTCTTCATCAAAGTAAAATACACCTACTTGATAATTTAAGTCACCATCAAAGTTACTAGATAAACGTAGTTCTTGCGTCAACTGGTTGTGATCTGGAATGCCATCAGCACTTTCTGAAGAGAAAGGAATAAAACCAGGTCCCATAGCAACTGGAACGTCATCGATTGAGAAGCCGCCGTAACCGCCGTCAATATCAGCGCGCGAATATATTTCAGCACTTTCCCATGCAGAAATAGAAGTGATTGTGTGGTTTTTAAGTTCCCACTCAAGCTTTAAGCTTGCACCTTCCGATTCTACTTGTTGAGTAGAGCGAGATGCCGCATCTTGATAAACAACATCATTTTCGTAGTTATCTACTAGCTCATTAGTACCCGCTTTAATTACATTTGCACGAAATGCAATTGGTGAGCCATCTAAGTCACGTGTGTGATAGTTTAATAAAGCAGTAAAATCATCGCCTTCATATAAAAACTGAACGCGTGCCGCTTTTTCAGTGTAACCACCTTGCTCATCTTTAGCTTCAAAGCCTGGAGCTTGGTTATCAATGTAATCGTCTTTGTCTTGCCATAATAATGAAACACGAGCAGATAAACGGTCAGTTAAAGCACCACCTACAGCACCACTTGTATCTACAGCACCACGGCTACCGTATGAAACAGAGCCATAACCATCAAATTCTTGGCTTGGTTTAACAGTATCAAACTTAACAAGGCCAGCTGGCGTGTTACGGCCAAATAGCGTTCCTTGAGGACCACGTAATACTTCTACGCGTTCAACATCAAATACTGGGAAACCTTTTAAAATTGCATTTTCTTGAACTACTTCATCAACAACAAGTGATACTGGCTGTGATGCATTCAAATCGAAATCGGTATTACCTAAACCACGAACGTAAAAGCGTGGGAATGAACGACCAAATGAAGACTCAATAGATAAACTTGGAATTTTCGCATTTAAAAAGCGAATATCCATACCTGCAGAGCTATATGCATCAAGGTTATCACCTTGTAATGCAGATACAGCTACAGGTACTTCTTGTGCATTTTCTACGCGTTTACGGGCGGTAACTTGAATAACTTCTAGTTGATTGCTTTTTTTAGCCGTTTCTTCTTCAGCGGCGAATGCTGAAATAGATGTGCCAGCAGCAGATAGTAGTGCAGCGTTAATAATTGTCGCTATTGCAGATTTCTTTAATGATTTCATGTCGGGTATTAACCTTTAGTATGCACTCTTGTTCAACGGTTTTTTGTGTTGCGCAATGTATTCATTGCGGGCTCGTACAATTTTTCGCGACTTGCTATATGGCGCGCGGACCTCATCACCGAGAGTACAAAACGGAGTAACAAGGCTGAACGAACGATTAAGATTATACCATTGTGTAATAATTTTACTGCATAAATATGAACATAAATGGAAACTTTTTTGCAACATTTAACTACAAGATTACGTGTTTTTATCAATATTTAGATGCAAAAACCTAATAATGAGGACATATGTCCTTTATTGAAGATCGCGAAGTAAAGTAAGAAAAATGGATTACCTTCCATATTAACCCAAAATAGAAACGTTGTGATTACTCATAAAAAAAGTCACCCGCAAGCGACTTTTTTATTAAAACTACGACCTTTTAAAAGCAATTTCACCATCTATATGAATATCGCGCTGTGGAAACGCAATCACGACATCATGCTCTTCAAATACAGCATAAATACTAAAACGAATATCACTGCGCACTTTTCTAAGCATGGTTTCAGACTCGGCGCATACCCAAAAAATAGCATTAAATACAAGCGAGCTATCTGCAAAGTCATCAAATAACACTGATGACTTTGGATTAACCAATATTGCATCATGATCATCAAGCACTTGCTGGATAAGCTTTTTAACCAGTATAACGTCTGAACCATACGCAACGCCGACACTGACCGATGAGCGTGCATTACCATCTATCAGCGTCCAGTTTGTTACTGTATTTTCGAGCAATTGAGAATTAGGTATAAGCATATGTACGCCGTCATTTCGGCGAATACGTGTAGAACGCGTATTAATAGTTTCAACTACGCCCTTTGCGTTACCTACCTCTAAAAAGTCACCAATGCGAATTGGGCGCTCCCACATCAATATCCAACCGCTGATAAAGTTATTAATAATATTTTGTGCACCAAAACCTACACCAATGGCTATTGCACCGGATACAAAAGCAAATGCCGTAAGCGGGATGCTGAGCACTTCAAGCGATGTAAAAATTAAAATTGCGATACTTAAAATAAAGTAAATTCGAGTAAACAAATGCACTGCATCTTGGCTTATTTTTTTAGCGAGTAATGTTTTTTTAATAAGCTTGCCAATACGTGTGACTACAAACCACATAGCAAACAATATAAGTGGCACTTGAATTACTTTTGCTACCGTAATATTCACATCGTTATAAGTGAATATTACAAAGGCTAAGTATTGATTTATTTGTTCGAGGGTCATAAGTGTTCCCAATATCTTTTTTTTGATTATTATTTGTTCACTAAAAATAAGTGTGGTTCAGTTTTCGCTAAGCTTAGCACGTCATAATATAACTAAAACGCCAAGTTAATAAGTTCAATATGAATTTTATAAACAATTTATTAACTCTTTATTGCACCGAGTGCTATATAAATAGTGTACAAGCACTGGAGATCACATATGACACAACTTACTCTAAATCAAAGACTCGCTACTTTGCAGCCGCAGGTAGATTTAAAATTGTTTGAAAGCAGCCTAGATTACCGAAATAAAGTTTTGTGCTTGCTGGCCGAACAAGAGCAAACTCTAGCAACTATTAATAAAGAGTTTGGGCAGCAATCTAATAGCTTTGGCTCAGAGAAAAAATTTGTTTTAGGTTATAACTAACCCCCTCTCAAGCACACAATCGTATAATTAAGTAGCTTTAACGTTTAATTTTAGAGCTACTTTTACCCACCTTAATACTAATTATTAGCTAATTTGCGTTCAAATCCCCCTTAATACCGATAAACTTTATTGTATAAACCCACAAATTTGATAAGTTAACTAGGTTTTTCGACTCGCAAAGCCTATTTCGGCTAATCTTTTTATGGAGTTATTATGCGTAAAACCCTGATCGCCACTACTATTGCTAGTGCCCTAATTCTATCGGCTTGTTCTTCTAACGAACCTCAAGACATGGCAAAAGAGAGCGCAGCACAAGTGCAAGACATGAACGCAAACAATGTTTTATTCAAACCAAGTCCATTACAATACATGGCACCTGAGTTTGATAAGTTTGGTACAAAAGACTACGAAGCCGGCTTTGATGCTGGTATTGCTCAGCATACTGCGCAAATACAAGCTATTGCTAACAACCCAGCTCCTGCAACTTTTAAAAATACATTAGTTGAAATGGAAATGTCTGGCGAGCTACTAAATCGTGTATCAGCTGCTTTTTATAACCTTTCAGGTTTGATTTCTGATGACGAATACCAACGTATAAGTAAAAAAATGGCGCCGGTATTATCTGCTCACTCTGACGACATTTACTTAAATGGTGCATTATTCAAGCGCGTACAAACTATTTACGACAACAAAGACTCGCTTAATGCTGAAGATCAACGCCTTGTGGATTTTTACTATAAGCAATTTGTAAAAGCAGGCGCTAAATTAAATGACGCTGAAAAAGCAAAAATGCGTGAAATCAACTCACAACTTGCAGAGCTTTCTACTGCGTTTTCTCAAAACATTTTAAAATCGTTTAAAGAAGATGTCATTGTAGTTACCGATAAATCTAAACTTGCTGGCCTTTCTGAAGGTGAAATTGCAGGCCTTGCGGCCGCTGCTAAAAAAGCAGGTAAAGACGGCTACATGATCACGCTAGTAAATACGACTCAACAGCCAATTTTATCAAGCCTTGAAAACCGCGACCTACGTGAGCAAATTTTTAAAGCCTCTGCTAACCGTGCAGCAAAAACTAACGGCCCAATTATTATTGAAGAAACAAACCTACGCGCTCAAAAAGCAGAGCTACTAGGGTTTAAAGATTGGGCATCGTATGTAATGACTTCGCGTATGGCACAAACAACTGACAACGTGTACGGCATTTTGGACGACTTAGCACCAAAAGCAGTTGAAAAAGCTAAAATTGAAGCAGCTGCTATTCAAAAAGTAATTAACGATTCAGGTGAAAGCTTTGAGCTTAAACCATGGGATTGGGCTTTTTACGCAGAAAAAGTACGTGCTGAAAAGTACGACTTAGATCCTGCCCTTGTTAAGCCTTACTTTGAAATGGATTCTGTAATTCACGATGGTTTATTCTTTGCAATGAACAAGCTATACGGTATTACATTTAAAGAGCGTAAAGATTTACCGGTTTATCATGAAGATGTTACAGCCTACGAAGTATTCAACGCTGACGGCAGCGCCATCGGTTTATTTTACCTAGACCCATACGCACGTGAAGGTAAGCGTGGCGGTGCATGGATGAGCGCTTACGTAAGTCAAAGCGGCTTAAAAGGCACTAAACCTGTAATTTACAATGCCCAAAACATTCCAAAACCTGCTGCAGGCGAGCCAACGTTAATGACGTTTGACGAAGTGTCAACTATGTTCCATGAGTTTGGTCATGCGGCGCACGGTTTATTCTCTGACGTTAAATACCCAAGCTTAGCAGGTACTGCTACAGCGCGTGACTTTGTTGAGTTTCCGTCGCAAGCGAATGAAGATTGGATGATTGAACCTACGGTACTTGCTAACTACGCTAAGCATTACAAAACAGGTGAGCCAATTCCACAAGCTTTACTTGATAAAGTACTTGCATCGCAAAAATTCAACCAAGGTTTTGGTACCACTGAATATTTAGCAGCTGCTTTACTTGATATGGAATGGCACTCGTTTGGCTCAGATAAAAAAATTACTGATGTTCAAAAGTTTGAAAGCGATGCGCTAAAAGCACACGGTATTGATTACTACCCTGTACCACCGCGTTATAAATCAAACTACTTTAGCCATACATTTGCCGGTGGTTACTCTGCGGGTTACTACGCATACCTTTGGACTGAAGTATTTGCAGCCGATGCCTTTGCACACATGGAAAACAACGGCGGCTTAACACGTAAAAATGGTGATAAATTCCGTAAAGAAATCCTATCTAAAGGTAACAGCCGCGACTTAATGCAAAGCTACATTGAGTTTAGAGGTCAAAAACCAACTACAGACGCATTACTTAAGCGCCGTGGTTTAGTTGAGTAAATAACTTAATTTATTAAGCTCACTTTTATAAAAGCCCGCTTGCGGGCTTTTATTGTTTATACCCTCACATATAACAGATAAACTTAGCTCAATATTTATTAAAAGATGATGGTTATGCAGTACTTATTTGCAGTCACTTTGCTTTGGGCGTTTTCGTTTAGTTTAATTGGTGTGTATTTAGCAGGCCAAGTTGACGCTTGGTTTAGCGTATTAATACGCATAGCACTGGCAACACTGATTTTTTTACCTTTTTTAAAGCACAAACAAACGCCTAAACCTTTAGCCTTAAAGCTTATGCTGATTGGCGCTATACAACTTGGTGTTATGTATAGCTTTTACTACCACTCATTTTTATTTTTAACCGTTCCCGAAGTGCTACTATTTACTGTAATGACTCCTTTGTACATTACCCTGCTAAATGATGTATTGAACAGACGCTTTAACCCACGCTTTTTTATAGTCGCACTAATTGCTGTAATCGGTGCAATTACTATTCGTTACGAAAACCTAAATAGCGATTTCATAATCGGCTTATTAATCGTTCAAGGGGCGAATATAAGTTTTGCTGTAGGCCAAGTTACCTACAAACGCTTAATGAATAACAATCAGCTTGATGACAAAGCCGTATTTGGATGGTTTTTTATAGGCGCACTTATTATTGCCACAATTTGCTATGCATTATTTGGTAACTCAAACAAATTACCAACCACTTTCACACAGTGGGGCATACTAATTTATTTAGGGTTGGTTGCATCAGGACTTGGTTACTTTATGTGGAATAAAGGCGCAACCCTTGTCAACGTAGGTGCTTTGGCAGTTATGAATAACTTGCTTATTCCAGCTGGAATTATAATTAACGTGCTGATCTGGAACCGAGATGCCGATATAGTTCGGTTAAGTATTGGGGCTGCTATAATGTTAGGTGCATTATTGGTCAATCAAATGCTTAATAAAAAAGTAAATTAATAAGCTTGTAGCAAAATTGTCACTAATAATCATTAAGGTAGTACAAATTTTACTTTTAAGGATAAACAATGAAACGTATTACCCTACTGACAAGCTGTATATTGTTAGGCACACTTGCTGGCTGCGATGACGATGTAGAAATAGTAGAAAAAGAAGTGGTTGTTACCAACACCGAAGTGGAAATTGTTGAAGTACCTACGCCCATTGTTGTAGAGGTTGCTGAAGGAGTAAATATTCAGCTAGGGACTCGCCCTGACTATTTAATTAACGATATGGCGCAAAGCACACTAAAAACAAAATTAGAGTCATGCAGCGAAGGTCCTTTTTACCGCACCGATTTTTCTATTGGTCATCGCGGTGCATCAATGCAATACCCAGAACACACTAAAGAAGCCTACATTGCGGCAGCGAGAATGGGCGCTGGCATTGTTGAATGCGATGTTACATTTACAAACGACAAAGAGCTTGTTTGTCGCCACTCTCAATGCGATTTACATACCACAACTAATATTTTAGCCATTCCTGAACTTGCAGCTAAATGCAGTGTGCCATTTACACCAGCCGACCCTGCTAATGGCATTGCCGCTTCTGCAAAATGTTGTACCAGCGATATAAGCTTAGCGGAGTTTTTAACCCTTGAAGGTAAAATGGATGGTGCAAACACTAATGCAACGACCGTTGCCGATTACATGGATGGCACACCAAGTTGGCGCACTGATTTATATGCCACCAACGGCACATTGATGACCCATAAACAAAGCATTGCACTGTTTAATGAGCTAGGTGTAAAAATGACACCAGAGCTAAAATCGCCACAAGTAAGTATGCCATTTGATGGAATGACACAAGAACAATATGCGCAAAAAATGCTAGACGAGTACACGCAAATGGGTGTGCCAGCCTCAAAAGTTTATCCGCAATCATTTAACCTTGAAGACGTAAAATACTGGATTAACAATAACCCTGACTTTGCAGATAAAAGCGTTTACCTAGATGGTCGCGACAGTGAAGCCGGATTCGATCCAAGTAACCCACAAACATGGCAACCGGGTATGGATGAACTTGTTGCTGATGGGGTGAAAATTTTAGCTCCTCCAATTTGGATGATGCTAACAATAGATAACGAAAGCAATATTGTGCCATCGCAATACGCTATTGACGCAAAAGCAGCAGGTTTAAAGCTTATTGCATGGAGCCTTGAGCGCTCGGGCCCGCTTAATAAAGGTGGAGGTTATTACTATCAATCAATTGCTGATGTTATAGATAACGATGGCGACATGATGACAGTAGTCGACGTACTCGCAAAGGACGTGGGGGTAATGGGTATTTTTTCAGATTGGCCGGCTACGGTAAGTTATTACGCCAGCTGTAATAAAATGCCTGCAAGTATTTAAAAACTGACTACAAAAGTCGTTTATTTTATCGCGCTCAGTTACCATATCAGCATACATAATTTTATTTTACTGAGCGCTTTTTATGATAATCCAACAACATAATGCTGACTTGCCAACACCGACAGGTTTAATGCGAACAACTGTATATCGCCCTCAAGCGCAAGGACAGTTTCCTGCTATCATTTTTTATTCTGAAATATTTCAACAAACTGCACCTATTGCACGCAGCGCAGCTATTTTAGCAAGCCATGGCTTTGTAGTGTTAGTGCCTGAAGTGTTTCATGAGTTAAACCCTATAGGCACTGTGCTTGCTTATGATGATACAGGTAAAGACAAAGGCAATGCCGACAAGTGGGCAAAGCCACTTGAGCACCACGACAGTGACACACAAACTATGATCGACTTCATTAGATTACAAAGCTATTGCACAGGCACCGTCGGCGCAATGGGCGTATGTATTGGCGGTCACTTAGCTTACAGAGCGGCACTAAATCCTGAAATTAATGCGGCTTTTTGTTTATACGCAACTGATATTCACAGCAATACATTACCTGCGCAACCTGGAAATAACTCATTCGAGCGTATGGCTGATATACAAGGCGAAATTCACTTTATATGGGGTAAACAAGACCCGCATGTGCCAAAAGAAGGCCGCGCTAAAATATACCAGCAATGCGTAAGCACAGGCATCAATTACCAGTGGCAGGAAGTTAACGCACAGCATGCCTTTATGCGTGATGAAGGTGAGCGATACGATGCAGCACTTGCGATAAATATGTATCAACAAGCGGTGGCATTATTTAGCCGAACTTTATAAATGCTGTAAAAACTACTCATTAAGTACTTTTCAGCATACCTAAAGCGGTATGCTGTTTTACAAAGTATGCTTTTAAGTAATCAATAAACAATCGTAGCTTTTTAGAGCCCGCAGCCCCTGGCGGAAATACCCCGTAAAGCTCAATATCTTTGCTTTTATAATCATCTAATATTATTTCAAGCAGTCCAGCTTGCACTTTTGGCCACGCATCGTAAAGCGGAATACGCCCAATACCATGCCCTGCTTCAACAAAAGCAGTACGAGCAGCGGCATTATTGGTGCTTAAGCCGCCTTGCATTGTAATATCGTGTTTTTTGCCATCTTTTTGAATTGTTAATGTTTTACTGCCCAATTGATAAACCACCCATTGGTGCTCTGCTAACTCTAAAGGCGTTTTAGGCTTACCAAAATGTGCAAAGTATTCCGGCGCGCCACAAATACAAGTGCTCATTGTAGTCAGCTTGGTTGCCTGCAAGTTGGAGTCACTCAGTGCCACGCCCCTAATTGCAAAATCGAACCCATTTTTAATAATATCAACCACATCGTCAGTAAGCTGTAAGTCTATTTGAATTTTAGGATATTGGCGCTTAAACGTATTTATTGCAGGCACAATTAACTGCATTCCCACATTTACTGGGCAACTAATTTTAAGTAAACCTTGTGGCTCGCTCTTTATATTTTCTATTTGCTGATTAGCCGCATTAGCTTGTTCGGTAATTATTCTACAACGCTCATAATAAGCAATGCCCGCTTCAGTGAGCGCCATGGTACGGGTTGAGCGATTTAGTAAAGTAACTTCAAGCTGCGTTTCTAATTTTTTTAAATGATAGCTTGCAACTGCTCGCGTAAGCCCTAGCTGTTTGGCAGCAGCGGTTAAGCTGCCCTGCTCTACAATTTGTGCAAATACAACCATGCTCTTTAACTGCTCAAACGACACTTTCATAAATGCTCCGTAGTGTGTTTCAAATTCAACCTTTTTATTGTATCAATAATTAAATCAATAAAGTTAAATTTATCATCGTTGTTTAAAGCAGTGTTAGTGCATATAGTAATTGGTAAGCAAGATAAACTAATTCAAATCATCAGAAGGAATATATTCAATGTCTAAAAAAGTACTTATGGTTCTTACATCTCACGCAGAACTTGGTAACACTGGCGAAAAAACAGGTTTTTGGGTAGAAGAATTTGCAGCCCCTTATTACGCCTTCGTTGATGCAGGCGTTGAAGTAACATTAGCGTCTCCAGCTGGCGGCCAACCACCCATTGATCCGACAAGTACACTTGCCGATTTTCAAACAGATGCAACAAAACGTTACGACGCAGACAGCGCGGCGCAAACATTAATGGCAAACACTAAAGTGTTGAGTGAAGTAAAATCTAGCGATTTTGACGCTGTATTTTACCCAGGCGGCCACGGCCCATTATGGGACTTGGTTGACAACACAGATTCAATCTCTCTTATCGAAAGCTTTGTAAAAGAGCAAAAACCTGTTGCTGCGGTATGTCATG
The DNA here is from genome assembly GCF_014163785.1 of Pseudoalteromonas sp. SR43-7. Lineage (NCBI taxonomy): Bacteria > Pseudomonadati > Pseudomonadota > Gammaproteobacteria > Alteromonadales > Pseudoalteromonadaceae > Pseudoalteromonas > Pseudoalteromonas sp. SR43-7. Next base: position 217,414 of record NZ_JACJDY010000001.1, on the reverse strand, counting down.
CAAGTGCTGCATTTTTAAATGTTAAAGATGCCGATGGCAATGCACTAGTAGCGGGTAAAAAAGTAACTGGTTTTACTAACTCTGAAGAAGCTGCAGTGCAACTTACCGATATCGTGCCATTTTTAGTTGAAGACGAGCTAATCAAAAAAGGTGGCGATTATCAAAAAACTGACGACTGGGGTGTATTAGCACTAGAAGACGGTTTAGTAATTACCGGCCAAAACCCAGCAAGCTCTGAACTAGCTGCAAAAAAACTATTAACTAAATTAGGTTAATAGTGAGTAATAATTAAAATTAAGCACAGCATTTTATGCTGTGCTTTTTTAATTGCTTTTCATTAGCAAATACAATTCCTATACTGGCAACTCTTAAAGTCAATTAGGGCGATTATATGGCAACCAAGCCAACCACACTGTCATTACTAACTAGTACCCGTTTCGCAATATTTAGTATTGTTGTTATTTGCTTTGTACTACAAGTGATCAATAGTCTACCTGGCATAAACCTTAATGGTTTAGGCATATATCCACGCAGTATCCAAGGATTAATTGGCATACTATGCGCCCCTTTTTTACATGGTAGCTGGTGGCACTTTGCCAGTAACATGATCCCATTTGTAGTATTAAGTTGGCTAATTTGCCAGTACAGCGTAAAACGTTTTTATAACGTATTTATTTTTACCGCTCTAGTCGGTGGACTTTTAGTTTGGGCATTTGGGCGCAGTAACATACATGTTGGTTTAAGCGGTGTTATATATGGTTTATGGGGCTTTATTCTATGCTACGGCTTAGTAAGACGCTCATTAAAATCAATTATAATTGCAGTTGTAGTGGCTATACTTTATAGCGGTTTTATATGGGGTGTTTTACCTCAGCGCTATCAAGTATCGTTTGAAAGCCATTTATTTGGAGCGCTAAGCGGGTTGTTTTTAGGTTATAGATTAGCAAAAGCCGATAAATTAAAAGGTCGGTAAATTAAATATTTAGGGCCTTTAATTAATTTTTTATGGCCACATTTATGAGTAAGTATTAAACATTTCCATTTAACATTGAGGTTATTTATGAGTGATCAAAACGAATACACGCCACCAAAAGTATGGACGTGGGAAAGTGAAAGTGGCGGTAAATTTGCCAGCATTAACCGCCCAATTGCAGGCGCGACTCATGACAAAACTCTACCTATTGGCGAGCACGCATTTCAGCTTTATTCTCTTGCTACGCCAAATGGCCAAAAAGCTACAATCATGTTTGAAGAGCTTTTACAGCTTGGTTGCACCGATGCAGACTATGACGCATATTTAATAAACATAGGTGATGGCGATCAGTTTGGATCTGACTTTGTTGATATTAATCCAAACTCAAAAATCCCAGCGCTAATGGATCATTCAACCACTCCACCTACTCGCATCTTTGAATCAGGTTCTATTTTACAGTATTTGGCTGAAAAATTTGATGTACTCATCCCTAAAGATTTAAAAGCTAAAACAGAGTGTCGTAACTGGCTATTTTGGCAAATGGGTTCAGCGCCATACTTAGGTGGTGGTTTTGGTCACTTTTATAGCTACGCCCCAAGTAAAATGCAATACCCTATTGATCGTTTTACCATGGAAACTAAACGCCAACTTGACGTGTTAAATCGTCATTTAAGCGAAAATGAATACATGGCCGGTGATGAATACTCAATCGCCGATATTGCAATTTGGCCTTGGTATGGCTCGCTTGTTTTAGGCGACTTATACGATGCAGCTGAATTTTTAGATGTTGCCTCATACACTCATGTTGTTCGTTGGGCAAAACAAGTTGCTGATCGCCCTGCTGTAAAGCGCGGTCGTCGCGTAAATCGCACATGGGGCCCTGAAGAAGATCAAATGGCAGAGCGCCATAACGATAGTGATTTCGAAGGCTAAATCTACTAAACAGCAAGTAAAGTCGTTAACACTTTAACCTGCTTAATAATTTTAAGGCTCATAATAATTATTTATTATGAGCCTTTTTACTGTGCTAGCTTTTTTTTTTGCTTTCATAAACTATATTTATTCTTATACTCAGGATTAGAGCCTAACTAATCGATGTTTAATACGCTTTTGTTCATCTGAAATATTTGCTGTATTTCTTGAACGTTTCTCCATCGCTAGTTGGAGTGACTTTTGTATAAGGTTTTACTTAGTGCCATATAAAAATCTAAATAGTGAAGAACGCAGAGAAACCGTTAAAATTTTATACTCTAATGCCATCTCTGGCATTGCCATTTCGACTGTAGTCAGTTTTATATTAGTGTTTGCTTTTGATTTAAATAACCAGAAAATATCCTACGAAAAAAGTATTTGGCTAAGCATTATGGTTGTCTTATTAGCAGCTCGCGCTATTGATGTAATATGGTTTTATAAAACCAAAAAAGATAGCCCGCTATTTAATGCTGACACATACTCAAAAAGATTTTCAACAGGGTGTATTTTAACTGCGCTATCGTGGTGTGGGTATGCACTTTGGTTTCATAGCACCTCATCAGCAATAGAGACGACAACCACGATTGCTATTTTATCTGCCTTTGCAGGAGGCTCTGCAAATCTGCTTTCAGGAAGTCGAGTAACCGCTGTACTCTATAGCATTATTTTACTGGCGCCCTACTCTTTTTTATTAACCTTTTCTAACGAAAACTACAACTCTGTCCTCGGTATTTTAGGCCTAGCATTTACTGCTATTATGGTGGCTTCATCGTACAAATCAGCCACATTTACACACAGCGCAATCAAGCTCAAAAACCAAAACAGAGAGCTGCTTAATGAAATGGAAAACAAGGTTGAGCAACGCACAGAAGAAATTTACCGTTTATCGAATACCGATCCACTTACAAATCTATTAAACCGAACCGCATTTTTAAAAAATGCAAACAGACAACTAGCAGACAACCCTCAAGAACCCTTTGCTTTATTATTCGTAGATTTAGATGGGTTTAAACAAATAAATGATTCGTTGGGTCATAAAGTAGGCGATAAAGTATTAAAAGAAATAGCACGAAGAATTAGTAATGTATGCAATCAACAGCTATTTAAATGCCGATGGGGCGGGGATGAGTTTTTAATTTTAGCAACGTATCAAAAACAAGCTGAGCTTATCGAGTTTGCAGATAAAGTACTTCAAAGCATTGGTGCCGAGCATGAAACATATAAATATCAAAAATGGGTATCTGCAACTATTGGTATTGCCATGTATCCTGAGCACGGGAGTGATTTTAATACTTTAATTCGCTCTGCTGATACTGCAATGTATCACCAAAAACGCATCGCGAAAGGTAATATCAATATTTATAACGATTCACTCAAATTAATACAAGAAAGGGAGTATCTTTTGAGTCAACGCCTAGCCAGTGCCATAGAAGAAAATAGTTTAAGGCTAGTATTTCAACCAATTGTTGATAGCAAAACCTCAAAAGTAACCTCTTTTGAATCATTATTACGCTGGCAACTAGATGGTGAAAATATTTTCCCTGATGAATTTATAGCTATTGCCGAGCAATACGGTTTAATAACCGAGTTAGGTATTTGGGTCATAGAACAGGCATGTATACAAGCAACAAAATTAAGTCACTTACAACCACAAATTGCTATAAGCGTAAACGTATCGGTTATTCAGCTACAAGATCCTGATTTTGTATCTAAGGTATTAAAAATAGTAAATCGCCACCGGGTAGAACCTAAAAACCTACACATAGAAATTACTGAGTCAGTATTTGCCGAGGATAAACTCACATTTTTGACAGCCGTTAAAGCACTACAAAAACAAGGCTTTTGTATTTCAATTGATGATTTTGGTACAGGCTACTCATCACTATCAAGCATGCTTGATATTGGTGTAGATATAGTAAAAATAGACAGAAGCTTTATTCAAAATATGGATAAAAGAGGGTTAAGTATTATTCATGCAATTGTACAAATGGCCTCTACTTTAGATTTTACTGTTGTTGCAGAAGGCGTTGAAACTATTGAGCAAGCAAACACGCTTACTAATATTGGTGTATCTCACCTACAAGGTTATTACTTTTCAAAACCGATGGAAGTAGATTCTGTAGACGCTTATCTGCACGGGCAAAATAAGCTGTGTAGTTAACCCCCTCCCTCTAAAAGCGCTTAGCTACCATACTAGTTTTGCGCTACCTTTTTTATTAGGGCTTGCTTATCTTTGCAGGTGATTGACTCTTTGTTACTAGGTTACAAACCTCGCGCCGCGATTAAATCGTCCTTCGGTTAAACAAATTTCGACCATCAAAGGTCAACAGACTCTCCCTAAAACATAATCTTACAATTGCTTACACCCAGTAAATAGTAATTAGCGTAGGCTAAATATAATCCAACTTACATATATATATTACGTTTAAACGAAAAAGCCCCAGCGCTGGATAGTAGGCAAAATTATGCGCTGACGCTGCTTAAATAATAAAAACTTTAACGATACAACTAAATATAAAAAAGGAATTTGCATGATAAAACCACTTTGCTATTCACTCATCACTTTACTTACCCCCATAAGCGTTATAGCTCAAACAATGGCAATAAAAACAACGGATGAATTAGTATCAACCGATTCAGAGATTTTATTTGCATATAATAAAGAATCAAAACAATTAGAAGCCATCAATTTACTTACATCACTTAGTAGTGAACTTGCTTTACCAAAAAACGCCATCGGGTTTGATGTGGCAACACTTGCTAACATCACCGATAAACAAGCACTCGTACTAACAAGTGATGGCGTATATAAAGCCCAAGCAGGTAAACCAACATTGTTGTTTAATTATGAGTCGGTTCTTAATCAATTAAAAATAGATAAATTTGAAAAAGTAGACTTTGTCTTCGATGCTAACAACGATGGTCTAAGCGATATTTTCATTCCAGGGTTAGCAAGCAGTACTTTATACATTCAAAATAAAGATGGCAGCTTTAAGCCTAACCAATTTAAGCAAACGCCTAAGTATGAAGGCCGCTTTTCAGGAAAAGGGCTTTCTTTAGAAGTTAATATTAACAATAAACCTGTCGTTATCGATTTTAACCACGACGGATTAAACGACCTGGTTTTTTCAAATGACTTTGGAGCAAATGTACTACTTGCTAATTCAGAGGGCTTTGAGCAAAAGCTTACCTCAATTGATTTTAGCATTGAGCTAGGCGAGCTAAGCAATGGCGAGACTCGCAAAATAAAGCAAATTATTGATATTAATAACGACGGATTTCTAGATTTTACAACCAGACAGTTTAAGCCTACGCAAGGTATGGACTCGTTAGATATAAAAATAGCACATACTTTGTACCTAGGGAGTGCTAAAGGTTTTACTAATACGCCCATTACCTTATTTGAAACACAGGGCCCTAGTGAGTTATTGCTCAAAACTGACTTTAATAATGATGGCTTAATTGATTTACAAAAAATGGACTTAGATATTGGCTTAGGTACAATCGCCTCTATGGCATTAGGCGGTGGCAGTACTGATGTAGATGTAGAAATGAATCTTTATAAGCAGCAACCCGACGGCTCATTTGCCAATAAATCGAGTATTGAACTTGATTTAGAAATGGAAGTGGGGATGAATGGCGATGAATCAGAACCGGCTCTCTATTTAGGTGATATTAACGGCGATAGCTATATTGATGCGGTATACAAATACAGTAAAAAAACGCTGTATATTTATTATGGAGAGCAAGACTCACTGCTAAATGATAAACGCAAAAAATTAAAGCTAACGCTGCCTAAAAATAATAAAGATATTCTTCTAGTAGATATAAACCAAGACGGTAAAAAAGATTTTGTATTTAAATTTACCGAAGAAGATGGCACCAGTAAAATAGAAACACGGTTAAATTAAGCCAATAAAAAAAGCCCAACAGAATTAACCGTTGGGCTTTGGACTTAAGACTTTCGAGTAACAGTCAGCTTTACTCTAAGTAATAATACCTAAGCAGTTACATTTAGCAGTGAATCGCCTTCACTTAAGCCAAATTTCTCTTGCACTGATGCAAGGATTGATTCTTTATCTTCATCAGACAACTGGTTTGAATACTCAGTTAAGAGCTCATCTAAGTAGCTCACTACCTCGTCTGTATCGACTGATTCTAATGAGTTTTGTGACGGTGGCGGCGGTCTTTGACCCTCTGCTCTTCCTGCATCACCAATGCTTTTAGCATCAAACTCGAGTTCGCCCATTAAATCAGCAAGCTCTTTTGTTGGTTCAATACCTTGTTCTTTAAATGCCGCTTGAATACTTTGCGCATCGTCGCTAGTTAAGTTTTCTGCATCAAACTGTGCAAGCGTTTCTTTAACAAAATCGCTTTGCTCTGTTGTTAATTTTGCAGCTTGGCTACTTTGTTGCGGCATAAAATTCGCAGAGCTGCTGCCAATATTATTAATCATTTTAGTATCCTTTCAACGTTCACGACGAGGTGGTTTATGATCGCTAAGCTCTTGTTCACTAATTTCGCCATTACCATCGGCATCTATAGAATCAAAAATTGTTTGTGCATCACCGTGCGGCGGTTTTTTAGCACTAAACTCTTCAAAGCTAATTACGCCATCACCATCAGTATCAATAGTTGAAAAATCAGGTTTTTCAGGAGGATTGTCACCGCCTCGAGCAGCTACATTAGCTGAAAAAGCAATAGATAATATTGCCACAGTGGCAAGAGTTGAAAAATGCTTCATAGTAATAACCTCGTATTTAAGAATTAAACTAAGCTTACGCTTTAAAAACGCAAACAATGTGCAAATAATGAGGAAGTAATAAACTATTTTTAATAAAAACTGATGATTCAAAAAAGTTCTGGTTGATTGCTTTGCAATCAATATATAAGCTAATAAAATAATACGATTAATTACTCTCTGGCAGTAGTGTTACTGCCCTTAATTCTCAAAGCTGATATACTGCTTGAGCCAATTAAACAAACAAATACAGAGCACTTTCATAAATAATGATTAATAACCAACCCTACTTAGCAGGCAATCTGTGAAAATACCTAAACGCCTACAACCTCTTGTTGATGATGGCCTTATTGACGAAGTAATAAGCCGACTAATGAGCGGTAAAGAAGCCGATGTATTTATTGTGCGTTGTGGTGAACATATTCGCTGTGCGAAAGTGTATAAAGATGCGGTTAAACGTAGTTTTAAAAAGGCGGCACAATATCAAGAAGGCCGAAAAGTACGTGGTGGACGCCAAGCGCGTGCTATGGGTAAACGCTCTAGCTATGGCCGCCAATTAGAAGAAGAAATTTGGCAAAATGCTGAAGTTGATGCGTTATCTCGTTTAGCAGGCGTGGGGGTACGTGTTCCTGATACTTATTTTTGTATTGATGGCGTGCTGCTTATGGAACTCGTCTCTGATGAGGATGGTAACGTAGCCCCTCAACTAGGACATGTCGTTTTTAGTGAAGAGCAAGCGATTGAGCAGTATAAACTCATGATACATTACATTAAGCTAATGCTTTGCGCTGGTATAATACACGGTGATTTATCTGAGTTTAATGTACTTGTAGATAATAACGGCCCTGTAATTATAGATTTACCGCAAGCCGTTAACGCTTCAGCAAATAACAGTGCACAAGCTATGTTTGCACGCGATGTAAATAACATACGCCGCTATTATGGTGAGTTTGCGCCAAGTATACTAAAAACTCAATACGCTAAAGAAATGTGGGCACTATTTGAAGAGGCCAATTTAACGCCTAATTCAACGCTTACAGGTGAGTTTGAAGACAGCGACGAACTTGCTGATGTAGATTCTATTCTTGATGAAATTCAAGCTGCCGAATACGAAGAGTTTGACCGTTTAGAGCGAATTAAAAATGCTGACGATGATGAATAACTCATCGTCATAGCTCATTCCACCTTACTGTGGATGCACAAATCGGTAACCAACCCCATAAACAGACTGGATAACACTTTCAGTTTGTGTCACTTCATCTAGTTTTTTACGCAACTTTTTAATATGGCTATCAATAGTGCGGTGGCTCACAATACGCTGATCGGCGTACATAGTGTCCATTAAGCTATCGCGCGAATAAATACGATTTGGGTTGTTAAACAAAGGTTTAAATAGCTGAAATTCAAAGTTCGTTAATTCTATACTGTTTGATTTATATTTTACGCTGTAGCTGCTTTCGTCAAGCTTCATTGTTGACTCTGTAACGTCACTTGCGTTATTTAATCGCCTTAAAATAGCTTTTACTCGTGCCACCAGCTCAGCATAACTAAACGGCTTACAAATATAATCATCTGCACCTAATTCCAGCCCAAGCAGCCTATCTATTTCTTCTACTTTTGCCGATACCATAATAATAGGCACGTTTGAAAAGCGCCTGATTGCTTTACACAGTTCAATACCACTTTGACCTGGTAACATTATGTCTAGCAAGATTACACTCGGCCTGTTAATTTCAAGCCAAGGTAATACTTCATTCCCGTGATGTATTTGATGAGTAATAAAGTGATGGCTGCTTAAAAAGTCACTCATTAAGTTAGCTAGCTTTACTTCATCTTCCACAATTAGTATTTGTTCACTCATAGGCATCTCTGTAAGTAACCTTAACTTTATTTTATAAGCTAAATAGTTGGCAATCTAATAATAATAGCAAGGCCGCCTAAGCTGGCTTTTTCTGCAGCTATTTCACCTTTATGACCTTTAACTATATGCTGGCAAATAGATAAACCTAAGCCCGAACCGCCCTCTTGGCGATTACGCGAACTATCTACTCGATATAAATACTCAAACAAATGCGATAAATGCGACTGCTCTACACCTACACCATTATCTCCAATTATAAGCTCTAAATAAGTTTGCCCTTTAATACTTATATTTTTAGCTGTTAATGAAATAGTTGTACATTGTGCATAGTGTACGGCGTTCATTAAAATATTATCGAGTAGCTGCAAAAGGCGTGTTTTATCTGCTTGTACAGTTATGTATTTAGCGCTATTTAGCAGGTATATTTTTATATTATGTTGTTCAAGCAAAACCTGATATTTTTGCTCAATAGTATTTAATAATAACGCCATATCAGTAGGTTGCATTGTGTAGTGCATACCTCCTAACTCTGCGCTATTGAGCATATGCAAGTCGTCTATTAAGCGTTTTAAATGCAGGGCTTCATCGTTAGCCGAGCTTATATTTTTTGCGTTCGGTTCTCGTATACCAAGTAGCATAGCTTCAAGTTCACCGAGTAAAATACTCATTGGCGTCCTAAGCTCATGAGAAATATTAGCAAGCCAACGCTTACGTACTTGCTCATCTTTAGCGAGTGTAAATGCAAGCGTATTAAAATCTTCGCTCAACTGTCCTAGCTCGTCTTTTCGCTCAAGCGTGAGTTTGGTCTCGTAATTACCTTGCGTTAAGCGATGCATACCATTAGCAATTTGCTTTACAGGGCTTACTAGGTGACGAGACAATAAAAAAGTAACCATTAATGTTAGCAATACCGCAGCTAAAGCAATAAACCATAAGTAGTTAGTTTGCTGCTGTAAAAAATCAAGCTCATAGCCATCAACCAAGCTATCTCTTTTAGAAACTGCTAAGTAACCCACTATTTTATCGTTAACAATAATTGGGGTTGTTATATATTTTAAATCGCTGAGGTATCTACCCACTACTCGCTGCTTATTTTCGTCAAGCAAAGCGTAGTGAGCAATATTTTCTGGCGGTGGGCGGCGATCTTCCTCTAAACGAATATGATCTGGCGGCGGTCGTCGCATCATTCGCCCACGCGGACCTGGGCCTTCTTGTGGCCTAGGCAAAAACTGGCTATTTTCTAATTGCGATTCAACACGTTTTCTAAAGTTTTCGCCATTGCCGACAACACGCTCCCATGAGGGTGTTTGTTCGTATTGCTTTGCAAATTGCACAACAAGTGGTTCAAGCGCTTTCACCTCTTTTGCATTAACAAAATCAATTACGCCCTGCCCTATGCTCCACTGTATAAGAACCACCAGCCCTGCAATAACACTAAAGGTAAAACTAAATAGTATTAAAAAAAGTTTATTATGAATTTTCATTAATGCGTGTTTTCAACCTTGCTAGGAAAGCTTTCAAATCGGTATGTTATAAACTCTTTGGTTTGGTCGTTAACATACAGCGTAGCAACTATTTTTTTACCTTGAGCGGTCCAATACATATGACCATGATTATTTAAAGTAACCGATACGGTATTTATACCTCTTTTAAATAAGTTAGCAGGTAAATGCAATGCATGTCCGTAAATTCGCTGTATTTTAACCCCATTAATGTATAAATGAGCATGACCTTGTAAAAAACCGGTGTCTTGGTTTGTTGTCACGCCCATCATTTGTTGCATGTTCATCGTGCCCTCTGGCGGCACAGACAAATCATAACGCTGTGTATCTAAAATTAAGTTATAACCCGACATACTATCTTTTAATAACTTAAGGCTTAATGCCGGGACTGACATATCATTTGGCACTGCTATGGGCATATGGCTATGATCCATCATTTCCTGCTGCGCAAAGAGCTTAAAGCTCAATAGCGCAGCAGTAGTTAGGATCAATGCGTATTTAAAATAACGCATAGTTACTCCTACATTCCCGGTGGTGGACCCATTGTTTCGCCCGTATCACAGCGACCAATTGAATTATCGGCTAATTGACCTTTAAAACGAGGCCCTATTTGATAAGGAAAAGAAGGCTGTAATTTACCATCGCTGTCTAACGTTAGTGTTATATGGTAGTGATAACCCTTGCCATCGTTAGTATCGTGGCCGTTATGCTCATCTAATTGAGCACCGGTTACTGTTTTTTGTGCGTAGTAATAATCTTCAAAGTAGTAACCATCGTCGGCATTTAATGTATTACCAGAGAGCGTCGTTACTTGTGCACCGATAGCAGGGCCAGCATCACTTGTGTGTGTACCTTGGCTAACATCGTATTGATCAACTAAGGTACAGCTTCGCTCACCCTCAGTACCACAACCCCCTTCACTTGTAGGTGCACCGTAATCTCGCATTTCCCAGCCGCTTAATGCTAGTTGTCCGTTACTTTCATAAGGACCGTAAAGCGGATAGCCATCAGCTGCAAACCCATAAATAGGTGAATGCGCATCACCATCATCTTCAAGTAAATCAGCTAAGCAACTAGTATAAAAATGGTGATGATATTCACCGTTAGCAGCATGTCCGCCGCACACATCAACATCGTATTGCTCAGCAATGGGCGCTAATGTATACCAAATATTATTACCGTAGCTCATACCATCGCCCCAGTTAAATATACTGGTGCCATTAACCATTAAGCCAACTGTACCTAAACCTGTTTCGCAAGTTTCAGTGTCAGATAAATCGGTAGGTGTTAGCGGAAAATACGCTTCAACCGCTTGTTCTGTTGGACAACCCGGTCCTGGAGGCCAATAACCTGCACCGCCTGTGTCATCGCAGTTTTCAGTGCTGCTGTTATAGCCAATATCTTCACCAAAAGAAATGGTTTGCCCTACTGCTGCAGAAGTTACACCGTTATAAAAATCGGTAGCTGCACGCGGGCGATTATTTAACGCGTCTACTTGGTCTTGTGTAAGCGTTACATCATATTTAGGAATGTCAGTAGTTTGCACGTACATGTATTCAACGTCAGCATTTTCCTCAGTAACGCTAACAACCTCAACCGATTGAACATCTTCAACCACTGCACCATTATTTTGTATGTATGTAGAAGTTGTATCGTTGTTAATTAACCAGCTGGTAAGTTTTGCACTATTATCAACTGTATCTGAGTCTGATGAAGCAATAACATTAACTATAACGGTATCTACAACGACATCGTTTGTGCCGTCATCTGCACTAATTTCAAACACAAGTGCTTCATCGGTTAAAACTTCAGGTGCAACAAACTCAGTAGACGCCGCAGTACTTGAAGATAAGCTAACGGTAGTGCCTGATGTTTGCGACCAACTAACCGATACTTCACCGTCATCTTCAACCGCTGAACTTAAATAAACGGTATCGCCCGCATTAACAGTTTGGTCAATACCAGCATCAACCGTTGGAGCACTATTACTGACTGTATCGCCGTCTGTTGCAGTACTTGTTGAATCGCTATTACATGCACTTAAAGCGATGCAAAGCGCGCTTAACGCAAATAACTTAGTGGCATTAACGGCTTTTGTTTTAAGAAGTGTTTTCAATGCTTGAACCTTTACTTTAACGTTTAATAAAAAAAAGTTAACAAGTAAAAGTGCAAACAATGTGCACAAACAAAGGAAGAATCTATATTAAAATTACAACTGTGGCCTTTTAAGCAAAAACTTATCTTTGGTTGTACTAAAGTAATCGCCGCCCATTTTGCCCACTGCATTTAATAATTCAGGGTCAATATAGCCACCACTCATCACTTCATCGTCTATACAAATACCCACTACATCCAGCAACATCATTTTTCCACCGCCAGGCTCATTTGAAATACTAATAACTTCGCGTAACTTACATTCAAACCGTACTTTTGAATCGGCAACGCTTGGCGCGTTAACTAACTTACTTGGAGCTTGGGCAATGTTAGCTGCATCAAACTCGCTTATATCACTAGGATAACTTGCACAACTTTGGTTCATTTTTTCAATTAGCTCTTGGCTGACAATGTTAACCACACATTCTTTAGTTGCCATTAGATTACTGAGCGTATCTTTATTCGTTTTATCACTAGGGTTTACTTGCGTAACACTTAAAACAGCTGGCTTGCAACTAGCCACAGTAAAAAATGAATAAGGCGCAATATTTGCAATACCTTCGCTATTTAATGTACTTATCCATGCGATAGGCCTTGGGCTGATACTGCCTACTAAGTAAGAGTAAACATTTTGGTTGGTATTTTCGGTGAGATCTAAAAACATATTTTTTCAACTAAATAAGAATATCAACATGCCTAATATCTTAATCCGATGAAGGTTGGGGTTAAAGAAGATTTACAAATGAGAAAAGTTAAAAAGTAAAACCGAGCCTTCAGGCTCGGTTTTCAATCCATTTAGCAAGGCGCTACATTATTGAATACTCTGACTTTTGTTTTTAAATCAAATGCAGCATAAGCTGCAACAATAATAAAACACCCCGCAGGCACAACATAAGAAAACGCGACACTGTATGTATCAATAAACACAGCTTGGAATACAGGAACTATCGCTCCACCTAAAATAGCCATTACTAAACCAGCAGCACCTAGTTTTGCATCATCGCCTAACCCATGTAGTGAAATCGCGTAAATAGTTGGAAACATTAATGATAAGCAAGCCGATATACTTACCAGCGCCCATACGCCACTTATATTTGGCATTTTCACCATATAAAAACACAGCAGCATTGCAATAATAGAGGTTGCCATTAACAGTTTGGCAGGACGAATAAATCCCATAAGCCAGGTCATTACAAATCGAGAAACTAAAAAGGTGATCATACTGTATTGTAAAATACTTCCCCCGGTAACTTCATTTGTATCGAGTGCCTCCATTACGTACTGGATGGTAAATGTCCATACACAAGTTTGCGCCGCAACATTAAAAAACTGGGCGATAACACCAAAGCGGTAATGGGTATTTTTAAACAAGCGCTTAAACGTTGCACTAAATTCTACATGCTTAGAGACTTTTTTTTGCTTACAAAAATTAGGTGTTTTAGTAAACGCAATTGCCAACCAAATAAAAACCAACACACAAGCCATACCAACATAAGGCACCATAACTGCATCAAGTTCTGCGCTTATAATGCTAGTTAATTGCTCACTATTCATATTTGTGCGCTCACCAGAGGTTGCAGTATTGAGCTTTGGTAAAATAAGGGTAGCGGCTAAAAAAACACCAATGTTAGTACCGACAGGGTTAAATGATTGCGCCAAATTCAACCTGCGAGTTGCACCTTGTTGGGTGCCCATTCCCATTACATAAGGGTTTGCTGATGTCTCTAAAATAGATAAGCCTCCAGCTAACACAAACAAAGCCACTAAAAAAAAACCATAAGTCATTGCTTGGCTGGCGGGATAAAACAAAAATGCTCCGATTGCAGCCATCCCTAAACCGGTTAACACACCTGTTTTATACGAAAAGCGTTTATTGATATATGCCGCCGGAATAGCTAAGCAAAAGTAAGCTCCATAGTAGCTAAATTGTACCAATGCAGACTGCACTGACGACATAGTAAAAATTTTACTAAACACTTTTACTAGCGGATCAGTCATGTTTGCCGCAGCTCCCCATGCAGCAAAGCACAGAACAAGTAAAATAAAGGGAACCACCATCTCCTTGGAGACAAGAGGTGTTTGTGTGTGTGTGTGTGTGGTCATTGCCGTGTCTCAGTTGTTAATGTTAAGTAAAGCATTTAACCAGTTAAATATCATTCCGTCAATAAATCAACTATAGTTATTTATTAACCTCCTGTGACTTATTTATACTCTGTCGTAAATTTAATAATAAGAAATGAACCCGGCAATAAAGCTAATATAGTCGCCAATTACACACACTCGGTGTACAATTAATCAGGTTATTCAAGATAATAACAACTAGGTAGGAATAATTATCAAATCTAAAAACCCTCGACTCTCTTTACAAGAAGGCCGAAGCCAATCTGGCCTGCGTGCTCATAATGAACGCCGAATTATGTCATTAATTCGCCAACACGGTAGTGCTCCAAAAGCTGAAATAGCACAAAAAACAGGGCTTTCAGCACAGGCCGTCACAGTAATTATCAATAGTTTAGAAGCCGAATCGTTATTAATACGGAAAGACCCTCAGCGTGGCAAGGTTGGCCAACCAACCATCCCATTTGCGTTAAATCCAGATGGTGCATTTGGAATTGGCTTAAAAGTAGGTCGTCGCAGTTTTGATTTAACCTTGATTGACTTAGTAGGAAATATACGCGCAACTTTGCACGAAAACTGCGCTTACCCCACAGTACAGAGCTTGCTAACCTTTTTAGAGAAAGGGATCAGCGTACTTAAAATGAGCTTAAGTGACGAATTAGCCAAGCGTATCTTAGGTGTGGGTGTTGCAACCCCTTACGAAATTTGGAACTGGACAGAAGAAGCCGGCGCTCCAAAAGCAGTATTGAATGAATGGAAGTCTTTTGATTTTAAAGAAAAAATAAATCAAATTGTACACCTTCCCGTGTATGTATGTAATGATGATACCGCGGCTTGTTCAGCTGAATTAAGCTTTGGTAATCCTGCTCGTTTTAGCGATTTTTTATATATTTTTATTGGTACTTTTATTGGTGGTGGAGTTGTTATAAACGAAACCTTATTTACCGGTAAAAAAGGTAATGCCGGCGCTATAGGCTCATTACCTAGGCCTATGCTTAATAGTGAAGGTCAACTAACCTCCCAACAACTTATTATGCAATCATCACTGTATATTCTCGAAAAAATGCTCAAAGGTGATGGCTACAATACTGACATACTGTGGAGTTCAAAAGAGTATTGGGGAGACTTAGGCCCCGTACTCGATAAGTGGATAGACCAAGTTGCAGATGGTCTCGCCTACGCGGCATTGTGTTCTTTAGCTATTTTTGATTTTGAGGCGATTGTCATTGATGGCGCCATTCCTATCAATGTCAGAGAAAAAATAGTTTTGGCAACAAAGTTAAAATTGAGCCAGGCTGATCATCGCGGTATTAATCGCTGTGAAGTACAAAGTGGCTCTATTGGCGCCAAGGCTCAATCAGTAGGCTGCGCTAACCTTCCGTTACTTATCAACTTTTCTCAAGATCACGCAAGCCTTTCACACCACTAATATACTTTAAAGTTAAAAAGCAGCCATCGGTAACGTTGGCTGCTTATTCATTTTTTATCAGAGGTAAAAAATTCACTTAAACAATCAAAAAGCTGTACAAAAAATAATAAATAATAATAGTTGATTTATTATTTTAAGTTCTCTACATTCTATTTACAAATTTGATAACACTGACATGTTTGATTAATAAAACCGCAAATTTGTATACACACACAACAAAGAGAGAACAGAAAAATGAAAGTATCAGCAAAAATGACTCTAATTGCAGTCGCTGTAGGTCTATCCATATCCCCTAGCGTCTTGTCACAAGAGCAACAAGAAGCAAAAAGTGATTTAGGGTTTGAGCGCATCATTGTAACGGGAACATCTCGGCCAAAAGAGAAAATCGAATCAACTAATGCAATAACTACCTTTAACGAAGCAAAGTTAGAGCAATTGGCTCCGCACAGTGTTGCTGAATTAGTGCGAAGTATTCCTGGTTTTCATGCCGAAGACACCGGTGGAGAAACCGGTAACAACGTAGCCCCACGAGGCTTTCCGTTATCAACGCAAACAGAGTTTACAGCACTACTTCGTGATGGTATGACCGTGTTTTATAATCAAGATATTTTATTTACTCAAAATGATCGCTTTACCCGTTTGTCTAATTTTGTTGGCAACGTTGAAGCTATTCGTGGTGGTGCCTCGTCAATTTTTGTTGGTAGCGCGCCAGCTGGGTTTATTAATTTTATTTCTCGTGAAGGCTCCGATGATACCCAAGGTGATGTGTTTTTTGAAACCAACAGCAACAACCGCCTAGGTGGACAAGGTTGGGTTAGCGGATCAATAGACGATCAGACAACCTATGCTGTTGGCGCTTGGTATCGCAAGGATGACTCCGCACGCGATCCGGGGTATACAGCTAACCAAGGTGGTGAGCTTAATGGCAATATTAAGCACTTTTTTAAAGATGGCAGCGGCTTTACCCGCTTTGAGTTTAATAAACAAAACGATAGATCATTCTTTTTTATTCCTCAGCCATTAATAGGCTCAACCACCAATGCTAAAACAATCCCAGGCGGGATGGATATCAGAGATGGCACCACCGGTAACTCAGCAGGTGCGCGTTTATTAACTCTTAATAACACCCCAAGCGGCGACATTGATTTGGATATTGCAGATGGTAACTACGCTAATGTGACCTACTTTGGCAATACAACCGAAATTGAAATCAACGAAAACTTAGTCTTTTCAAATCAAATGCGTTATACCGATATGCTAACAACCTTTACCGGCATCATTAACGTAGGTAACGCCGAATCGTTAGCTAGTAAAGCACAAGCTATATATGCTGCAAATACTGATGTCCTTGCAGGTGCCATGGTTGATGGTAACCTAAGTTACGATATACGCGATGCAGGAAACGGCTTTGTATTGGCTGATTCAAGCAACGTAAATACCTACAACACCAATGGATACGGAATAAACGCAGGCTTTTGGCATAGACGTTTTGAAGGCGATAACTTTCAAAACGAAACCAGATTCAACTACACCTTTGATGATGTAGGCGAAGGGACTCTTTATGCTAATTTTGGCTTATTCTTCTCTAATATTAATGGCCATGTTACCGACTATCGAATTAATACACTGCAATCAGTAGAGCCCCTGCCGCAGCGCTTAGATGTTGTATTTACAGATGCACAAGGTCTTGACATTGCCAGCGGTACTTACAAAGGTATTCAGTCTGGATCACATGGTTTTGCCGATATTGTTTATAGTGAAAATACCCTGGCGCCCTTTGCTGACTTTGAATACGAGCTTGAAGATGTGTCGTTTAATCTGGGCCTAAGGTACGAAACCCTCAAAGCAGATGGGGAAGCGCAAAACCAAGCTAATTACACAATTGACAGTTTTGCCAGCGATACTGATACCGTCAATGGGAATATTACCCTGCCCTTTGGTGATGGGACTTACCGAAACTTTGATGTTGAATACAACGAAATGGCATGGACAGTTGCAGCTAACTACAAATTTAACGACGACTTAGCGGTATTCACTCGATATGCAGATGGTTTTCGTATGCCTGATGTAGATAAATACATGGCGATTACCAACCTAACTAGTCAAGAGGAAATTAATCAATTTAATAACTCTGAGAGGCGTGAAACACAACCAGCTTCAACGGTAATGGCCGAAGTGGGCATTAAATATAACGAAGGTGATGTCGCAGCATTTGTAACCGGTTACTTCGCCGCTGCGGATGATTTATTCTTTAATGTACCTACTGTTGAAATTGGTCAAGTAGTGCAACGTCAAGCCTTTAGAAACACAGAAACCTTAGGTGTAGAAGCCGAATTTAACCTGCAAATCACTCAAGACTGGCGCATTGGTGTATCTGCAACGTACCAATCACCCGAATTTGTAAACACACCAGCGGCGCAATACTTAGATGCTAATGGAAGCTCTGCCTCTATTGATATAAACGGCAACTTACCTGTACGTGTGCCTAAGCACTTTGGCCAATTAACTAGTAGCTATCAGTTTGAAGATTTTTCGTGGGGTATGGCAGCTATTCATGGTAGCTACTCTTGGAGCGGTAAACGTTATGCCGACGACGCCAACACAGCAGAACTGCCTATGTATGGCATGTTAAACCTTGGTTTATCCCTTGAAAACGAAGACGGTTATTACCTTCGTGCCGATGTTAAAAACCTAAATAACTCAGAAGGCTTATCAGAGGGAGATCCTCGCGCAGGTGAAACGGTAGCAGGTCAAGCAACTACATTTAATGCGCGCGTTGTCTTACCTCGTACCTTTAGCCTTACTATTGGTAAGCGTTTTTAATTTTACTCTAATCTAGGGTATCGTCA
Source organism: Pseudoalteromonas sp. SR43-7 (assembly GCF_014163785.1). Taxonomy (NCBI): domain Bacteria; kingdom Pseudomonadati; phylum Pseudomonadota; class Gammaproteobacteria; order Alteromonadales; family Pseudoalteromonadaceae; genus Pseudoalteromonas; species Pseudoalteromonas sp. SR43-7. The sequence goes on along the minus strand of NZ_JACJDY010000001.1, from coordinate 198,815 downwards.
TGCAAAGCGATACCCTCGCAATTTTTAGGAAAATATAATGGAAGTAGTTGCAATTGGTGAAGCTTTAATAGATATACTCTCACATGACTGCATGCACAATAAGGCATCAAATAGCGAACTAGACTTCACACAGTTTGCCGGAGGCGCACCTGCTAATGTTGCTGTAGCCGTAGCAAAGCTTGGTGGTTCAAGTTATTTGCTTGGTAAAGTAGGCAATGATAAATTTGGTCGCTTTTTAATAAATGCACTCAAAATGTATAATGTAAACACATCTTATGTTGGCTTTTCAAAAAAAGGGAAGACGGCACTCGCGTTCGTATCGTTGGATGAAAACGGTGAACGTACATTTGAATTTTACGAAAAAGATGCTGCACATTACGATTTACAAATAACCGATTTAGAGCCCTCTTTATTTTCAACACCTAAAATTGTGAGTTTTTGTTCAGGCTCTTTTGCAAAACCTTTAGTATTAAATACAACCTTACATGCGCTAAAACACTTTAAAGAATCAGGCTCGGTTACATGCTTTGACATTAACTTTCGTTCAGCCTTCTGGGATGAACCACTCACAGCTAAATCTGTTATTGAGGATGTTGCTAAAACAGTTGATGTTATTAAAGCGAGTAAAGATGAGCTGATCTCGCTTTATGGAATAGAGCATATTGATACCACCATTAGAAGTTGGGTAGATAGTGGCGTAGCTTTAGTTTTAATGACCGATGGTGGCGAGCCTATTACTTTTTCATCTAGCTCATTTAGTGGTACTTATCCTTGCCCTCAGGCATATGTTGTGGATACCACAGCTGCAGGCGATGCGTTTGTAGGTGGTTTTTTATATCAAATATCTTCGCTAGTGAGTAATAAAACAGAATTTACTGACTGGGCAAGTAACTTTACTAACGTTTCAAAGGCTATCGACTTTGCTACTAAGTGCGGAGCCAAAACAGTAGCAACGTTTGGAGCCTTTGATGCCCTACCTACATTCCATGATATCTCGGCGAGTACCCTTAAATCTTCGTGTCGATGTTAAAAACCTAAATAACTCAGGAAACTTATCAGAGGGAAGTTTCACTCAGGTGAAACGGTAGCAGATCAATCAACTATATTTAATGCGCGCGTTGTCTTATCTCGTGTCTTTAGCTTTACTATTGGTAAGCGTTTTTAATTTTACCCTAACTGAGGGTATCGTCATACAAAGCGATACCCCCGCAAGTTTTAGGAAAAGACAATGGAAGTAGTTGCAATTGGTGAAGCTTTAATAGGTGTACTCTCACATGACTGCAAGTGCCAAAATTGCTTAAGTATCACGGTAATTCTCCCTATTTATAATACTTCTTTTATTGGCGACTCATTTTAGTATCACCTTAACATGAGTTGCCTATATCAAAATCGTTTTTACACTAGTCTTCTTTTACATTTAATACGTATTGGTTTTGTCTTATTATTTATAATGCCACGGTTTTAATATTGCCAGTATGAAAGAAAAAATAAACATCGTGTGGTTTAAACGTGATTTACGTCTTAGCGATCATCAACCATTAAAAAATGCATTTAGTAATGGCTTACCGACCCTGTTACTTTATAACTTTGAGCCATTACTGCTCGAAGATGCACACTACAATGAGCGGCACTGGCGCTTTGTGTATCAATCAATAGTTGAGTTAAATAATCAGCTAGCGCGTTTTAACGCCTATGTTTATATATTTAATTTAAATATGAACGATTTACTTGAGTCGTTAAAGATGCAGTTTGAAATAGTTAATATTTTTAGCCATCAAGAAATCGGCTTAAACAACACCTTTGAGCGCGATAAGGCAATAAAAGCATGGTGCCAGCATAACCACATTAATTGGCAAGAGTCGCAAACAGGCGCGGTAATTCGCGGCAAAAAAAATCGTAATAATTGGAACGAACGCTGGCAGCAATCAATGCAAGCACCTATTGCTGTTCCTAATTGGAAGAATATAAAAACAATTACCCTCAATAACTATCAAGCACCTGAGCTGCCAAGCGCTTACACTCAAGATCATGACAGCTTTCAAAAAGGTGGCCCACTGAATGCGCGAACTGTAATGCAGAGCTTTTTTGCCGAGCGCGGTAAAGGTTATCAAAAAGGAATATCGAGCCCAAGTTTAAGCCAAACCCACTGCTCTCGGCTTTCGCCCTACCTAGCATGGGGGAACATTAGCCTTAGGCAAGTGTATCAAATGGCCATTGATGAATATCATTCAAAACACCCTGACAAAAGAGGTTGGAAACGCCCACTAGCAGCGTTTGTATCGCGCTTGCATTGGCACTGCCACTTTATGCAAAAGTTTGAAAGCGAGTGCTCCATGGAGTTTTTAGCCCTAAATCCGGGTTATCACGTATTTCCGTATCGTGATGATGAACGTGTGAAAAACGATATTGAACGCTGGGCGCAAGGTCAAACTGGTATTCCAATTATTGACGCTTGCATGCGCTGCTTAAAAGCCACCGGTTATATAAACTTTAGAATGCGCGCCATGCTTGTAAGCTTTGTAACGCATCATTTAAATATAAGCTGGCAGCAAGCAAGCTTTCCTCTCGCTAATTACTTTTTAGATTTTGAGCCCGGAATTCACTACCCGCAAATTCAAATGCAAGCCTCGGTAACAGGCATTAACACCATTAGGCACTACAACCCAATTAAACAATCAGAAGATCAAGACCCAACAGGTTCGTTTATTAAAAAGTGGTGCCCCGAGCTTGAAAAACTCCCTATTGAATATTTACATCAGCCTTGGGAGCAAACTCCAATGGAAGCTCTCTTTAACGACTTTAAGTTAGGGGATGATTACCCTGAACCCATGCTTGATTTAACAGCCGCCTCAAAAGAAGCACGCGAGCGCTTATGGCAATACCGTGAGCGAGCCGATGTTAAACGCGCCATAGGGAGGATTCTTAAAAAACACGTTGGGGGTACTCAAAAAGTTACTCGAACAAAAAGTAAAACGGATACTAAAAATAACAGTAAGGCTAAGTAAGCATGGCGCACAAAAAACTAAACTTACCTCAAAAAATGTGTCCTATTTGTAATAAACCTTTTACGTGGCGTAAAAAATGGCAGCGCGACTGGGATAACGTTATTTACTGCTCAGAGCGCTGTAAGCGAAATAAACAGGGATAACAATTAACTGGCGCCTATTTTGCAGCATCATCTGTAATTAGTGCTTTTGAGGCTTTATATAAGTTTATTTTGTAAATAACGCTTAGCTAGCCTGAAAAGCTTACACTCTAGCAAGGAGAAGATGATGACGATTAAAAAAACGGCAAGTTCAACATGGTCTGGCGACATTAAAACAGGCAAAGGTAGCATATCAACTCAAAGTGGCGCGCTTAATAAACAACCTTATGGTTTTAATACCCGCTTTGAGGATGAGGCAGGCTCAAACCCTGAAGAATTAGTAGGTGCAGCGCACAGTGCATGCTTTAGTATGGCGCTTTCACTTGCATTAGGTGATGCAGGCTTTACCGCAGATAAAATTGATACTAAAGCCACTGTAAGCCTTGATGAAGTAGATGATGGTTTTTCGGTGACGCATATTGCCCTTGAGGTAACTGCGCGTATTAATGATATTCAAAACGAGCAGTTTCAAGCCTTATGTGAGCAAACCAAAAAGAGCTGCCCTATTTCAAAACTCTTAAATACCGAAATATCACTAGATGCGACACTTCAATCAGCATTTTAAATATTTAGGTTTAGACTATTGTAAGTAGAACACATTAAACTAAAGCCAAGTAAATTATTACTTGGCTTACTAATCATCAAGATACCTTTTTAGAGCTGCTTATACCTAAGACTTCAGATAATAAAGCGATCCCCATGCCAAGCGCGGGCCAAATCACCCATAAGGTGTTTGGTGATGTAATTAAATTAATTAATCCTAAAAACACTAAAGCAACTGCATACTGTTTAAAACTTTGAAATATTGTTGTTGATGTATTCATGTTTATCCTCCTGTTAATGTATAAATCTATTTTTATATAAAAACGAAATGTAAACCCCTGCCAAATGTCATTAAATAGCATGACATTAGTCATAATATCACTCACATATAAATAATTACTTATTACGTTAAAAAAAATATAAACTAATACTTTAATCTGTTTGTGTTAGGATCTACCCTCAACTAACTTTAAAAATAAACATAAGAGGATGAACTAAGTGATCGAAAAATCAAAAGATTGTGAAAAAGTGACATGTAGTAATTGTGCTGACGCTAACGATCTCGAATTTGATTTTTCTATGGCTTTTCAACCGATTATAAACTGTAAAACTCGCCTAATTTATGGCTATGAAGCATTGGTTAGAGGTTTAAATGGCGAGTCTGCTTATTCAATTATTTCAAAAGTGAATGAAGACAACCGCTATGCATTTGATCAGCTTTGTCGTATTAAAGCCATTCAACTAGCCGCAAAGCTGGGCATAACATCAATACTAAGCATTAACTTTTTACCTAATGCTATTTATAAACCAGAGCGATGTATACGCACCACACTAGAAGCTGCAAAAAAGTATAACTTCCCAATTCAAAATATTATGTTTGAATTTACTGAAGTTGAAAAAATTGAAGACACCGCACACATTAAACGCATTGTTGATTACTATCAGTCTCTTGGATTTAAAACCGCCACTGATGACTTTGGTGCAGGTTATTCTGGTTTAAATCTATTGGCTGACTTTCAAACAGATATTATCAAGCTTGATATGGCGCTCATACGCGATATTAACAACGACAAAAAACGCCAACTAATAGTAACTCATTGCTTAAATATGTTTCGCGATTTAAACATAACCGCACTAGCTGAAGGCATTGAAACAGTAGAAGAATATAAGTGGCTTAAAAACGCAGGTGTTGAGCTTATGCAAGGGTATTTATTTGCCAAACCAAGTTTTGAAAACTTGCCTGAGGTAAATTTTAAGGACATAGGTGCTGATTAATACCCAGCACCTATTTTAAAGTTTATTGAAACTTAAGTAACTTACATATTACCCAGCTCTATCATCATCGCTGTGTACATGCGCAAATTTAGCTCTAGTTGCTCAATGGTCATAAATTCATGCTCTGAGTGACCCGTGTAGCGTTTACCTGGCATTGAAGGGCCAAACGATACCGCATTATCAAACAGCTTTGCGTTAGTGCCACCACCTATTGATACAAAGTCAGCTTTTTCGTCGCCCGTAAAATGCTTGAAAATATCAAGCAGCTTTTGCGCATGTGGCGCGCCATCAAGTAGCATAGGTGTGCCAATAATTGTTTCTATGTTAGCAAGTGTTACATTGTTAGTAGCTTGCCAATTAGCGAGTGCATCATCAATTTGCTTTTGTAATACAGCTTCATCTTTACCCATTGGACGACGTGCATTTACAGCAAGTGTTAGCGCATTACCATCGCGCTCAATAACGGTTGGTGCCACTGTCATCGGACCCATAAAGTCGTGCTTATAAGCTATCTCGCCAAACTGTTTACCGTGAATATCTAAACCAATTAACTGATTCACAAAGCCGATTAGCTCGCCGTCACTGTTATTTTCAAGCTCCACGCCTTTAAATAACTCAGCTAAATAAGCAATGGCATTTATACCCGACTCGGGCTCTGATGAATGCGCCGACATACCTTTAACACTTATTGCTAAACCATTACTTTTTTCACTAAAGTTAAATTCAACTTTATTTAATGTTTTAGCTTTTGCTTTTAATGTATTAATAAGTGCCGCGTCTGCATTGTGCAAAACTAAGCTTGCATCTTCTGGAATTTGGCTTCTAAACGCACCACCCGTTACGTTACTTACATATAAACCCGTTTGTGGTGATGTTGCATTAAAAGTAGGTGCAATTAAGCTCCAGCCTTTCTCGGCAACCACTACAGGGTATGATGCATCAATCGTTACTGCATATTTTGGTTGCTCATACGTTTTCATAAATTGAGTAAGCGGACCCCAATCAGACTCCTCAGCAAGGTAAATCATAAGCTCAATACGGTTATTAAGGGTTATGCCTTTATCTTTAATTGCTTTCATGGCGTAAAGCGCTGTTGCTATTGCACCTTTGTCGTCCTCAGTACCACGACCAACTAATTTACCCGGTTCAGATGTATCAATAATAAAAGGGCTTTGTTTCCATTTGCTTGCATTAGCAGGTTGCACGTCCCCGTGGGTTACTACCGTTACTTTTTCGCTTTGCTCGCCCATACCAATTAATACGGTGTAGCCTAAATCTTGGTAGTCAAAACCAAGCTCTGCGGCTTTCATTTTTAAAAGTGCTTTAAAGCCAATAAAATCGGGATTTTGAGGAGTGCTAATGTCGCTTTTATTAACCGTCGGAAAAGCCACTAAGTTAGTTAGTGTGTGTATTTGAGCATTTTGGTAGGTATTTACTGCGTAATCGGCAACGCTATCAATATTTTTATTTAACTGCGCATGTGCGCCAAATGCAAATAAAGCAATACTGGCTAAAGCTAACTTTTTCAAAACAATTCCCATTTAATTAATAACTAAGAGCGGTAATTATAACGCTATGAAGTGCCTACTTATAGCTCTTTACGCCAAACACACAGGTAACTTAAGGTAAATAACCGAAACTCTGGATAATAAATCTATCTCAAGCAGCTATTTTCAGCGCTAACTGCGTTGAACTTACTTGCAATAGGCCAAGTAAATCTCTTGCCCAGAGTTCATGTTAAATATTTATATAGCAGCTTTTATGAGGATGACTGTATAATGCGCGACTTAAAATTAAGAGAGTATTTAATTGTGAACCGTCGTAAAAAAATCGTCACTAAATTTCAAAAGAAAGATAAACGCACTAACGCTAAATTGCATAAAAGCAACAAACCGTCTTATGTATCAAAAGCTGAGCGCGAAAAACTAGCTGAACAAGAAAGTAATGAGCCACAGGTAATCCAAGAGTAGTTTTATGTTACCTGTTGCTTTGATAATTTAAAGTGGCAAAAGTACCGACCACTTACATAACATACCACTGCCGTGGCAACTATAAGTTCAAACGTAGCTAAGTAATTAACTGTATCTACATATGGCATTGCGAGGTTTATACTTTGCATCCAATCAGCCATTTTAAATAATGCAGTTGCCCCAATAACCATTGGAAATGTAAAAGCAGCGTAGCTCGGTGTAAAAGGTCTGCTTAATAACTTTATAAATAACACGTAAACAATCAGTGTTTTTATTATCGATAATATAAATAATGCCCCCACTATAATAAGTGACGGATTAGCTACAATATGAAAATACCCCGCTAATGTTAAACTGGCAGGCGCAGCTAAAATGGCAAGTGTTGGCTGTATTTCGTAGTCACTTTTTAATGCTAATAAAAAACGATAAAACATAATTGGCAGCATTATAGCGTACGTTGATATACCAATAACCAGCGCACTATAAGCTAACCACGCTAATGTCGGATTTCCCGAAAAAGTAACATCTGCAATAATTATCCCTACTGGTGGCACAAACCAGCTGGGCGCCATATCCTCAAAGTTAAACTTTTTTGCTCGCTGGTATAAAAAGCTCACCAAAAATGTGAGATGCAGCACAAAAGCTAAAACCCACATAGTATCACCAGCTAATGGGTTAAATTGCCCAATTGAGTTTGAAATAACAAGATTAGCCATTGCAAATGTAGGGATCACACTTCCTGCAACTGGGTGTGCTAAATCGGCTTTTAATAAATGAGGGTGTAGTAAAAACTTAGCAGCCAAAAGTAAAACTAATACGCCAGCTAATACAGCTCCCAAAAATTGCCCTTGGGAGTTTAAATTAAAAACGTTTTCCCATGTCCATCCCATACTGGCAATACCCAAAGCTAAACCGGCCATAGCTGTTGGCGCACCCATCACTTTATTTTTAAATTGCTTAAAAACTGTACTTCCTAATCATTGGGTGATGAACAAGCTACTGCTTTTTACTGCATTGCCTTAAAATAACGCTGTAAAATTAGTACAAGCGTGCTTAATAGAGCGCTTTTTGCGTACAAATATTTCATAAAAATAAGTTTACGGCTTACATATTAAAGCGTATGAAAAAAGCCATAACACAGTTATGGCTTTTACTTTATTTTAAAATTTAATTTAGTTAAAACGCGTAACTAATGCTTACATTAAATGAACGACCCTGCCCTGCAAGTTGTTCAAACCCGTTGCTGCTATCTTGTTTAAGTGCTGCAATACTTACGCCGCCTAGTGGGAGTTGGTAGTACTCATCAAACACGTTACTCACTTCTGCGCTTAGCGTTAATGAATCCCATGTGGCTTTAGAGCTTAAATTAACCAAGCTGTAGCTGTCTGTTTGGTTTTCAAAACGATTATTATCTACACGGGTTTTAGTATCTACCCACTGCCAAGTTAATGCGTTTTCAAACCGACCCATTTGCTGGCTAATACCTAGCTGGGTTTGCAGTGGTTTAATTTGATAAAGCGGCTGGTTAGTATCGTCGCGCTTGCCTCTCGTATTAGTAACATTAGCGTGTAACTGCCAGTTACCTAAATCCTTAGATTCATAAATGTTGGCTGTTAAATCTATTTTTGCACCATATAAAATGGCATCTACATTAGTAAACTGCAAAATGTTACGCGCAGTGTTGTCCAAGTCATAACTATTGAAGCTTCTTACAATATCAGCATCAATATAATCATTCACATCTGTATACCAAACATTGGTGCTTAATCGCCAACGGTCATCTTTAGCCGATTTAATATAAGTAGCACTTAAAGTATGCGCTGTTTCAACGTCTAAATCAGGGTTACCAATATAGCCATTACCATCGCCATACCAACCAATCATGGTGGTTGCCATATTACTTACGCCCCAGCTGTATCGCTCGTATAAATTAGGTGCGCGGTTTTTACGGGCAAGACCAAATTGCAGCTCATCATAATTTGTTATTTGGTAGTTAATTAATAAGTTAGCATCAACTATAGTGTCGGTTTTATGTCTGTCGCCAGCATTAAAATTCTGTGCAGCAATAGTGTTATCTGTAGACGTATCGCTCATGGTCATACTTTCCATACCCCCCATGTCGCTCATATCGCCCATATCCATCATGCTCATACCGTCGTGGTAAGGCTGAACCTCACCTACTTGGGTATTAACACTTTCAATACGTACGCCTGCATTTAACCATAACTTGGTATTTATTTGGCTCTCAAATTCAGCAAATGCCGCTATGCGCTCTCGTTTACCGTTATTTATATTTACGTAATCGTCTGGTCCCATCATGGTTGAGCCTTCAATACCTGGCCACCAATCATCAATGCTGTAATTGTAATATTCTTGAGCGAGTAAAATACTGCTGTTTTTATTAAGCGCAATACGCCATTTAAGCTGCGTACTTATATCTTGTGCATCGGTTTTCATTGGCATCATGCCTGTTTTTTCTTGGCTAAAAAAACCCATTTCGTGCTTTACGCTATGCCAGTTAACTTGCCCTTCAAGCTCGCTGTTTTCAAAGGAGCGTTTGTATTGAGCTATTGCACCGTAGCTGGTGTTATCGGTCATATCCATATACTGATTTGCAAATCCCTGATATGGGATTTTTTGATGCGTTAGCTTTATAACTAATTGCTGTTTATCATCGCGCATAGCTGCGGTTAAACTATGATTTTGTGCTCGATACAATGTATCTAATACTACATCGCCGTTACCGTCTTCATAACTATCTGCGTCACTAAACGAACCCTGATAATTAAGGCTAAGCGTGTCACTTGCTAAACGTGCACCAACGCCAAGTTTACGTCCGTTATCAACGCTACTGTACTTTGCTGACACATAACCTGAGTGCCAACCTAATTCATTGCTATCGCTATACTGTGGTGAAATAGAATTAACGTTTATTACGCCAGCAATATTATCGCCGCCCGCACTCACTGGCGACACGCCTGCAACCACATTATAAGACGTAATTTGATTAGCCGAGATATACGAAAGTGGCGGGTTCATATGATTAGCGCATGCAGCGGTTACATCTGCGCCATCAATTAACACTTTAACTCTGTCGCCCATTAAACCATTTAAAATAGGGAGGTTAGATACGCCGCCCGCAGCTGAAAAGTCGACACCTAAATCACTTAATAACGATTCTGACGAACCAAGTGCTAAATGCTTATTTTGAGCATGTCCGTGTACTTCAATTACTTCTAAAGACGTATCGTCGGCAAATGCAAAAGTAGATAGCACACAGCTAATAAAAAGTGCGACAGGGGAAAGTAAGTAAGTTTTTTGAGTTTTGCTTTTATAAACCATTGTTAATTTATGCCACTGTAATAATTGGCGTAATTATAGTGTGAACTGCAAAAGCAAAAGCGCGACATATTGTCGCACTTTATCAATTTTGAATGTTGTTAGGCGTGTTTAATCTAAAAGGTCATATAATAAATTAAGTATTTAACTCAGCGACTGTTTGAGAAACAATATCAGCCCCTCGCTCAATCTCTTTAATAACTTCAGATACATTCGCAATAAGCTCTCGGCCTTGCTCTGAAGAGTCTGAAACCGACGTAATTTGCCTTGATATATCATTAGTGAGCTCTTGGTTATTTTTAACAACGGTCGCTATTTCATTAGTTGAACTACTCGTACTGGCTGCAAGTTGCCTTACTTCGTCAGCTACTACAGCAAAACCTCGACCGTATTCACCAGCACGTGCAGCTTCAATAGCAGCATTGAGTGCAAGTAAATTAGTTTGATCAGCAATGCTGCTAATTGTAGAAACAATGGAGCCTATTACAGCTGATTGTTCATTAAGATTTTTAATTAAATCAACTGACTTAAGAACTTGGCTTACAATGGCATCTGAGTTTGCAACAGAACTTTGTAGTATCTCAGAACCTTTTTTAGCGGTTTGCGCTGTAGCTACCGCCGATTCATACGCGATTGCAGCGGCTTCAGTCACTGCATTATTATTGTGTATACGATCAGTAATATTTGATGCAAACTTAATTATTTTAATTACATTACCTTTGCTATCTAATATTGGGTTATAAGTAGCTTCTAGCCAAATTTCTGAACCGTCGGCGGCAATACGTTTAAATTTTCCTGACTTAAACTGCCCCTGCGCTAATTCATTCCAAAAGTGTGGGTTTTTCTCATAAAACACTTCAGTACAAAACATTTTATGATGTTTACCTACAATATCTTTTAAGCTGTAGCCTACTGTTGCTAAAAAGTTTTGATTTGCGCTTAAAATATTACCTTGTGGGGTAAACTCTATTGTAGCCAATGCTTTATCGAGTGCAGTAGCTATCGCTTCTTGTGCCTTTCGTTGTATATAACTAGTCGTAATATCAGAGGCTATTTTAATCACTTTAGTGACTACGCCATGCTCTTCTACAGGAAAGTAAGTTGCCTCAAGCCAAAGCTTATCGCCATTAGCTTTGTATCTTAAAAACGATCCTGATTTAGAATCTCCGGTTTTTAATGCTTGCCAAAATTGGCTATATTCGTCTGACTTTGCATATTCAGGTTCGCAAAACATGCGATGATGTTTGCCAATTATTTGCTCTTTGCTGTAGCCTACAGTAGCTAGAAATAACTGATTTGCGTCTAATATTATTCCTTCAGGTGTAAACTCTATATAAGCCACATGCTTGTTAATTGCCGACAAGATAGACTGTTTTTGAATTAATTGAAGCTCCATTTCTTCAATTTTTGCGTTTCTTTTAGAAATACCAAACATATAAAAACCTTAAGGAGTAAATTAGTAAAAACATTAGCAAATTAATGTGATATCAACATGTAACTGTACTGTAAATATAAGCTCTAAATAACCTTTCGGCGAATATTTAACACCTTATAGATGCATGCTTTATAAATAGTTTTTTTATTTTATGAATTTTAAGTAGTATTTTCTTCTAATTAACATTTTAAAAACCTAACAAAAACACTAATTTATGCATGACTCTGTACTTTTTTTAACTTAAAATAGCACTTTCACAGACTACCCTCTCACACCAAAATTTAAGCATACATATAATATTTTCTATTCAGAATTTATTGCGCTGTTTCACTTTTAAAATTAAATCTTAAGGGATCATCTATGACATCAGATGTAACGTCGGCATCTAGTCAACTTAACAGAACCGCTATTTTACTCGTATTAGCACTTGGCACATTTATTTTAGGATTATCTGAGTTTTCGATGATGCCTATGCTGCCACTAATTAGCGAAACATTTGGCTCAACGCCCTCACAAAGTGGTTACGCAATTAGTGCTTACGCCATTGGTGTTGTAGTGGGTGCGCCTATTTTAATGCTTACCACTGCTAATATGAGAAAGCGCAAAGCATTGCTCATTTTTATAAGCTTAATGTTTATCTCAAACGGGTTAAGCGCGATGGCAACGTCGCTTGAGCAGCTTGTAATATTTAGATTTTTAAGTGGCTTACCTCATGGTGCATATTTTGGTGCTGCTATTTTATTAGCATCAGATATTGCCCCAAAAGGTAAGCGTGCAAGCTTTATGTCTAAGGTGTTTATGGGTTTAACTGTGGCTACTATTGTTGGCGTGCCTATAGTTACACTTGTAGGTCAAAATTTAAGTTGGCGTTATTGTTTAGCTGGCGCTGCAGTACTGGCCTTTATTGCTTTTGTTTTTGTTTATAAAGTAGTGCCTAGTATCGATAACGCTAAGCCTTCTAACTTACTAAACGAGTTTGGCGTACTTAAAAATAAACTGGTTTGGTCCATTTTGGGTATTGTAATTATTGGCTTTGGCGGAGTGTTTTGTATTTATACTTACATTGCCGACACCATATTAGTGGTAACAAAAACAGCTCCGTATACTATTTCTATCGCAATGGTAATGTTTGGTATCGGTTGTACACTCGGTAACTATGTACTGGGTAAAGCTGCCGATAAATCAGCAATTAAAACGACTGGCCTTGCGCTTGTATGTACTATTGTATTTGCCTTTGCATATGTAACGGCAAGCCATAATATTTGGGCTCTTTACGCGGTGATCTTCTTTATTGGTTGCAGTGTGGGCTTGGCTACGCTGATTCAAACGCTTTTAATGGACGTTGCGCCCGAAGGCCACGCTATGATTGGTGCCTTAGTACAGTGCGCATTTAATACTGCCAATGCTATAGGTCCTTGGGTTGGCGGAATTGCAATAGCGCAAGGTGCTGCACCTAATCAAACAGGTTACGTAGCAGCTGCATTGTTTTTAGGTGGTTTGGGTATGTGGCTATTAAGTTACTTACAACTAAACAAACAGCAACCAACAGCGCAAGCTACTAATTAACTGAGTCCTGGTTAATTTAAAACATAAAAAGAGCCGCTAATTAGCGGCTCTTTTATTTTTAATTTACCTAGTAAATTAAGCGTTTAACGATGCCATATCAATAACAAAGCGGTATCGTACGTCAGATTTTTCCATACGCTCGTATGCCGTGTTAATTTCGTCAATGTTGATCATTTCGCACTCTGGCAGCACGTTATTCTCACCGCAAAAATCAAGCATTTGCTGCGTTTCTGCAATACCACCAATAAGTGAGCCTGCTACTTGGCGACGACCCATTAACAGCGGCACCGTGTTTAGCTCTTCTACAGGGCCAACTTGGCCAACGATGATTAGTGCGCCGTCTATGTCTAATAAAGGCGTGTAGATTGAAAGGTCATGCTTAACAGGCACTGTATCAATAATTACATCGAAAGCCGACTGCGAGTCTTTCATTTCGTCATCATTAGATGACACTAAGTAGTGCTGAGCACCTAATTTAACCGCATCATCTTTTTTAGACTCACTACGGCCAATTACCGTAACGCTTGCGCCCATTGCAACTGCATTTTTAACGGCCATATGACCAAGCCCACCTAGACCAATAACACCAACACGGCTACCTTTTTTTACGCCCCATTTATGAAGTGGCGAATACGTAGTAATACCTGCACAAAGTAGCGGTGCAACGCGTGAAAGGTCTAAATTTTCTGGTACAGAAAGTACAAATTCTTCGCGTACAACAACATGTTTAGAATACCCACCTTGGGTCATTTCACCACTAACGCGGTCTTTGCCTGCGTACGTACCAACCATGCCTTCGCGGCAAAATTGCTCTTCGTCGTTATCACATTGATCGCAACTTTGGCACGAATCAACCATACAACCCACAGCAACTGTGTCGCCTTGCTTATATTTTTTAACGTCGCTACCTACCGACATAACTTTACCAACAATTTCGTGCCCAGGTACTAGCGGGTAGTCACTGCCACCCCAATCATTTCGTACGGCGTGTAAATCTGAATGGCACACACCACAGTATAAAATTTCAATTTCTACATCGTTATTTCGTAAATCGCGGCGCTCAAAAGAAAACTCTGTCAATTCAGAACCTTGGCTTTTTGCTGCATATCCTACTGTTTTCATAATAACTCCATAGTGGTTAAAAATTTAAATCATCAACAGCATAGTACATAGCCTGTGAATAGAACCTGACAATATAAAATAGGCACAAAAAAAGCCCAAACAGTGTTTGGGCTTAATCGTTAGGACTAGGGCGCTAAATTTAATTATTTTGCAAGTAAGCTGTTTAGTTCATTAATAATTGAATGAATGCGCTCTGCATTTTTTCCTAAATCACTACGCCCTACTCGCGATTTACTACGAATATCAACAAAACGTTGGCTGCCTTCATCTTTAATACGAATTACCACATCGTCTTTAAAACCAAACCATGTGGTTGTATCAGTAGCTTCTACAATACCTGTAGCCGTATTTGCACTTACCACTGTAAAGCCAAGGTTTTTAACTGCTTGTTCGCTTGCTGCCATCAAATCGGCTTTAGATTGTGCAAAGCTTAACGTTGCCAGTTCAGGGTATGCTTTGCGTTGCTGTACTGCCGTTTCTTCACCCGCGTACTCTACTGGATTTGGTGCTTCAGCACGAAGTGGCGCAATTGCTACAAATTTTGGTGGGTTAACTAAATCTGTTGAAATATCATGAATTGCCGGTACGCTTTTAGCTTTGTTCATCATATTAAGTGGCATAGCAATAGCCACAACCGAAAACACAAGTGCAATAACACCACTGCTTAGCGTTAACGTTTTACGCATAAATAGCGCTTGTATTATAAGTAGCACCAATGCAGCGCCACCAGCGTAAACGCCAAATCTAAATCCCGTAAAAGCAACCTTTAGCTCCACAATACCATATTTATACAAAGGCCCCGGCAGTATGACGAGTAAAAAAGCGATTAGACTAACTAAGCTCACTAAAACTTTCATTTTATGATTCCTATATTGTGTGATTTTTATTATTAAAACAGATAAGCACTATCAACCGGTAGCTTATACTACTAACAAGTGCTTTTAGATTACTATTAGCGACTAATTACACAAAAAAGTCCAATGTTGTGTGATCAAAGTTACTCAAGTTTGGAAAGATATCAACAAGCTCAGAGCTTGGCACACCAAACCACTGAGCCAGTGTGGCAAAGTACTGCTCATTAGCAACACTTGGAATTAAACGCCCGCCACCGGTATCTTGTGGGCCATCCAAATGTTGGGTTAGTAGCTCACCATATATATTGCCGCCTTTTACTGCGCCGCCCATTACTATTTGGTTCCCTGCCCAACCATGATCAGTGCCATCGCCATTTGAGGTAAGCGTACGACCAAAATCAGACATAGTAAACGTCGTCACTTTATCAGCCATATCAAGCTCTTTCATCGCACTATCAAATTCACTTAACCCTTGAGCTAACGTATTTAATAAAGCAGGGTGCGTTGTTAATTGGTTGTCGTGGGTATCATACCCCCCCATAGAAACAAAAAACACTTGGCGTTGAGTACTCAACTTTGCCTGTACGCTAATTGTTTTAGCGACTGCTGCAAATTGCTCACTAAGGCTATTATCGCTAAATGGGGTAATAAGTGCAGGCGCGCTTTCTAACGCGCTGTTCATTGCTTGAGTGTTATTTATCGCACTTGTTAAGCCATTGGCATAAGCTGTACTTAACGGATGGCTCGTATTGCCTAGTAAGCGGTTCATAATAGCGGTTACGTGCTCGCTACGAGGTTGATATCCTCCAAACGCGTTAATACTACTAATGCCGCTTTTGTTAAGCGCAAATGCATTGCTAGCACTTCCCGTTTGCCATAAATTAGTACCGTCGAGTGATACATTAGCTGCAAACTCATCTTGTAACTCTAAACGCTCTAAAAGTCGTGCGCCCCACCCGCTATTAAGTGATTGTTTTTCTCGACCATACATCCACGCAGCTTGCTGATCGTTATGCGAAAACAAATGCTTAGGCAAACCTATTGTTTTATTTTTATAGTCATTCAATGTTGTGGGAGCGAGTAAAGTACCTACCCCGCCTATAAATGCTAAATTTTGAGATTCAAACACATTTTGTATAGGTTCAAGTGAGGGATGAATACCGACTCCACCGGCAAACTGGCTTTTAATACTTAACTCAAGTGGGCTCTCTACCGCTAGGTTCTGCCTACTTTGCTCGTAAACACTACGTTGCTCGCCTTCAAGCGGAACGAGCATATTTAACGAATCATTCCCCCCGTATAAATACACACACACTAATGCTTTATAATCACCTAACTCAACGGCATTAGTCGCTCCAGTTAATGCTTGTAATTGCAGGCTCGTTAACGCGGCAGCCGATACGCTGCCTTTTACACATAACGACAAAAACTCTCTTCTATTAATGCTCATTATGCGCTCCTAATACTGCACGTTAAATTCAGGTGAAATAGCAATCATATATAATAAATACGAAACCCGTTCACGGTATTGCTCTTCATTAAAGTAGGCATCTAAATCAAGTAATGCTTGGCGTGTGTCATTGCTCATTGCGCCTGCAAAATATAGCGTGTTGTACTGAGTTAATAGCGCGCTAACACCGTTTTTCTCTAAAACATTCATGTCGTCTTGAATATAAACATAAATACCATTTGAATTTAAATCACTGTGCGCTTCAGCGGTACTCCACACTAAACTTGCGTAAAGCGCGTTCATGGTGCCAATCAGTGTTGCATCGTTTGCTATTTGTAACTCTGGCGCAACAATACCTTCATTTCGCAAAGCTGCGGTTTGATAATCAGGCCTAAAAAAGTTAAATACCGAAGCCGACTGCATGGGTCCTTGCCCGTAGCTATTTATTAAATTCCATGTTTTATAGTAACCAGCCAAAGATTTAGCATCGAGATTTCGCCAAAACTGTACGGTTTTTAAAATAGGCTCTTTAATTTTACCTTGATAGTTAAGCACTGAGCCAAAATGCCGTGCTTCATCATCTAAATATATAGCCTTTACTACAGCCGCTAAATCGCCGCGTACACCGGCGCCATTATCAATAAATACATTAGCTACTCGTTCAACGTATTGGGGGGTTGGATTTGACGTAATTAATCGCTGAATAAGCTGCTTAGTAATAAATGGCGCAACATTTTGATGATTAAATAAATTATCGAGCGCTATTTGCATTGACTCTTCTGCTGCGTAACCTTGCGGTATAACCTCGCCATTTAGTAAGGTTTTTTGTTTACTAGAATGGTACTCGTCAAACGCTTCCATTGGCTTAATATAGTTACGACTTTTACGCTTAAATGTTTCACTATCGGCAAACGTCCAACCAGTAAATACGCGTGCAAAACCCTCTATTTCGACCTGTCCGTAAGTAGCAATAGTATTACCTTGTGCATCAAGCTTGGCGCTGCCATCTAGGTTTAGCTCTTCAAGGCCAATAGTAAATAACTGCATTACTTCACGTGCGTAATTTTCGTCTGGGCGAATATTAAGTGCATCGTCTGCTTTTTCGTTACCCAAATGGCTTAAGTAAGTTCCCATAATAGGCGAAAGCGTGACATCTTCGAGTAAGTCACGATAATTACCAAAGGCATGCTTTAGTAGCAAATCGTAATAAGTGATCATGCCCTCAGGTTGGCCTCTTAAGGCACTGTTTTCATCCGACACTACTAATATTTCACTTAACGCAAATGCAACACGTTGACGGAGTTGATCGTCACTTTGCATTACTGCCTTCCACCATGCGTCTATGCGGCTTATGTATTTAAAGTCGTCATCGTCATTTAACTTTACTAAATAATCACGGTGATAATTAATAGGTAGCGCTACTTGCTTATCAAGCCATTGCTGCTCGCTTAAACCTTGTGCGTTTTGTATTTCACTAAGCTTAGGTCCCATTGTTGCTTGATGTAGTAACCGTGCGGCGCTAATATCATCCATATTATTACGTGCAGTAAAGCTTAGCGTTTTTACACTGCTTGCCCCTTCGTTATCGGTTGCTGTGACCGAAAAAGCGTAATCAACAGGCTTATAACTTTGCGCATTTAGCAGTGTTACTGAAGCAGTTGTTGCCTCTAAAGTCCCACTAATTAGTTCAGGCCCTTGCGTTTGTTGCCACACAATAGATGTAATAGTGCCGTCTTTATCACTGGCTGTTGCTGTTAGCTCAATTGTTTGGCCTTTACTTAATTCACTAGGAATATCAGTGACTGACAAAATGGGGATTTTATTTCCGTTAACGGTTGGCGTATCATCGGAGCCTGAACCACCGCAAGCGCTTAGTATAAAAACCGAGCTTGCGATAAGAGCAAATTTATAATGCATGTAAAGTCGTCATCATTTGTTAATTAAAGTACGTTAGTGTGTACCGAGTTTAATGCATTTATTGAAACACAAAATTTACAATTTAACTCTTTATTTTTTGTAACCGAATCATGAACGCCCCATTAATAATGCACTAGCTGCAGGGGTAAACAGCCAGAGCTTTATTATTTATGAAAACAGAAATTCGCTATTGTTTTGAATCATCACAAGTTGCTAACAGATTTTTACACGAGCTCAAAGACTGGCCGGTTAACGATGTAAAAACACGACTTTTTAATGGCGGCGATAGTGTAAAAGTGACATACGAATACGACGAAAGTGGTTTTGATTACACTTGCGCCGAACTTGACGACCTAGCACAGAGCCATGGCGGGAAAGAGGTTTGAGCGTTTAATAATAAAAAACAGCTGATGCATCTTTAATAATTGACTTAAATTATATAGATTTGATTGATGTTTTATCTCTACCTGAGTTTTTCGCTTCGTAAAGCATTATGTCAGCTTCTTTAATTAGTGATTGAATAGACACATTATTACCACTTAAGATTTCTTTTGTAGCAAATACACACCCAGCACTAATTGTTAAATATTTACGTACAGGCGACGCTTCATGAGGTAAATTTAACTCCCGAACCGCCAAAAGCAATTGCTGAGATATATTTACAAACTCTTCATAAGAAAGCTCTTTAAAGAATAATATGAACTCTTCGCCGCCATAGCGCGCAACTGTACCTGTGTTTTGCTTTGCCATTTGTTGTAATTTACAAGCTAGGAGCTGTAAAGCATTGTCTCCGCCTTGGTGACCATAAAAATCGTTATAATTTTTAAAGTGATCTACATCAAGTAATATTACTCCAAAGGCATTTTGTTGCTGTTGAGCCTGTTCCCATTGCGCCGCTATAATTTCATCAAAGGCACGCCTGTTGTAAATTTGGGTTAATCCATCAATTTTACTTATTTTTTCGAGCTTAGAATTTTGCTCTTTTACTTGCTTAATTAACGCATTAAAACCGCTAATTAAAACGCGCATTTCTAAAAATTGATTAGTGAACCTCAAAGGCTGTAAATCGTTTTTAACCAACATTGAATTAATAGCGGACGCACCACTAATAAGCGGTTCAATAAAATAACGATTTACAATATAAAAACCTAATAATGACATTACAAAAAACATTAACAAAATAAGCTTTAAATAATGATCAAATAAAACTGGCAGTGTTTGGTGATGATGCTTAATGTTCAAAGCAAGCAATGGCTTACCATTTACATCTAGAATCACCCTCTTCCTTTGAGTGGCAATGTCCTCTTCTTGGAGGCTCCCTTTAAGCGTCGCAATATCGTTTAAAGAACTACCGTGTGCTATTTGTGTATAGCTAAGCTCCACTTGTGCAATTTCCGCTAAGGATTTGATCAACGACGGTCTTACTTTTTTTATAAAAACAATACTACCAACAGGCTCACCTGTTTTATCTGTTCGCTTTATTACATGCGATGCAAACATGATAGGGCCGCCCGCTGTTTGTAAAAAACCAGAATGACTTAAACTACGGTCGTCATTAGCAGCTTTTGGATTAGGAATAATTGCGCGGTTTAATTTATTAACCTGTAAATCTAAATCAGGCGCATCAAACTCCCTATGCTTCATATAATCATACGCTTGTCCGTAAACCATATTAAAGTTTACATCGTAGATAAACACACCATCAATTTTGAGAGAATAGAAGGTATCCCCTACAAAGTTTGAATCTACATATTCTGCGTCAAAATCAGCCATATAATCATAGGTGTCATCCCATACGGCATAGTCATAATTAAGTGTTTCTAAAAATATAAACTCTCTATCAAGCGCAATTTTAAGACTCAGTAATTCACGATTTTGATAATCTTCAATACTAGTATTTATAGTCGGCAGCTAAAAAAATAGCGGTACCCAACTAATAAACTTGTTACAAAGCACATTAAAATCAAAGTACCTATTATTACAAAAAATCTTAATGTCATAGTCTCTATCTAATCGTGTAGAATTAAGTCAAAGTAGCTTACGTTTTATGTTTTAGACTTCTGCATCTAAATTATAAATAATTAGCTTCTTACTAAAGCGTAGTATAAATTCATGAGCAGGTATAAACAAAGCTTACTATTAAGTTTTATAGCGTTAAAACTTTAGCACTTTCAATAATATATTTAATATAGACATAAAATTATACCAATTCGCTTAATTAAGTGGTCTATTGTGAGGGCGGAAAAACGTGTTGATAGCTAGGCAAAAAATTAGCTACTTAGTTGTTCTAAATGAGCATTTTTTAACGCAGGTAGCGACACGTTTAGCCTCGCAAAATGATTAAGTATTATTGCGAATTGGTATTACACATTTAATGTAATACAAAAAGCTCAAACTATTTCGCTACCGAAACTTCCACTTTCGATGAAGATGAACTCGCAAGATCCAGTACTTCATAATAATTTAAGCCATCAATTTTTTTACCAATAATAAAATAATTCATTTCATTCATCATGGTTGGGTCGCCTAAAACATCTTCTGCGCTTTGCACATCAGAAAATTGAATTGCAATTAAGGCGCCTATAAAGCGCATTACATCTTGAGATTTTAATGTCTTTAAAACTTTATGAACTCCGGCCTGAGTTGACTCAGGTGTAGAACCATCAAATCTAAAATCACTTTTTGTACTAGCGCATGCACTAAGCATTAATATTGATAGTGCGATAAGTAAATGTTTCATATATATCCTTATTTGTTATTCGTGATACTTGCGGATCATCGCCACTTTACCATTTTCAACTTCAATCACTTCCATCATTGTGGAGGTGTATTCTATTGGCTGCTTACTTTGCGGGTGAATGCCCTTTGCATGACTCTTATAACGAATAGCAAAGCCTGTATTGTTAAACACAAATGTATTAAGCAGTGCGCTTTCAAACAACGTGTGCGCACCTAAGTAAAAACTCATACCTTTGCGCATCTGCTCTTTGCCATCAGGAGTACGTGAGTCATCCGGTTGATATGGAATATGCTGATTACCAATATCATCGGTTAACAATGCAAGATAAGCCTCAAGCTCTTTAGCACCTGCGTTAGGTGCTTGTGTTGCGGTCATTGTTTTATAGTATTGCTGCGCAAATGCATTTAAGTCGAGTGGCTTTTCAGCATAAGCCGAAAAAGCAGTTACTAGAGCCAAACCTAACGTTAAAAGTAACCTCATTGACTATTCCCTGTAGTTAAAAATATTTTATAGGTACATTACCTTGGTAAGTTCAATAATCAAACAAAATCAGTTTTAAGTAAATTAACACCTACATTTTGCTCTTTACTCTGTTGGTTGCAACGCTGTTGGCAGGGTCGTCTGGCCAAAAGTGTTTAGGGTAACGACCTTTCATTTCCTTTTGCACATCGCGGTAACTGCTAGCCCAAAAATGGGCTAAATCTTGAGTAAGTTGCAATGAACGTTTACCTGGCGATAGCAGCTCCATAAGCAATGGCAATTTACCGTTGGCAAGCATAGGCGTACTGGTCAAGCCGTAAACTTCTTGCATACGCACGCTTATCTTTGCGGGGCCATCAAGTTGGTATTCTATTTTTATATTTGAGCCACTTGGCACCGTTAAGCGCAAAGGTAACAAAGCTTTTAACGTGGTTTGTTGTTGCCAATCAAAGCAGTTTTGTAATGCTTCAAAGTAGTTAAACTTTTTAAGCTGCGTGAGCGTTTTAATATCTTCTAAAAACACGCCTAGCCACTGCGCTGCATTTTGAATAAGTTGTTGCTCGTTTATTTGCGGGAATTTATCGGGCATCAAATTACTTGCTAGGCTCATACGTATCAGCAATTGTTGCGCATCAGGTTGCTCGTTAAATAATGCAAAACCGTGTTTAGTAAATAAGCTAAGCCACGCTTTAGCACGCTCGCTCTTATCTAGTTTTTGTTTACTAGGCTGGCTGCTGAGCGTTATAGCCCCGAGCTTTACTTCATCTTGATGAATAAAGCGCGCTGATTTTTCATCAAACTCACAACGAGTAAGTTCACTAAATAAATGCGGTAAAAATTCTTGTAACTCAAATGGGTTAAGTGCGGTGGCTGCAAATATACGCCCACCTTTGTGCCCGCCCATGGTTGCTATGGCTAAGTAATCGTCGTTGTGCCAGTAATCGACATTTAACTCAGCCCCAGCACCATTGGCAAGTAAATAACCATTACCACGTTTTTTAGCGATGCGATCGGGGTATGCCAATGCCACCAGCAAA
Source organism: Pseudoalteromonas sp. SR43-7 (assembly GCF_014163785.1). Taxonomy (NCBI): domain Bacteria; kingdom Pseudomonadati; phylum Pseudomonadota; class Gammaproteobacteria; order Alteromonadales; family Pseudoalteromonadaceae; genus Pseudoalteromonas; species Pseudoalteromonas sp. SR43-7. The sequence goes on along the minus strand of NZ_JACJDY010000001.1, from coordinate 175,942 downwards.
CTTATATAATGCGTATTTAATTCGCTGTTTTCGTCTTTTACTTTTAAGCGGCTTTGCCAATATTTTAACTGTTGCTTAAATACCGGATGCGGACGTTGCTGTTGGCTATGCAGCGCTAAACTCAACTCGTTTGCACTATTTACTCGGCTCTCAAGTAATGCTACTAAATAAATAGCAAGGCGATAAGTACCAGGGAGTTGGTCATCAAGTATTTGTGCTTTTAATAGCATATGCGCCAAACGAATATCAGCACCAAAACCTAACATTTTACTGCCAAGCGGTGTGAGCTTACCTTTGCTATCAATAGCTTCTAGCATGTTAAGCAGGTTACTTGCTTGCTCGCATTGTTGCTCAGTGGGCTTATCGAGCAAGGTTAGCTCATCAATACTGGCTCCCCATTGCTTTGCCTCAAGCATAAGTTGGCTTATGTCTGATGTGAGTATTTCGGGATTGTCGTGGCTATTACGTCGCTCAAAGGTTTGCTTTGAGCCAATTCGATAAACAATGCCCGGCTCTATTCGCCCTGCACGTCCTGCTCGCTGCACAGCAGAGGAGCGCGATATACTTTGTGTTGTGAGCTCTGTGACCCCTGTTTTTAAATTAAAGGTCGCTGCACGGCGCTTGCCGCTGTCAATTACAATGCGTATGCCTTCAATAGTTAAACTGGTTTCGGCTACATTGGTGGTAAGCACCACTTTGCGCATACCGTTTGGTGCAGGAGCAATAGCAGCTTGCTGATTGGCTTTATCTTGCTCGCCAAATAGCGTTGCAACTTGGCAGTTACTGGGTAAATCGTTCAGTGCTTGTTGCACGCGTAATATCTCAAACTGCCCAGGTAAAAACACCAACGCGCTGCCTGTTTGATCATTAAGTGCTTGTTTTATTATGTTAGGAATTGCATCAAGCCAGCGACTTTCATCTTTTATAGGTATGTATACTTCGTCTATTGGATAGCTGCGACCGCTTGATTGAATTACAGGGCAGTCAAAAAAGGCTGTATAGCGCTCTGTATCTAGCGTTGCCGACATAAGCATAATAGTTAAATCTTCACGCAGTGCACTTTGGGTCTCGAGCGCAAAGGCAAGTGAGGTATCGGCTGCAATTGAACGCTCATGAAATTCATCAAATATCAGTAAATCAATATCGCTTAATTCGGGGTCGTTTTGCAACATGCGCGTTAACATACCTTCGGTAACTATTTCGAGGCGCGTATTAGCGCTTACTTTACTCTCGCCTCTAATCCGCAAACCCACACTTTGCCCAACACTTTCGTTTTGGCACTTTGCTAAATAACTGGCAATATTACGAGCAGCTAAACGGCGAGGCTCTAGCATTACAATACGTTTAAAATGCCCGTCACGCATGAGTTGCAGCGGCAACCACGTCGATTTACCTGCACCAGGTGGTGCTTGTAATAACGTTATAGGATTACTTTGTAATGTAGTTACAAGTTGTTGATATATGTTTTGAACCGGCAGCACTGCTATTTACCCAAAATTGCTTTGTATGCATTGTAACAAAAACCAAAAATAAACGCGCCGCTAAAGCTAGTGAGTTTACGCGTATTTATAATCAGCAATAATTACAGGCTGCTCTGTACATTTTTTAAGGACGTACTTATTGAAATATAGATAACGCCCCTCTTAAAAATATAAGCTGCTGACTATAAACATAAAATAAAAGTTTAACTGGTTGGTACACGCCTTGCTTCTTTTATAGTGAACGTTAAATAAATCTAAGTAAGGAGAAACTTATGAACAGCGATCGTATGAAAGGTAATTGGAACGAACTTAAAGGTAAGGCGCAACAAAAATGGGGCGATCTTACTGACGACGATTTAGACAAAATTGAAGGTAGCCGTACAGAGCTAGTGGGGAAAATCCAGCAGCAGTATGGTAAATCTAAAGAAGAAGCAGAGCGTGAAGTAGATGAGTTTGAAAAAACTCACTAATCGCTAACTTCTAAAAAAACCGCCATTTGGCGGTTTTTTTGTTTAATAGAAACCTCTAAATTCAATTGAATAAAGCTTTCCTTAATAATTTAAAATTATTTGTTTAAATTACGCCTTTGGCACTATCTATTTTACAATTTTACGTTGTATTCATAATGACTTAACGAAAAATATTCTTCCTATTTCTTATCTTTAGTTATATTCTTTTATCGCTAATATAACGATCGCGATGGAATAAGTGCGGTTAACTATAAATTTAAAGGAACTTATATGAACAACAATGCTGTAGTGTCAGCTTTAACTGGTGTAACGGATTTATTTGGTGGGTTTTCTCTTCAAAGAGGAGACAATGACAAAAAGCAAATCTGGGAAGGAAAAAGTCACATTGCTAATCACTCTTTTGTATCCGAATTGCAAATACTACTCAATAAATTAGGAACATATAAATCAAAAATTGATGGAGATTTTGGGTTAAAAACTACACACGCATTAAAGTTATTCCAATGGAACGCAAAATCGGCACCATATCGATTAAAAAATTTAAGGGTTACTAATCAACTGCCCACTTTTAAAGGAAGTACCTCTGGGCAAACTGACAAAGCTACTCGTCGAGAGCTAAATATCTGGGCCGCTAGCAATTTTCGATGTACAGGGGACTTGCTAAGGTTAAGAGAAGCAACTTTTACTAATATAGAGCTCAATCCCAACTTCAAATTAATTGCAAACCAAAATGTATTGAAAGGTGAGTTTGTAGTTTCAGCGACCTTAATTACTGAGATAAAAGCAATGAACATTGAAGCAAAAAAACTAGGCCTAAAATTGGTTTTAAACCAGACAATAAGACAGCTTGGAGTTTCTCCAAGTGGCGCTGTAGTAACGCCAGCAAAACGCAGCCAACATTATATTGGGCATGCTTTAGATTTAAATATTGTTGATGGCTCTAATTGGAACAACTCAACCGCCTTTAAAACTAAGAGTGCTACGGCTTCAGCGGTTAAATTTATTGATATAATGAAAAAAAGAGGGCTTCGATGGGGGGGCGACTTTACCAGGATGGATTCCCCTCACTTCGATAAGCAGCTATCAGCTTCAACATTCGACTATGAAGCTAAGCACTTTTTTAACCAATCATTAATTTCAAACAATCAGATGATCCCACTTTTTATATAGGATACTAAAATGAAAAAAATCCTATTAGGATGCTTTGCTTTTAGTCTAATGGGCTGTACTGGGGTAGTAACAGCTGAACAAACATCTTCAGAAAAACAGTTATGTGATGACTATAATAATGATAAAGCTATTATTATTATAGGCAGCACACCATTTGAAGATTCTGAGTGGTACGCAGACTGGTCCTCTATCCTCAATAGCTTTGTTGCCACAAACAGTGAGTCTTTTCATGTTTATAGAGCTAACCAGTTCACACATGCAGACTTAAAAAACTACTCTGTATTATTTAGTAAAAAATCTAAGCAGAGCTACCTACTTGAGGAAGTTATTGAGCCGCAATCTTATCAATATGTTCATTTAGAATATACACAAGCTAATATACCTAAACATATTAGTGCGTTTAAACCGAACCAGATCAATACAAATTTAGTGAGCAAAATATGTAATTTATGAGTTTGAAAAGACATAGACTTACGAATAAAAAAACCGCCATTTGGCGGTTTTTTTAACGGCTTAAATAAAGTACGTTATTTACGTTTTTAATTGGTTACCTACAGGCAATTGCCTAATACGTTTACCGCAAGCTGCAAAAATAGCGTTACACAATGCAGGGGCGTAAACCGGTGTTGCGGGCTCGCCTACGCCTGCTGGTGGCGCATCGCTTTGTATTATTTCGACTTCTACCTCTAGTGGTGAATCGCTCATACGCGGTACGCGATAATCATGAAAGTTACTTTGCTGCACGCGGCCTTTATCAAAGGTAATACCATCGCTGATTGCAGTTGTAATACCGTAAATAGAACCACCTTGGGTTTGGTTTTTAACGGTGTCGGTGTTTACAACCGTACCCGCGTCAATGGCAACCCACGATTTAATTACGTTTAAATCGCCAGCATCCGACACTTCTACTTCAACTACCGTAGCTACGTAAGTTAAAAAGCTTCTGTGTGCTGCTATTCCTAAACCTCGACCTTTAGGAAGCTCTCGCCCCCATTTACTCATGTCAGCTACTTTTTCAATAACATGGCGCAGCCTGCCAATATCTAGAGGATAAACCGCTTTATCGCCACCGTAATTATCGTATGTGGCATTTTGCTCAGTTACATCAACAATACGACTCGGACCTATCGTGTCTAGTAAATAGTCTTTTTGGTCGCGACCGGCTTTGTGCGCTGCTTCGCCAATAAATGACTGAATAGCAAAGGCATGAAAAATATTTGATACAGAGCGCATCCAACCAATTCGTGCTTTGGCTTGCGCATCACCGTTTTCTAACTTCATATTAGGTGTGTTAATAGGGTTATCGGTAAATCCTAAGCGCAGTTCAAAGCTTCCTGGCGTAGTCGCCCCTTCTGAAAAGGTAGAGGTAATTGGTGAAAACGCGGTGCGGTGTAAATAAGACTCTATAGCGCCATTTTTATCTAGCGATGCTTCAATGTGCTGAGCCGAAACCGCATGGTAAAAACCATGTTGTATGTCGTCTTCACGCGTCCATTGCACACGAATAGGCTTGCCTACTTTCATTGAAAGGTAAGCTGCTTCTGCTGAAAAGTCAGGTTTTGACTTACGCCCAAAACCGCCCCCTAACATGGTAACGTGAACATTAATTTTGCTCTCATCCATGCCAAGCATTGCAGCCACTGTTTTCATATCGGCTTGTGGATTTTGCGTAGCAGCCCATATATCAACACTATCTTTGTTGTACATAGCTGTTGCACACGGCGGCTCCATTGGTGCTTGAGCAAGATGCGGCGCGTAATAATCAGCTACGAGTTTATTGCTCGATTTAGCCAACACGCCCATGGCATCGCCTTTATCACGTATGTTTGCCTGTGGAGTTTGTACAGTTTTTAGTAATGACTTTTTAAATTCTTTTGAATTGTAATCGCCATTTTTGCCATCATCCCACACCACTTTTAATGCTTTACGCCCTTGCCATGCAGCCCATGTATTTTTAGCTATAATCGCAATACCGCCTTTTGGCTGAAACTGCGGCGCGCCTTTTGGTGCAGGTATTTCAATAACATCTAAAACGCCGTTTATCGCTTTTGTAGCACTGGCATCAAACGACTTAACAACACCGCCTACCACTGGCGGACGTTCAATTATAGCCACCAGCGCTTTTGGTTCGCGTACATCGGCTGCAAATATTGCTTTACCTGTTACTAAATCGGCTAAATCTATGTGCGCCATGCCAGTATTAATGTAGCGCCATTCTTTGCGTGTTTTAAGTGTTAGTTTGTCAGCTTCTGGTGGCGTTATTGTAAGCGCTAAGTCGATTAAATCTTTATAAATAAGCGATTTACCTGAGCTGTGTGTAACAACGTGTTGATTGGCTGTACAGGTCTGCGGGTCAACTTTCCAATACTTAGCGGCAGCATGCTGCATCATGTAACGTACACTTGCGCCCATTTCACGCAGGCGCTTCATGTTGTAGCGAATACTGCGCGAGCCATCGGTATTTTGATCGCCATATTTAGGGTCGCCCTTACCCTGAATAACAATAACCTTATCCCACGCGGCTTCCATTTCATCGGCAACTATTTGTGCAATCGCGGTGCGAATTTGCTGTCCCATTTCAGAGCGATGGCAGGTTATTTCAACCTTGCCGTCTGGGCGCAGTGCAATAAATAAGTTTGCGCGCTTTGCTTGCTCAGATGGCTGCTCTAATACACCCGCAAATGCTCTTGGCGCACTGCCTACAAAATAAGTACCGAGTACCAACGCACCTATTGCACTGGTTTTTAAAAACTTACGGCGGTTTAAATCAAAGTATTTGTTATCTTGGTTCATACTTCTTCCCCTTGTTCATTTGGGTCAAAATATTGAACACTCGCCATTGTTTTAGCAGCTGATTTAATTGCTTTATGAATACGCGGGTATGTACCACAACGGCAAATATTTCCCGACATATTACTTACTATTTCATCGTCAGTTGGGGTTGGGTTTGCTGCTAATAAACTCGCAGCTTGCATCATTTGGCCGCACTGGCAAAAACCACACTGCGGTACTTTATGCTCTATCCATGCTTGTTGTACAGGATGGTCGCCCTGCTCGCTTAACCCTTCAATTGTCGTAATTGAACGCCCTGCTGCTGCCGCTACAGGTAATACACACGAGCGCTGAGCTACCCCATCAATATGCACGGTACACGCACCGCACTGTGCCATACCACAACCAAATTTAGGCCCAGTTAAATTCAATTCATCTCGGAGGTACCATAATACTGGCGTTGACGGATCGCCAGAAAACTCATGTTTATTACCATTAATGGTAAGCGTGATCATACTAAACTCCTTGGCAAAGCGCTTTACAGGAGGGTTCCTTGTTGCGCGAGAACTATTTTTAATTACTTACTATTTTATACTTACTACTTTTAGCCTACCACTTAGATCTATTTTATAAAAATACTAATTATTAGAACGTTTAAACCACATTGAAATTATTAACGTCTGATTATTAGTATTATGACTAGGCCCTGCTGACCTTTTAGATTGAAACTCACTCAATCTAGGGGAGATTTAATCGCGGCGGGAGGTTTGTAAACACCAAAGCGTAAATTGCCCCTATGCAGAACCCTTGGGGCATTGCATGTTAAACCTCGAAAGATAAACAGCCCTAAATGAAAGTTTAAAAAGACTATTAATAAATAAAAAACCGCCATTTGGCGGTTTTAGATAGTGTAAATAAGCTTTTAACTATTAATTAAAACGGCGTCTACCAAATAAAACCACTGATAGCAGCGTAAGTAAGTAATAAATACTGCCACCTGAGCTAGAGCCTGAATCAGATGAAGGAGTCGCTAGCGCAGCAGCTTGCTTACCTTCAACGTTTATAGTCACAGTTTGAACTGCAGAACTATCAAATTTATCTTTAGCTACATAGCTAAACGTTACTACATGATCGGATTCGCTCGTAGGAGTTAGTTTAAACAATCCAGTATCAGGCTCAAATGTTAAAGTTCCTGAGTTTGGCTCTGTTACCACTTCAAATTCAAGTGTATCGTTGTCGCTATCTAATGCTGAAAAGCGACCATTCACTTCACTCTTATAAGAGGTGTTATATGTTACATTTTCAGCTTGTGGGGCTGTATTTGTAAGTTCAATAACAACATTATGAAGCTCTGATTCAACTAAAGAATCTTTCACTGTAAAGCTAACTGATACTGGCTCAACCGAGTCACCACTTGGTGAAAAGGTCACGCTACCTAAAGCAGAGTCCATTAACTGAATTTGCCCATGAGCAGGCGAATTTTTAATTTGAAATACTAATGGCTCTGCGTCTTCATCCACACCTTCTAAATTAAAGTTAAGCGGTGTATTCCAATGAGTTTGCAGTGTCATATTATTTGCTGTTGGTGCTGTATTTTTTAGCTCTAACGTTAAGCTTGATAACGCTGAACGTGAACGATCTTTTACTGTGTAGTAACTAAGCTCGTCAATGCCTACAGCGCCCGATGGTATATAAGTTAATAGACCCGTCTGTCTGTCGGTAAACTCGACCCTACCCAGAGTTGGTCTCTTATTTAAAACTACATAATCAATATCATCTGATACAGGTAAGTCTATTTGTATGCTTTTTAAAACATGATCAGAGTAGCTTACAGCTTCAGGTTTAGCTAAAGGCTCAGCAACTTGATTAGAAAACACCTCCAATGACTGACCTGCCAACAAGGTATAATCAACATTATTATACGTAGAAGTTGCTAACCAACTGTCATTATTCTTACGCTTAGCAGTGTATGAAACCACATTGTTATCTAGGTTATATTCACCAAACTGATCAGAACACGAATACTGCACAAACCCAGCTCTTACAGACACAATGTTATTTAAAGTGTTTTGGCACACTTCACTAATTAATGTTGTCTGCCCATTTAAAGCCACTTTGTAAAGTGAGCCGTTATAGGTAGATGCAACTAAAGTTTCTTCTCCATTAATAACAGTGTTAACCAAACCGTTAAAGCTTTGCTCCAAAGCAACTTTAGATATAGTGTTTTCAGAGTAGTCATAACTAATGAGGTAATCACTAACGAGACCAACCACATCTATATTTTCGTTATCAAGAAAGCTTCCAGTTACTATTGAACTCATACCGCCCCAATAAAATCCTAAGCGAGGCGATGTTTTTAATAACTCTCCAGTTTGCCCATTTAATACTTTAAAAAAGGTACCTTCACTTCCTGTATGCTCAGCGCCATTACCTACTATTATTTCTAACTTGCCATCATTATTAATATCTAACGTTGTTAAGGTACTAATGTAGTCTCCGCCGCCTAGATATGTTTGAAATAGCTCTTCACCCGTTTCAGGTGAAAACACCTGTACATTCGCATTGTATATAGCAGAGCTGCCAGTAATAATATAATTCTTACCATCATCAAACAGCTGAGCAGTAGTAACTAAATTGTTATTATCCCAATCGTTATTAACGCTTATATTTGTAAGTATTTTTTCATTAGTTTGTGTATCTATTATGTGCAAAGCGTTACTGTCACGCTCGGAATAAAGTATATCTAAGCTACCGTTATTATTAATATCAGCAAGTGCTAACGCTTTATTTGAGTAGTACTTAATGCCTTTAGCCCACTGCTGGGCTTTATCATCCGTGTTGTGAATATAAAAACCATCTTCACCTGATGAAGAATAGCCTGAGCCCCAAGCAATATTTTGTTTGCCATCGCCGTTAAGGTCATCTACAACAATGCCCGACACACCATGCTCTGGATTATTAATACTCCAAAACTCAACGCCTGTTGTGAGTGAAAGCGCGTATAAGCTCCCCCACTGACCATCGCCGTAAACTAAATCGTCGGTACCATCATTATCGATGTCTGCAACTATTACTTTATCAATATCTAAGTCGCTTTGGGCTGTCCATAAAATGCTTTCAGTGCTTGGGCTTAGCATTTCTATACTGTACCAACTTTGCCCATTAATCACTTCATCTAAGCCGTCGTTATTAATATCAACAGTAATGAAATGCTCGCCATTAATACTTACACTAAGTTGTTTATGCAGTACAAGTTCTGAATTTTCAAACCTATAAACCGCACCATCACTAAATAAAACTTCTTTTGCATTGGCCTCAGTAAACGAGCCTGTCACAAAATTTTGTGGTACGTTTTCAAGTACCGCAATTTCAGATAAATCGAGCGAGTTAAGAACAAAAAGCTTACTACTTTGATAAACAAAAAGCTCATCTTGGCCATCGCTGTTTATATCAAACTTATCTGCTGCTCTTGGGTAATAAAATTCTTTGCTTAGCTCTATCTCTTGGGTGACTAAATTAACTTTATGTACTGCGTTATTATCTAAAACATATAAGTAATATGTATCTGCCACTGTATCTTTAATTAGTGTGGTATCTTCAATATAGTCATCAAAGTCGTAGCTAGCTGTTACTTTATACGCACCTTTTACATACTCTATAATATTAAAATTGCTCTCTTGGGCGGATATAATGTGCTTGCTACCCACACCCGACAAAGGTGCAATGTACATGCCTTTGCGACCTGTTGAGTTACCTAATGAAAATTCACGAAATACGCTATTAAGCTCTATGCTTTGCTCGTCTGAGGCCGCTTGAGTAAGGCTATTATTTTTTATAATTGGCGTGAGTTGAGGCTTTTTAGATAAACTTTCAAAATGAGCTTTATCAAAATTTATTTTTTGATCGTTAATTAAAACAGCATCACCGTAAGTATTTTTTTGAGTGTTTTTTATAGGTTGTGCATGAGTATTGGCATTCACTGGATACGCGCTCATCATGAGCAACGTAAGGCAAGATAGTTTAATCAATTCCATAATCCTTTGTATTTCTTTATTTAATAACGCCACTACAACTGTAACGTTCCATTAACACGGCATTATATAGAGTAAAAACCGGAAATAAAGAGGCGATTAACAAAGTTTTACAAAGACATAGAAGAAATAACGTAATAATATTTTATTTTCAGCTAAGCTAGTTTTCTAAAAAACTTAGCCGCATATTTACTAATTAAAATCGATGAATGAGTGCTTATAACATCTTCAGACAATAATTTCTCATCGTCTTTATAGACTTCAAGCCAACCTGGTGGTGATGTATCACAGCCAATAATGGTTACATGTAGTATGTAACTATAACGTCCATTTTTAAACGTATAGTGATGATTACCGCCAGTGCGACTAACCGTTACATCGCCGTTAAATAAAACCATGTCTGGCTTATCACTTGGCTTTTTATTAATACCCCACACTACATAACGATAATTTCCATCACCTAAATCATCAACACGAATATGGTAGTTAGCCGTTTTCCAATCGAGTACTGGTTTTTCAAAAGTATTAATACTTGCGTGCAAGGATTGCTTACCTTGTTCGATTAAGCTTTTAGCAAGTGTCTGCTCTTTAGTATTTTGTGTATTTACAGCAATAATTCCACCACTATGTCTGGAATAAAGATTTGAGCCCTTTTGTTATTAAATACGAAATGAAACAAAAGCGAGTAAATCTTTCAAAGCCTTCCCTAAGTAAAGTCCATCTAAAACCTTATTAAGAGCCTGTTATAACTTCATATTCTGCTCTACTAACATTTGGTACTGCAAAATTAGGAACTATATCTCTAGTATCTGGTATAGCTCTAGTTTCTATCGGAAAGTGCCAAATGTTAAACATATTATTTGGTCTAGTATCATAGGCTAATTGATCCCAACCTAAAATTGAAGCCATTCGAAAAGTGGCTAGTTTTTTTGCCATTTGCATATCTGATTTGGGGTTGAAATATAAAAGATAACCAGTATTAACTGCCCCAGTTAATATATCAACAGCCTGTAAACCCCAATGAAGCTTAGAGTCTTGCATTGATACAAGCTCAATTTTTGAAGATGTTGGTAATTTAGCAAGCATATGATTAGTAATAATTTGAATTACTTCATCTTGTTTGGGGTATTTTGTACTTTTCTGGTCTATATATACTTTAAAGTTAGCGTTTAAACCTTTACTACTTTGATTTAGAAGTTGATTATACGTTGTGTAAAAAGCCGCTTCTTCATCTCTATGCCATTTTTGATAAGGGGCTTTTGATACCGCAATAGCATGGAAAGTACACGGGCTACTTAGTACAAACTTTAAGATATTTAAGCATAAATTAATTTGTCCTGAGCTTTTTCTTATTTTTTCCCATTTTATTTCACCTTGAATCCCACTCGATTTATAAATTTTTTCAATTTTAAAATTGAATTCATCTAAATATTCACTTGGAACATTTAAAATACCGATAGTATAACAAGGTGACCCTTTTGAAATTCCACTTTCATCAGCAAATGATACTACATCGTTCACTTCACTCTCCTTATGCATAAGCATTAAATAGCCTATTGGGTTCAATTTTTGGGGGTCATAACATCCCAAAACTACTTATATTCGCTTGATTAATAATTTCACTAAATAAACTCTTTGTAAACATATGATTATCTGGACAAAAAAAGGACTTTATTATTTTCACAAAAAACGTTTATTAATGCTATGCGACAAAACCATAATACATCTCTATCTCACTAAACTAATTTAAAAACAAAAAAACGAGCCTAATTAGGCTCGTTTTTGTTCTTTGTGTTTACTGATAGCTCACAACTAAAAACTAACCGCTTCGCTTTACTCCGGATCATACCCCAAGTTAGGCGATAGCCATCTTTCAGCTTCTTCAAGCGTCATATTGGTTCGTTTAGCATAATCTTCAACTTGGTCTTTTTGTACCGCCGCTACGGCGTAGTATTTAGCCTCAGGGTGTGAAAAGTACCAACCCGAAACAGCAGCACCTGGCCACATGGCGTACGAGCTAGTTAGCTGCATACCAATGCGTTTTTCGGTATCGAGCAACTGCCAAATTTTCTTTTTCTCAGTGTGCTCAGGGCACGCTGGGTAACCTGGCGCTGGGCGAATACCTTGGTAGTTTTCGCGTATTAGCTCATCGTTTGCTAGGTTTTCGTCTGGTGCAAAACCCCAATACTCTTTACGTACTTTTTCGTGTAGGTATTCTGCAAACGCTTCGGCGAGCCTATCGGCAACGGCTTTAACCATTATTTTGTTGTAGTCGTCTTGCTGTGCGTCAAACGCATTTGCTAAGTCGTCTTCTTCTAGGCCGCCCGTTACTGCAAACGCGCCAAAGTAATCAGGCGTGCCTTTGGGTGCTATGTAGTCGGCTAGGCAATAATTAGCAAAGTCGGTTTTTTCGGTTTGCTGGCGTAAATGGCACGAAGTAGTTAATACTTCTTTGCGTGTTTCGTCGGTGTATATTTCTATGTCGTCCCCAACGCGGTTAGCCGGGAATAAACCAATTACCCCAAGTGGTTGCAAACTGCCTGCTTTTTCAAGGTCGTCTAACATATCGTTAGCGTCTTTAAATAAGCTTTGCGCTTGCTCGCCTACTACTTCATCGTCCATTATGCGCGGGTATTTACCGGCAATTGACCACGTCATAAAGTATGGCGTCCAATCTATGTATTTACGCAAAGTAGCAATTGATACGTTTTTAAATTCAGTCACGCCCAGCTTTTTAGGCACAGGTGGTGTGTAGTTATCCCAATCAAGCTTTGCTGCGTTATCGCGTGCGCGCTGGATTGTAACAGGCTTAGAGCGTGGTTTTTTTCGCGCTTGTTGCTCGCGCACTTTTACATATTCAGCTTTAGTTTTAGCTAAAAAGTCAGGTTTAATGTCTTTTGATAATAAGTTTGAAACTACACCAACTGCACGGCTTGCGTTATTTACATACACAACGCCTTTGTCATATTGCGGCTCAATTTTTACTGCGGTGTGCGCTTTAGAGGTAGTTGCACCACCAATGAGTAGCGGCAGTTCAAAACCACGGCGTTTCATTTCTTTTGCTACGTGTACCATTTCGTCAAGCGATGGGGTAATTAAGCCCGATAAACCAATAATATCGGCTTTTTCGTCGATGGCGGTTTGCAGTATTTTATCGGCAGGTACCATTACGCCTAAATCAATAACTTCGTAGTTATTACATTGTAGTACCACGCCTACAATATTTTTACCTATGTCGTGTACGTCGCCTTTTACGGTCGCCATCACTATTTTACCATTGGTTGAACCTTCTTCTTTTTCGGCTTCAATAAATGGGTCTAAGTAGGCTACGGCTCGTTTCATTACGCGCGCCGATTTAACCACTTGTGGTAAAAACATTTTACCTGCGCCAAATAAATCACCTACCACGTTCATGCCATCCATTAACGGCCCTTCAATTACGTGAATAGGTTTATCGGCAGCAGCGCGGCACTCTTCGGTATCTTCATCTATAAAGGTGGTAATGCCTTTTACAAGGGCGTGCTCTAGGCGTTTTTCAACAGGCCATGTGCGCCATTCTAAATCTTCTACTCGCTCGGCTTGTGCCATACCAGAGTATTTTGGTGCAAGCTCTACTAAACGCTCGCCTGCGCCTGGGTCTGTGTTAAGTATTACGTCTTCAACGGCTTTACGAAGCTCTTCTGGTATGTCGTCGTAAACGGCGAGTTGCCCTGCATTTACAATACCCATATCCATACCCGCTTTTATTGCGTGGTATAAAAATACCGAGTGAATAGCTTCACGTACTGGGTTATTACCTCTAAATGAAAACGATACATTAGACACCCCGCCCGACACTTTACAGTGCGGTAAGTTTTGCTTAATACGGCGTGTGCCTTCAATAAATTCTACTGCGTAGTTATCGTGCTCTTCTATACCGGTAGCTACGGCAAATATATTAGGATCGAATATAATATCCTCTGGTGGAAAACCAATGTCTTCTACTAATATTTTGTAGCTGCGGGCACATATTTCATATTTTCGGTCTGCTGTATCAGCTTGCCCGTCAGTATCAAACGCCATTACAACGGCAGCTGCACCAAAACGTTTTATTATTTTAGCTTGGCGAATAAACGGCTCTTCGCCCTCTTTTAGTGATATAGAGTTAACAATGGCCTTACCTTGAATACACTTTAGGCCTGCTTCTATTACTTCCCATTTAGAGGAGTCGACCATAATGGGTACGCGTGAAATATCAGGCTCTGAGGCTATTAAGTTTAAAAACTTAACCATCGCGGCTTTTGAGTCCAACATGGCTTCGTCCATGTTTATATCAATAACCTGTGCGCCATTTTCTACTTGTTCGCGGGCCACTGTTAGCGCAGCTTCAAAGTCTTCTTCCATGATTAAACGTTTAAACATGGCAGAACCGGTTACATTGGTACGTTCGCCGACATTAGTAAATACTGCTATTTGTTGGGTCATGTTGGCTCCTTAATTTAAGTTACAGGCTTCAAGGCCTGATAAACGCATGCGTACTTCAAGCTCTGGCAATTGGCGTGGTTTAACGCCCGCTAGACCTTTTGCAAAAGCACGAATATGCGCAGGCGTGGTGCCACAACATCCACCTACTATATTAATAAAGCCCGATTTACCCCAATCGATAATTTCGGTTGCCATTTCAGGCGCTTCTAAGTCGTATTCACCAAACTCATTAGGCAAGCCCGCATTAGGGTGTACCGATGTAAAGGTTTCGCACACGCGCGAAAGCTCTTCTACATATTGGCGCAGTAAATCAGGGCCAAGCGCGCAGTTTAAACCAATCGAAATAGGCTTAATATGGCGAATAGAATTATAAAATGCTTCGGTTGTTTGCCCAGAAAGCGTACGTCCAGAGGCGTCGGTAATAGTGCCCGAGATCATAACTGGTAATGTGCGCCCTGCTTGCTCAAAGGCTTCTTCTACGCCAAACGAGGCGGCTTTTGCATTAAGCGTGTCGAATATAGTTTCGATTAGTATTAAATCGGCGCCGCCTTCCATTAATGCAAGGGTAGACTCTACATACGCAGTAACCAGCTTATCAAAGGTAACGTTTCGGTAACCCGGATCGTTTACGTCTGGCGAAATTGAACACGTTTTAGAGGTCGGCCCTAAAACACCGGCTACATAGCGCGGTTTTTCTGGCGTTTTAGCCGTAAATTCATCGCAAATTGCGCGTGCTAATTTAGCCGACTCTAGGTTTATTTCACGGCTTAGGTTTGCCATGTCGTAATCTTCCATCGAAATAGTGGTCGAGTTAAACGTGTTGGTTTCGATAATATCGGCGCCCGCTGATAAAAAACCACGATGAATATCAGTGATTAAGTCGGGCTTGGTTAGG
This sequence comes from Pseudoalteromonas sp. SR43-7, assembly GCF_014163785.1. NCBI lineage: Bacteria > Pseudomonadati > Pseudomonadota > Gammaproteobacteria > Alteromonadales > Pseudoalteromonadaceae > Pseudoalteromonas > Pseudoalteromonas sp. SR43-7. Next base: position 160,659 of record NZ_JACJDY010000001.1, on the reverse strand, counting down.
CTTAATAAATCGTTATTGCCTTTAATTAATACATGCCAGTCTTTAAAACGCTCTCCGCGATAGTCTTCTTCTTCTAGCTTATGATCTTGGATCATGGTGCCCATAGCGCCATCTAAAATTAAAATGCGTTCTTTTAATGCGGCACTTATTTCGGCTTGTTTATTATTTGTAGGCGCGTTATTCAGCATAGTTGTTAGTCCTCACGTCTTGGCTAACTAAATTAATATCATACGGTGTGGTTTGGTACACGTAGTAATTTAACCAGTTCGAAAAAAGTAAAAAAGCATGGCTTTGCCACGTTTTTGAAGGTTGTTTGGTTGCATCGTCATCCGGAAAGTAATTTTCGGGCTTTGGTGCATTAGGGCTTTTTTTACAATCGCGCTCGTATTCTGCTTTTAGCGAGTCGGCGTCGTACTCTGGGTGGCCGGTTATAAACACTTGGCTACCTGATTTATTTTTAAGTAAGTAAGCCCCTACTCGCTCAGAACCTGCCAGAACAACGAGTTCTTCACAGGCGTTTATTTTATTTATATCAATATGGCCGTAGCGTGAGTGCGGTACCAAAAAGGTATCGTCGAATCCGCGAGTCAGTGCACCGTGATCAAAATAACACTGGTGAGTAAATACGCCACACAGTTTATCGTCTTTTAAATCGCGTTTTAAATTGTAACGGTGATATAACGCTGCATGCGCTGCCCAACACGAAAATAACGTAGAGGTAACGTGTTGCTCAGCCCAATCAATAATGACCTTTAGCTCATCCCAATACGCTACATCGTCGTATTCTAAATGGGCAAGTGGCGCACCGGTTACTATTAATGCATCGTAATTGTTGTCTTTAACCTCAGAAAAATAACGGTAAAAGGTATCAAGGTGCTCTTCTGAGTTGCTGCTACTGCGGTGAGTGTCGAGGCGCAGTAGTTCTACGTTTACTTGCAAAGGTGAGTTGGCAAGTAAGCGAATAAACTGAACTTCGGTTTCTACTTTATTAGGCATTAAGTTTAAAATAGCCAAACGCATTGGGCGTATTTCTTGCGTTTTTGCACGACTTTTTGGCATTACAAATACGTTTTCTTGACGTAAACGTGCAATTGCCGGCAACTCGTCTTTTACTGTAATTGGCATACTTTACTCCTGCTCATAAAAACCGAGGCTTAATTATGAACTGAAAGTAAAAAATATCAACCTCTAGATGTATAGATGTCCAAATGAAATTTATTCATGATTTTATATTTTACTTACAAGCATGCTTTGGTGCTTTAAAACCCGCCATTCGTTGACTGTTTCACCCGTCAGCCACTACAATACAACATTGAAATTTTTATTATTATTTGAAGGCTTTCCTCCATGGTTTTACCTGATAAATTTATATTCTCGATGAGTCGAGTATCTAAGGTTGTGCCACCTAAGCGCACTATCTTAAAAGATATTTCGTTGCACTTTTTTCCTGGCGCTAAAATTGGTGTGCTTGGTTTAAACGGTTCTGGTAAATCTACGTTACTGCGTATTATGGCCGGTGTTGACCAAGATTTTGAAGGTGATGCACATCCTCAGCCTGGTACTAAAATTGGTTATTTACCGCAAGAACCTATTTTAGACGAAAGTAAAACAGTACGTGAAACTGTTGAAGAAGCTGTTGGCGAAGTTAAACATGCACTTAAACGTCTTGACGAAGTGTATAACGAATACGCCATGGAAGACGCAGACTTTGACGCACTTGCAAAAGAGCAAGGCGAGCTTGAAGCTGTTATTCAGGCGCACGATGGTCATAACATCGACAACGTTTTAGAACGCGCAGCTGATGCACTTCGCCTGCCAGAGTGGGATGCTAAAATTGAGCACCTTTCAGGTGGTGAGCGTCGCCGTGTTGCTATATGTCGATTATTACTTGAAAAACCAGACATGCTTATTCTTGATGAGCCTACTAACCACTTAGATGCTGAGTCGGTTGCATGGTTAGAGCGCTTCTTACACGATTACGAAGGCACTGTTGTGGCAGTAACGCATGACCGTTACTTCCTTGATAATGTAGCTGGTTGGATATTAGAGCTTGACCGTGGTGAAGGTATTCCATGGGAAGGTAACTACTCTTCTTGGCTTGAACAAAAAGATGCGCGCTTACAGCAAGAACAAAAATCTGAAAAAGCTCGTCAAAAATCAATTGCGCAAGAACTTGAATGGGTTCGTTCAAACCCGAAAGGTCGTCAAGCTAAGTCAAAAGCACGTATGGCTCAGTTTACTGAAATGCAGCAGTCTGATTACCAAAAACGTAACGAAACTAACGAGATGTTTATCCCACCTGGTCCGCGTTTAGGTGACCAAGTACTTGAAGTAACTAATCTTCGTAAGAGTTTTGGCGATCGTGTTTTAATTGATGACTTAAGCTTTAGCATGCCAAAAGGTGCCATTGTGGGCATTATTGGTGCGAATGGCGCGGGTAAATCAACACTGTTTAAAATGATAAGCGGTGAGCAAACGCAAGACAGCGGTAGCATCAGCGTTGGCGAAACAGTACACCTAGCTACTGTTGATCAGTTCCGCGACGGTATGGACGAAAGCAAAACTGTTTTCCAAGAAATATCAGACGGACAAGACGTACTGAAAATTGGTAACTTTGAGTTCCCAAGCCGAGCATATGTAAGTCGCTTTAACTTTAAAGGTAACGATCAGCAAAAGTTTGTTAAAGACCTATCAGGTGGTGAGCGTAACCGTTTACACCTTGCTAAGTTATTAAAAGCTGGCGGCAATGTGTTACTACTCGATGAGCCAACCAATGACTTGGACGTTGAAACACTACGTGCACTGGAGAACGCTATTTTAGAGTTCCCAGGTTGTGTAATGTGTATCTCGCATGACCGTTGGTTCCTTGACCGTATTGCTACACATATTTTAGATTACCGCGACGAAGGTCAAATTAACTTCTTTGATGGTAACTACACTGAATATGAAGAGTGGCTTAAAAAGACCCTAGGCGCTGAGGCAACTCAACCTAAACGTATTAAGTACAAAAAAATTGGCTAAAAATATTGGTTAATTTTATGTTTGTATAACTTAAGCCCTGCACTTTGCAGGGCTTTTTTATGCCACCAGCATTACAGGAGCATATCCTGCTAGCATGTAGAGAATTACCCGCTATGCTTAATTTATTATAAAAAACAGTAAGGCTAAATTAGGTTATGCAAAATCGTCGACAGTTTTCTCGTGTGCTATTTTCGACTAACGCTCTGTTATGTTTTGATAGCCAACAGTATCCGTGTAAATTACTCGATCTATCGCTACATGGCGCGTTGGTCACTAATTGTGATGCATTTATTGGCAGCCACAATACGCAAGCAATACTGCGTTTTACATTGCCTCAAAGCGATATAGAAATAAAAATGGAAGTAGTGATTTGCCATATTGAAGCCGATCATATTGGTTTAAAATGCCATCACATTGATATAGACAGTATTACTTATTTAAAGCGTTTAATAGAGCTAAACTTAGCCGATGATGAGCTACTGCATCGCGAATTAGCGTCACTTATTAATGACTCACAATAGACTCATTCACTTAAGTTGATTACCATAGCGCAAACTTTATAAAGCTTGTAAATATGCGCTTAAATCCTCATTTGCCTTTGGTATACCATCCTAACTACTCGTTTAGCTTTGATCCTAAGCATCGCTTTGTAATGAGTAAATTTGCACATTTATATCAACATGTTGCAAAGCTTGGTTTAATCGGCAGTAACCTAGTTGAGCCAATATTAGGCACACCAGAGCCCCTTGAGCTTGTGCATTGCGATAATTATATCCAAGATTTATGGCACAACCGCTTAGATGAAAAAGCAATGCGTCGCATTGGTCTACCTTGGTCAAAAGAGCTTATGGCACGTACATTTACAGCCCCTCAAGGAACGCTTCAAACAGCCCGCTTAGCACTTAAACACGGTATAGCGTGTCATCTTGCTGGTGGTACGCATCACGCACATAATGACTTTGGTTCAGGTTTTTGTATGGTTAACGATTTGGCCTTTACCACGCAAACTTTAATTGAATCGGGTGAGGTAACTAACGTACTTATTTTTGATTTAGACGTGCACCAAGGTGATGGCACAGCTGCAATGTTACAGCATCAACCCTATGCTTATACCTGCTCTATCCATTGTGAAAAAAACTTCCCCTTTAGAAAGTCCGCTAGCGATTTAGACATTGGCCTGGCAAATAATATGAAGGACGACGAATACCTTGCCATAGTTGACGAAACACTAAGCTATTTACTTAAAGAGCTAAACCCAAGCTTAGTACTTTACGATGCTGGCGTTGATATTTGGCAAGGTGATGGCTTGGGTAAGTTAGATATTAGCTGGGATGGCATAGCTAAACGTGACCATTTAGTATTAAAACGCTGCCTTGAACACAATACACCTGTAGCTACTGTTATAGGTGGAGGTTACGATAGAGATCACCTACGCCTCGCTAAACGCCACGCTATTGTTGTTGAACAAGCTGCTGGCTTTTAGTTTGAAATAAAAATGTTAAATTATCGTTCTTGTTTAATATGTAAAATAAAAAAGAGCATATTATGAAACAGCTATTTATTACCATCACGCTAATTTTATTAAGCTTTACAGCTTACGCACAAGATACAAGCTCAGAAGCAACATATCCTAAATTGCCTACATTAAATTTACAAATGGCTGATGGGTCGCCACTCAACACTCAAGATTTATTAGGTCAACCTTACGTTTTACACTTTTGGGCAACGTGGTGCCCGTACTGTAAAAAGCTACAGCCAGCACTTCAAAAAATTGATGATATGGGCTTAAAAGTTATTGCCGTGAGCTTTAAAGAAGATGACGATGCTACTCCCGCTAAAGCACTTAGCGAAAGAGGTTATACTTTTAAAACAGCTGTAAAAGCCGATGCAATAGCACAGCAATTAGGTATACGAGGCACACCTACTACATTGTTTGTAAATAAAGAAGGCAATGTAATTTGGCTGACTAATACGTCAAACCCAGAAGATCCAAACCTACATTTAAAGGCACGAACATTGTTGCACTCCATCGACATGACAAATGAGTAGCTTATTGCGTTTTTAGCTGATTAGGTGTTAAGCCTGTCCAGCGTTTAAAAGCGCGCCGAAAGTTAGGTATATCGTAAAAAGCTAAATGTTCAGCGACTTGTTCGTTATGTTTAGCGCACAGAGTAAGTAGGTAAATAGCTTTGTGCTTATTTTGCTCATCTATTAACGCTGAAAAGCGTACCCCATTGAGTTTGAGCCTGCGCTTAAATGTAGCTGAACTCATAGCAAAGTGCTTCGCGGTACACTCTAAATTAGCACTTGGGTGAGAGTATAAGTATCTGCAGACGGCTTCAATAAAAGTCATGCTAACTACGCTTTTATTATGTAGCTGCGACTGCGCTTGCATAAATCGTAATTGACTCGCATGCGGGTTTTTAGCCCTTAACATGGTTTTATTTAATACCCAGCGAGTACATGGCTTATCAAAACTTACCTTTAGCCCTAAATTTTGTTCGTATTCTTGAATATGCCGAGGGCGTTTAAAAGCAAAGTCAAACTGACAATGCGGGTAACTTTCGCTCACTCGTTTAAGTAAACTATAAAATGCAGTGCTGTATATCTCTAGCACATAGTGGTAAAGGCTTTCATCAAGCCCATGTGCTGGCTGAATATAAATATAAACATTATCGTTTTTAATATACGTTTGGCTAAACAGCAAAGGCGCTAATTGCATTCTTAAAAGTGATAATTGCTTTAATACTTGAGCTAAATTATCGCTATATTTTAATGCCTGAGCTTCGGCTCGAGTGTCGTGAATAAGTTGGCTACCGAGTAAAAAACCACTGTCAGTACTTTTCATCAACAACTTAAATTGAGCTAATAAACGCACCTGCTGAGACACACTAAATGTATGCTGAAAATTAAGTATATCTTGTTCAAAAATACCGGTACCGCGTAGCAGCTTATGTAAATTTATGTTTCGGCTTTGAGCAAGCTCTACAGCTGACGTAATAAGCCCTTGAGCGCTTAAATATTTATCGTCTTGGCTAACAAACATGTGCACGGTGCGCTACTTTTTGTTGGTGCTTTTTTTGTTGTAATTGACTATGCAGTTGGCTTGTTAGTTTGCCTGTACTGTTATGCGTATTACCTTGTATTAAGGCGGTAGTGACATATTGAAACTTTGCTTTTTTAGATGCTTCAACTTTAAATGCACAATGCTTTAGAGCTCCTTTAATTTGTGCCATCAACTCTTTAGCTTGCTGCTCTGTAGTGGCTGGCATTAGTACCATAAAGCAATCCCCTGCGTAGCGGCACACTACATCACTTAGTCGGCAATTCATTAACAATAGCTCGCTAATTTCACGCAGTAACCGGTCGCCCTCACTAAAGCCAAACTCACTATTAAAATGCGAAAAATCACGAATATCAATAGCCCCAAGCCAGAGTGGTTGTTTGCTCGTAAGTTGCTCTTTAATTGCTGAGTCTAGGTACTGCGCCTTATAAAGACCTGTAACTGAACACACCTTATCGTGCTCACGTAAATGCGCTTCACGGCGGCGTAGCTGACGATTTAATACGTACTGCTCTTGATGCCAATAATACAAACCCACACTCGTTAACAACATGCCTAAAGGTGCTGGCAGAGATTCAATCCAACTGAGCCATTGATGGGCGGGATGCATTAGCCATTCATCAAGTAAATCTAGGGTTGCCGAGAACATAAATAACCCAACACCTATTACTAAGTAAGTGGTTACTTTACCCGGTGGTCTTGAAATTAATAACGCGGTAATCCATACAAGAGTCATTAATACAATACCGCCCTCCCCCATAATATCGAGCCACTGAATACTGGCGTAAGTTTTTAATACACCTAAATAACTACTTAAAAACACAGCGCTAAAAAACATCGCAATAATAGCGTTTATTAATAATCGGTGGCTGATAAAGGGGTTAAATCGCATGTGCGGTATCTCGTTTATAAATGAGTTTTAAAGTTAGTTCATACAAGTTTTTGTTAGCAGGGTCATATTAGCTCAGCTATATGACAACGAGATGATACCTACTTTAAAAACAGCCCTGCACGGTACATAACACCTGACTTTACGAGGAGTGATAAAAGCTCAATACACTCTATATATTGCTCAAACACCTCTAAATACATGTATTTAACCTAAACACTGTCACATTTACGTAATCAAATATCTTTAGCTTGCTCGCCATACCAAGAAACAAACCAGCAATAACCAAGAGCAAATACAATGAAAGACTTTAAAATAAAAGCACTGGTAGCCGCATTAGCCTTATGTAATTTGACGGCTTATGCAGAAGATGATGCAAAAGAAACCGCAAAAAAAGATATCGAAGTTTCTGACAAAATTGTTGTATACGGTGAAATTGGCTACAGAAACCGCTCAGACGAACTCGCACCAACCTTGGAGTATTCACAAGAGTACTTTCAACGTTTTGAACCATTGACCGCAGGCGATGCATTAAAACGAGTACCCAGTGTTACATTTTTATCGGATGTGCTTGAATCGGATGGTGCACGTATGCGGGGGTTAAGCCCTGCTTATACAAAGGTGCTTATAAACGGTGAAGAAGTACCTGGCGCTGGTGCCGACCGTTCATTTTTTGTTGACCGAATTCCGGCTGAGTTAATTGAACGCGTTGAAATAATTCGCTCATCAAGTGCTAACCGCTCAGCCGATGCTATTGCGGGCACATTAAATATTGTATTGCGCGATGGTTACAGTTTAGATGGCGGTTACTTGCGTGCTGGTGGCTTGCTTTATGACGATGGTGAATTTAAAGAAAGCTTAGCTGCAGTGTACGGTACTGAATTTGCGGGTGGGCGCTTATTACTTGGTGCAAATTTACAAGGCAGATATAACCCAAAACAAAAAAATAGTTTGCGCTACGGCGATAGCCCTGAAAACAATATAAACTTTCAAACAGAAGAATTTGATAACCGCGAAGACCAATCTGACACTCGTGATGGCGACGACACGTCACTTAACTCCAGCTACGAAATTGTTTTTGACGACGATAGTCAGTTTAATATTAGCGCTATGTGGGTTGATACAGAGCGTACTGAAGATGAACGTTCATTTGAATACAACGATCCGATTGCAACCAATAACGATATTGTAAATGGCGGTAACTTAGAAACAGATAATGCGAATGTTAAATATATTGACCAAACTAATTACAACATCAATACCGCTTATGAATTTCCACTACTAAGTGGCACAAGTAAGTTTAAATTTGGCTTTGCTCGGTTTGAAGAGTCTGTTTATGAGGAAGAAGTCGAATTAGATACCTCAGAGCTGCCTATGGTATTTGAAGAAGAGCAAACTAAAAGTGAAATAGATGATAAAGAATGGACTCTACAGTGGCAACACAGCCAACCTTGGGGTGACAGCAAAGAAATTCAGTTTGGTGCATTTTTACAAAATAAAAAACGCGATAGCAATATTTTTGAAGCCACAGACGAGCTTGAATTAGCACTTACCAGTTGGGATCAATATGCAACAACACCTTTAACGCTTGCTGCATTTAATAGCGAGTACGAAGCGGTTACTGGTGGTGTAAACACTTTAGAAGAAGATCGCTTTGACTTATTTGCTCTTATTAAGCACAAAGAAGATTTATTTGCTTGGGAGTTGGGCATTCGCTGGGAGTCTACCGATTCTAAAGTTAATGATAAAACGATTGGCGTGACCGAAGATAATAATTACGACTTTATCCTCCCCTCAGCACACTTTCGTTATAACGTTAGCGAAAATGGACGTATAAGTGCATCGGTTGCACGCAGTTTACGCCGCCCTGAGTTTGATTTTTTAACGCCAGCACTTATCGAAAAAGAACTTGGCGATAACGACCAACTAGGTAACCCTGAATTAAAACCTGAATCAGCTTGGGGTATGGACTTAGGCTACGAGTATCGCTTAGGAAAAAGTGGCGTTATAGGTATTAATTTATTTTATCGCAAAGTAAATGACCTAATAGAAATAGCAAATACAGGACAAGAAGGTTCTGAGGGCGAAGGTACATTTGTACTGCAACCACGCAACACCGGCGATGGTAATGTTAAAGGAGTTGAGCTTGATTTATCTACTCCACTTGGCGCGTTTAGCATGCCTAATACGGGTGTATTTTTAAATTACTCATGGCTTGATAGTGAAGTAACCGATTTTTTTGGAACTCGCAAATTTAACGACCAATCAGACTACGTTTATAACATTGGGTTTATTCAAGACTTACCCGAACTCAAAGCTGCATTTGGCGTAACTTACCGTAAGCAAGGTGATGCCTATGGACGTATTGTAGGTGAAGAAATAACTACATCTTACAGTGCCGACTTTGAAGTGTTTTTAGAAAAACGTTGGGAAGATGTAACGCTACGCTTGGTGGGTTCAAACCTACTTGATGCAAGTAAAGACGAAACCTTTAATAAATTTGATACTGTTGAAGATCAGTTTAGTAGAAGCTTTGATGAGTACGAAATTGAATCTGAAGAAGCGGGACCGGTTTATCAACTTATGCTGCGTTACGCGTTTTAAATAAGTTTATGAGGTAGTGCTAATCACTTTATTTAGCGCTACCAACATGGGAGAACAATAATGATAAAAAAAACATTACTGCTAATAACAGTTGGTCTATGCAGTATACAAACCGTATTGGCAAACGTAACGTACACCGACGCATTATACGAGCAACAAAAAATTGCAAACTTGACTGCGCTACCTAAGAGCTTAAATTTTACGGTTATTGGTGATTGGGGTCATAACGGGCACTTTTATCAAAAAGACGTAGCACACCAGTTAGAAATAGCGATGTTTCAAACGGATGGTGATTTTACTATTTCAACTGGCGATAACTTTTATCCCAATGGCGTGGCAAGTGTTAATGACCCGCATTGGCAAAGTGCCTATGAAGATATTTACCATGGTCCACATACATTCGAGCCTTGGTATGTAGTACTGGGTAATCATGATTATTTAGGTAATGCGCAAGCACAACTTGATTACAGTAAAAAAAGTCAGCGCTGGAATTTACCTGCACGCTATTACAGCAAAACCTTTACTTTAAAAGGTGGCGAGCAGATATTAATGGTGTTTTTAGACACTAATACTTTAAACCCTGAATACAAAACACGCGAAAAATACAAAGCAACTCAAGGGCAAAACAGCCAAGCGCAATTAACATGGTTAAATAGCCAACTCTCAAATAGCCAAGCACGATGGAAGATAGTGGTTGGTCATCACCCACTTTATAGCAGTGGAAAACGTTATGGACTTACTGAAGGTTTACGTAATTTACTCGAGCCCATATTTGAGCAAAATGGTGTGCAAGCATACATAGCAGGACACGAACATGACCTGCAACATAACCAAATAGATGGCAGTAAACTCGACCACTTTGTATCTGGTGGTGGTAGCGAAGCGCGTTACGTAAAACAACGTGAATTTACGCGTTTTGCAGAAGCTACTCCAGGATTTTTGAGCTTTTCGATTAACAATGAAGCACTAAAAGCAACGGCTATTAACTATAAAGGCGAAGTGCGTTACAGCACTCAAAAGCGCTTTGACCAATAAAAGGTTACAACATGAACTTTAAATTAAAAACATCTCTTAGCTTAATTGTAAGTAGCTTAGTGCTTAGCACATTAAGTGCGTGTAGCAATAGTAACGTGGCTACAAATACGGCAGTAAAAAACACACCTGATAAAGTAGTCATTAATAGTACTAAATTTGGTCCAACAGATAACATGCAAGGCTCACAAGCGGCATGGTTAAATAATAACAATTGGTTGCTAGCAAGTGAAAGCAAAGGCTTAGTGTTAGTTGAAAGTGAAGCGCAACAAAGCCGCATTATAAAAAAAGGTAACTTTGAAGCGCTTGCTGTCACTAAGCTAACAGCACACTCATTTTTGGTTGCAACTATTGATAACAATCAAGATAACGTTGTTATATTTAAGCTTGAGCACACTCAAAGTGGCTGGAATACAATTGAACTAACCCGCATTAACCCACCACAAGCACAACCCGATACGGTGTGTTTATTTGCTAATAAAGCGAGTGAATCAATATCGGCATTTGTTCCTGATGTACGCGGGCTAATTACCGAAACTATTATTTTTGATACAGCGAATAATAAAGCGGTTAACGTAAATGTACGTGAATTTTCTGGTGTTAGTGAGGCGTCGGGTTGTGCTGTAAGTACAACAACAAATACCTTATATGTAAGTGAAAGCGAAGTAGGCATTTGGGCAATAAACGCGAACGCGGAATCGCAAGCAGATAAAAAACCGATTGCTTTAGTCGCCCCCTTTGGAAAGTTAGACAGTGAACTAGGAGCTATTTCAGCTTCGCAAGATGGTATTATCTGGTTTACTAGTACCAAAAACAATACTGTGTATGCTTATGATCCAATTAGTAAAATGCTTAATAACTGGATGTTAAATGGTGACTTGAGCTTGGAATCGGTAGCGGTAAATTACACAAGTAACAACGCGGCAACGGCAGTGCTGTATAACGACGAAACAGGCGCTTATATTAAAAGTACATTACCTGTAACACCTATCAAAAAACCATTAAAAACCAACACTCAATCAATCACTCAAATAAAGGCAAGTGCACAAACGGCCCCCGTTCAAGCATTTGGTGATGCAGCAGACGATCCGGCAATTTGGGTTAACCCTAAAGATGTAGCAAACAGCTTAATTTTAGGCACCGATAAACGCCGTGGACTAATGGTATACAGCCTAAATGGCAAGCTTGAACAGTCACTTGAAGTTGGTCGTTTAAATAACGTAGACCTTCGACAAAATAGCACGATTAAAAACAGTACCAATACATTAATAACTGCTAGTAACCGAACGCTTAACGGTATTAGTGTATTTACAGTACAAGCTAATAATAGTGTGAAGTACATTGCTGATATTAATACCAATCTTGATGAAATTTATGGTTTATGTATGTACTCGTCAAATACGGGGAACTATGTATTTGTAAATGATAAATCGGGGCTATATCAACAATATAAAATCAGTGAGGATAACGAAAAAATAACAGGCAAACTTGTTCGCGAGTTTAACCTACCAAGCCAACCAGAAGGCTGTAGTGCAGATGATGAACTAGGACAATTATTTGTAGGCGAAGAAGATGCCGGTATTTGGTTTATAGGTGCAGAGCCAACGGCAGGAAGTACACCGGTTATGCTACAAGGTATAAATGAGCAACTTGTTGATGATGTTGAAGGTATGGAAATTTACCACAGCGACAAAACACGTTATTTAATTGTTTCCAGCCAAGGTGATAACAGCTACGTACTGTATAAAATAAATAATGGTACTGCGGGCATTAAAACACCTAGCTTAGAGTTTACGGGTAAGTTTAATGTAATAAGTGATTTGGTTAATGGTATTGATGGCTCATCAGAAACCGACGGGTTAACAGTAACATCTAAGTCTCTTCCGGGTTATCCTGAAGGTATTTTAGTTGTACAAGATGGTTATAACCGTATGCCACAGCAGCCTCAAAACTTTAAAATAATAGATTGGCGAGAAGTAAAAAAAGCAATTAAGTAGTGCTTATTTAGTCGCCATTATTTTAATGTCGCTTTGAGATTACCTTGAAATTGTATAAAAGGCTCATTTGAGTCTTTTATACAATTCTTTGCAGTTAAGTATTAAGTGTAATTAACTCAATGTAATATATATTTTATACTACAATGTAAGCTCATAAATTAATTGAGATTATTATGCGCTTACTACTTACTTTATTACTAATCACTTTAAGTGGCTTTGCCGCAGCTGAAGAAGAAAAAGCAGAACTACCACCGGTAGACCCCGCTTACAATGCTGAGCATCCTATGGCTTTGGTTAATCAAGGCTCATCTATTATTGCAATGAATTTACCCACCTATAATTTACCCAATGATTTGCAAGTTGTTTATAAAATTGGAAACCCAGATGTCGCACTCTTAAATTTTGTTAGAAATGCTGAGCTAATCACGGTTAAGCCACAAGCGTTTAATATTCAACATTTAATGCGTGGTGAAGAAATTACGATTATTGCTGATATTTATGAGGGTGATTATAGAGAAGGTGGCAGTTTAATTTACTCAAAAAAAGAGCTTGAGCTTAGTAAGCAACTGTATGCCAGAGAGCTAAAAGATTTAAGTGAATCATCGCAATGGCAAGACTACGACATGATTAATCTGGGCGGGAGTGAGCGTATTTATATTCATAAAATTCAACAAGCGCCGAGCTATAACCATCTTATTTTTGTTGATTTAGTTAATGCATGTATGCGAAAGCTTCGTACCTCAAAACGTGTCCCAGCTGAAAATGAGCTTACCTATAAATTTATTAACTGCGGCACCCTCAAACCACTTTATTACAATGCTGATGATTTTAAAAAATAGTTACTTATATTCAGTGATTAGTTTGAGCCCTTGCTTCATTGCCTCAACTGATTGCCCTGCAAAGCCTAAGCGAACATAACTATATTGCTTAGGCCTTAAACTTCTCACTGAATCAGCAAAGTAAAACTCAGATTCTGCCTGTAAATATAGGCTTTTACTTTGCATTGCTTGTTTTATATTGCTCGTATTTTTATTTAAGTTAACCCACATTGCCATACCGCCATCTGGCTTTTTATACTCTATTGGTAAACCCTGTGATTGCAGCAACGCTAACGTGTTGTCCATTGCTTCATAACGTTGTTTATAGTGTTTAGTCATGCGTTTTAAGTGGCGCTCAAATCCACCTTCTTGCATAAAGTGCGCAACGGCTAGCTGCATAACCACATCATTTTTATGATTCATTAACTGCTTCCATGCGGTTAACTGTGCTAATACTTCAGGAGCTGCACAAATGTAGCCAATTCTAGCGCCTGAGAACATGATTTTAGAAAATGTAGATAAGTAAATAATAATCCCAGCGGGATCGTCCCCAGCCATAGGTTGCAATGGCTGACAGCGATAATGAAACTCGTGATCGTAATCATCTTCAATAATCATTACGCCATACTCATAACATAATTGATAAATTTGCATGCGCCGTGTGGGCGAAAGCGTAACGGTAGTTGGGTATTGATGCAGCGGGGTTAAGTACAGCATTTTTATTGGATATCGTCTAAATTGCGCTTTTAAGTCATCAACACATAAACCATATTCATCTTGTTTTATATCTATTAATTGCGCGCCACAAGCAGCAAAGGCTTTGCGTGCTGGTGGGTAGCCTAAAGTCTCAACGGCTACGAAGTCATCTTTACTTATAAATACCTTTGAAATTAAAAATAAAGCTTCTTGTGAGCCATTACATACAAGTAAGTCTGATACTTTTAAATTTCTAGTTTTATGTAAGTAATCGCTTATCTGAACTTTTAGCTCACTCACTCCACCTATATCACCATAATGAAGCTTACTGGTATCTAAATGATTAAATACATGACTTACAGAGCGTTTAAATTCTTTATAAGGAAAGCTATTTAAATCAGGAAGTCCACCTGCAAAATTATATACGTAGTCTTTTAAATTCATTGCCGGAATAGGCACGGCTAACTCTGTAGCAAATTTATAAGGTTTTGGTGTTAAAACTGGCGTGTGCTCACAGTTAGCACTGCTTTGAATTGGTAGTGTTTGAGTGACGCTATACCCAGAGCGTTCATGAGATTCTAGCCATCCTTCGGCTACTAATAACTGCAATGCGTTCATTATTGTATGACGGTTTAACTGATACGCTTGCGCCATAACTCGAGCAGAACTGAGTTTTGTACCAGGTGCAATATCTCCCTTTACGATAGAACCACGCAAAGCATCTGCAACTTGTATGTACTTAGCTTTGTTTGAGTCATTAAATTCAATATTAAGCGGTTGCATGTCATTCCCTTATAACTGGTATAGCTAAAAATCCAATTCTGGTTGTTTTTACCAAGCCAAATTAGCGTACATTTGTTGCTTGTAAATAGCAAAGCTTAGAGGCAACATGTTTACTCAACAGATACATAAAACAAATAAGGTAATTTTAGAGCCATTAAATTATGAGCATTTAAAAGGCTTATATAAAGCAGGGCAACATCCAAAAATATGGGAATGGGTATTAAGCAACTATACAAAAACACCCGAACAGTTAAAGGAATGGTTTACCACCAGTGCACAATTTAATAAAAAAGAACAAATTGTATTTGCCATAGTAGACATAGCCAGCAAAGAGGTTGTAGGCACTACACGACTATTTAGATTAGATACACATAACTTAAGTGCTGAAATTGGTCATACATTTATAAGCCATCACTGGCAGCAAACTTATATTAATACTCACACTAAATATTTACTGCTTAGCTATGCTTTTGACGCGTTGAATTTAGTGCGAATAACGTTTAATACTCACGCAAAAAATCAAAAATCTCGAAATGCAATTACTCGACTAGGCGCCCGATTTGAAGGTATAGCCTATAAAGATAGATTGCTAAGTGATGGAAGTTACAGAAGCACAGCAAAATTTAGCATTATTGACGAGCATTGGCAGAGCATTAAGTTGCAGTTAGAGGAGAAGCTTTAATGTACCCACCTACACATTTTCAAGAACATAATATTGCACGTTTGCAGGCATTAGTTGAGCAATTCCCTCTAGCGAGTATTTTAATGCCCTGCTCGCAAAGTGACTTAAATAATATATGCCAAGTTCCTGTATTATATGAGCACTCACATAATGTATTTATTGCTCACGTAGCAAAACATAACCCGCTAGCGCAATGTGATAAACAGCCAGTAAAATTACTATTTAGTGGCGATAACTGTTATCTATCTCCCTCGTATAGTAATAATAAAACACTGCCGAGCTGGCTTTATTCATCAGTACAAGTAACTGCAAATGTGAGTATTATTGAAAGCGATAATGAGAAAGACAAAATAATGCGGCAACTAACGAGCCATTTTGAGCAAGGCTTTACGCCAATGTGGAAGATTACTGACGTGCCCAAAAGCAATCGCCAAGCAATGTATCAACAATTAAGCTTTATAGAATTTACTCCTACTCATTGGAGTGGAAACTTTAAGCTAAGCCAAAATAAATCACCAGAGGTAAGAGCACGAATAAAACAAAGCCTAGAACTTGCCAATAAGCGCTCTATTGCACAGCTATTTTAGGCATAAAAAAAGGCCCTTTCGAGCCTTTGGATTAACTTTGGAATAGTTAAAAATTTTTAAATTAGGTAAGCGTTAATAGCTGTGGAGCAACACTATGATAATCAACAGCCATAGCAATACTTAACGCTGTAATATTAATAATTGAAAATGCGAACACTTTACGTGCCCAGCTACTCATATCAATATTACGACGATAACCGCGCAGCGCCATTAGCAACCACCAAAAGCTGGTAATACAAGCAACAGCCATAAAAGCAGCACCTGTGTAGCCAGTAATTGGCAGTAACATCACAACTAGGGCATATACAGCAATGTAAAGTACGATATGGCGTTTTGCTTTGTCGATACCTTGCGCTACTGGTAATACAGGAATACCTGCAGCTTGATAATCTTTAAAGCGAAAAATAGCAATAGCGTAAGAGTGCGGCATTTGCCACAAGCTAAACATGACTAGCAGTATTAATGCGCCCATATCGAACTGCCCTGTTACGGCGCAGTAACCTACTACTGGCGGTACAGCGCCAGAAAGGCTGCCTACAAAAGTGCCATATACTGAGTTGCGTTTCATGTAGAGGCTATAAACCGCTACATAAATTACGTAGCCAAAGGCTGCAAAAAATACCGCGGCTTGAGTGGTGTAGGCGATAAGTAAACCAAAGCCCACAACACCCAATAAAATACCGTGACTAAGTGCAGCAAAGGCCGACATTTCGCCCGTTACTGTAACCCGCGTACGAGTACGCGCCATGGCCACATCTATGTCTCTATCTATAACATTATTGATAGCGCAACCTGATGCAACCACTAGCGACAAACCAATTAATGTGGCAATCATTAACCATGGGTCTATATCACCGCGCGAAGCAAGTAAAAACCCGCCCGCTACGCTGATCAAATTGCCCATAATAATACCCGGCTTTGTCACTGATAAATAACGACGAAACATCTTCAACTCCTAGTACATCATCATTGCGTTAGATTCATAAATGATCCAAACAGATAACCCAACAACCATTACGATGATCAGAGCACTGAATAGGAATGAGAAAGTACTTGCACGGCCATCTTCGGTGGTAAAATTAAGGTGTAAAAAGTATTTTAAATGCACCCAAATTTGTACGATTGCTAAAGTAACAATGCTCCAAAGCGTTGTTGCTTTTGAGAAGTCACCTTCCATTACCATGTAAAACGGTATAGCAGTTAAAATTACCGATAGCACAAAGCCAATTAAGTAAGTTTTAACACTGCCATGAGATTCATCATAATGATCACTTTGCGTTTGCTTTAACGCATGCGTTTCGCTGTGGCTCATTACATTGCTCCCATTAAATAAACAACGGTAAATACACAAATCCAAACAATGTCTAAGAAGTGCCAAAATAGGCTTAAGCAGCTTAAACGCGTTACGGTTGCTTTACCTAAGCCGCGTTTAGCAACTTCAATCATCATTATGGTCATCCAAATTAGACCCGCTGTTACATGTAAACCATGTAAGCCAACTAATGAGAAAAACGATGTTAAAAAGGCACTTTGTTGTGGACCATTGCCATGCACAATTAGGTGATGAAATTCGTATACTTCCATACCAATAAACACAGCACCTAAACAAAACGTAACAAATAACCAAGTCAGTGTTAGTGCCTTTTTTTGCCCTTGAGCGGCAATCATGGCAAAACCAAAAGTAATACTACTAATCAGTAGTGCTGCAGTTTCTACTGCTACAAAGTCGAGTTCAAAAATATCTTTACCCGATACGCCACCGGCTGTGTTCATAAATAACACAGCGTAAGTGGCAAAAAACGAGGCAAACAGTAGGCAATCGGTCATTAGGTATAACCAAAAACCAAATACAGTATCACCCGAAGTATCATGGTGATCATGCGCGTGGGCATGATCATCGTGTGATACAGAGTCTAAATTTGCAGAAAGTGTACTCACGCTTTTAACTCCTTAACGCCACTTGAATTATATGCAGCTTCGATGCGTGCAATTTCATCAGGTTGTATATAGTAATCTACATCGCTGGTGTAACAACGTTTGATAAATATGGCAATTCCGCCTACTAGTCCAACAACAGCTAACCACCAAATATGCCAAATCATTGCAAAGCAAAATACTGTTAAACTTGCTGCCATTAACACGCCAGCTGATGTGTTTTTAGGCATATGAATAGGGCTGTAGTTTGCTTTATCTTGATATGCTTGACCTTTTTCTTTCATATCGGTCCATGCATCAATATCATCGATATGTGGAATTGTTGCAAAGTTATAAATTTGCGGAGGTGAACTTGTAGCCCACTCAAGTGTGTGGCCGTTCCACGGATCGCCTGTTGTATCGTCAAGCGCTTCACGGTCTCTAAAGCTCACATATAATTGAATAACTTGGCTAATAATACCAAACATAATAATTACAGCACCGCCTGCGGCAATGTATAACCACATGTTCCAATCTGGGTTGTTAGTGTGGTTTAAACGACGTGTCATACCTAAGAAACCAAGTACGTACAGCGGCATAAATGCTACGAAGAAACCAATAATCCAACACCAAAATGATGCTTTGCCCCATTTTTCATTAAGTTTAAAGCCCATTGCTTTAGGGAACCAAAATACAAAACCGGCCAGGTAACCAAACACAGCACCACCAATAATTGTGTTATGGAAATGTGCAATTAAGAATAAGCTGTTATGCAGTACATAATCGGCGCCAGGAATGGCAAGTAATACACCGGTCATACCGCCTACGGTAAAGGTAACCATAAAGCCAAGAGTCCAAAGTACCGGTACACTTATACGTAAACGACCTCGGTAAATAGTAAATAACCAGTTAAACAACTTAACCCCAGTTGGTACGGCAATAACCATGGTCATTACCCCAAAGAACGCGTTAACGTTAGCACTTGAGCCCATAGTAAAGAAGTGATGTAACCAAACAATAAAGCCTAAAATTGAGATTGCACCGCTGGCGTAAACCATCGATTTGTAACCAAACAAACGTTTACCGGCAAAGGTCGAAATAATTTCAGAAAAAATACCAAACGCTGGTAATACTAATATGTATACCTCAGGATGACCCCATGCCCAAAACAGGTTGATGTACATCATGGCGTTACCGCCCAATTCATTGGTAAAGAAGTGGAAGTCGAGATAACGGTCAAGCGTTAGCATTGCAAGTACAGCAGTTAAAATTGGGAATGATGCTGCAATTAAGATGTTTGCCCATGTACATGCCCATGTGAAAATTGGCATTTTCATTAGGGTCATACCTGGTGCACGCATTTTAAACACGGTTGCTAAAAAGTTTACGGCTGTTAGAAGTGTACCGAGCCCGGATATTTGCAAGGCCCAAATATAATAATCGACCCCCACCCCAGGGCTAAAGGTCAGCTCCGAAAGCGGCGGATATGCCACCCAACCTGTTTTTGCAAACTCACCAAACACAAGTGATAAGTTAATTAAAATTGCACCACTGGCTGTAAACCAAAAACTTAAATTATTTAAAAATGGAAAAGCAACATCGCGAGCACCAATTTGAAGTGGTAATACGATGTTCATTAGACCAATCATAAATGGCATTGCCATAAATATGATCATGATTACGCCGTGGGCAGTAAATATTTGGTCGTAGTGTTCTGGTGGTAAATAACCTGGCGCACCACTGGTAGCAAGTGCTAACTGCGCACGCATCATTATTGCATCAGAAAAACCACGAAACAGCATTATTAGTGCTAAAAGAATATACATTACGCCTAAGCGTTTGTGATCAACAGACGTGATCCAGTCGCGCCAAAGCACGCCCCATTTTTTATACTTTGTAATAAGCCCGGCAATAATAAGCCCAGCTATCGCAATAACCGACATCGTGAACACAAGAATTGGCTCATGAAACGGAATTGCGTCGAGTGAAAGATTACCTAATAACGACATTATTATTCCTCGCCTTGGCTGTGAGATGAAGGCATTGAGTGCTCACTCATTTCATGATGCTTTTTACTCATTTGCCCATGTTCGCCCATTGCATGGTGTTTTTTGTTCATATCGCCATGCGCCTGCATATACTTCATAACAATGGTATGAAATAAGCCGTCATCAACTTTTCCGTAATATGCTACTGGGTTATTTTCACTTGCTTTTGCAAGCTCAACATAATTTGCATGAGTCAGGTTATTAGCGCTTGAATTCGCTTTCACATCACTCACCCACTTATCAAAGTCTGCTTGAGTAGGTGTAGCAATGGCATTAAATTTCATGCCAGTGAAACCTGCGCCGCTGTAATTTGCTGAAAAGCCTTTAAACGTACCTGGCTCATTTGCAATTAAGTGAAGCTTGGTTTCCATTCCAGCCATTGAGTATATTTGACTACCCAATTGCGGAATAAAAAATGAATTCATTGTGCTCTCTGAGGTGATTTTATATTCAACAGGTACATTTGCTGGGAACACTAATTCATTAACCGTAGCAATACCTTGCTCAGGATATATAAATAGCCATTTCCAGTTTAGTGAAACCACTTCAACAGTAAGATGTTCACCTTTACCTTCAATGGGTTTATAGGGGTCTAAGTCTTGGGTAGACTGCCAGGTAATAACACCTAAAATGATTACAATAACAATAGGAACAGCCCAAACAACGGCTTCAATTTTATTTGAATGAGCCCATTTTGGAGCATAAATTTCTTGGTTTTGAGTGTCTCTATATTTCCAAGCGAAATACAAAGTCATCACAATAACGGGAACGACTACAAGCAACATAAGCACGGTTGCGATGATGATTAAATTTTTCTCATCAATGCCTATCTGCCCTTTTGGATCGAGTATCCCGCCTTTACAGCCTGACAACGCCAGCACTGTACTAGCTAAAGCAATATTACAAAGGTTACGAATTAACAAGAGAGTATCCTACAAACCTAGAGTTTCAATTTGCTGCTTAAAATAAAAACCAAAGCAACGATTTTTCAATAAAAACCCAAGTTAACTAGAATTAAATTATAAAAATAAGGGGGCTATTCAAAACCTAAAGCTCATGCCATTAATGACCTAGCAACAAACCCAGCTTTCTAAACGCATTTATATAACGTAATAAAAGTTAACTTGGGTGAGTGGTGGTTGGCTGAAATGTGTTTAAAAAACACGGAGCTACTTTGTTTTAGCTAACCTTAATTATTTACAGCAAGAACAAATAATTAAAACCAGCAACAAGATGCAGCGTTACAGGCAACCTGTAAAGCTAGGTGGAGCACGACAACCATGTGAAGAGATCACAGGCTGAAGAACTTTAGCCTCGCTAAAAGCAAAGGCTGCTTTACGGAGGATTATGCCAGCACGACGCGCTGGACAAATATGGAACAATAACCAACAAAGGCCAATAAGTAACTGACTTGATATGATCGGATGAGCTAAAAATTGCGCAAGATTAAGTAACAGTGGCTCTACAATAAACCCATCACTTAATAGCGCTTCAAGCTTGAAGGCATCCTCTAATGCACCGCTTAGCAACATCACAGTATTAAACACTAATAAAGTTATAGCTACACACACGCCCTTGCCTGCTTTATTCAAGCGTTCACACGTCTGCGGCTCGCCAGAGGCAAGTTCCGTAGTTGTATGATGCAAAGAAAGTGTGTTCAAAGACATTAACCTACTAAAATGACTATAACAAAATTAGAGTAATACAGTTTGCAACGGAAAAATTTAAAAAACATTGCTGTTGTAAACCCTAAAACCAGGTGCTAAATACAATCAAATCCAGCTAGCACATATTTACCTAGCGAAAATTGATCCGTATCAACCAAACTTTCAAAACTTACTGAAAGTTCGAACGTGAGTATAACAAAGAGAATTTTCTGTTCAACTAAAAATCAACTAATTTGAGTTAAGCTTTCGAAGCTATTTTGTTAATAAAAAATAACACGATAAAAAACACTTGGTTAGCTAAAATAAAAAACAATTTAAAGAGAAATATTTAATAGGATTATAGGTTTTTAGGAGGGAGTAGTAATTGTGTGGCACAAATAAAAACAGCCCAAATTCAGTCACCACCGAACTTGAGCCGCCTTTCACACTGACAACATCTTCACACACAATATAAAGATTCTTGGTTTACACTGCATGGCAATTGTAGGGAATAAAAACAACTCAAGCTAAGTCACCACCGAACTTGAGTTGCCTTTCACACTGACAACATCTTCACACACAATATAAAGATTTTTGGTATACATTACGTGGTAATTGTAGGGAAATAAAAACAACTCAAATGCAGTCACCACCGAACTTGAGTTGCCTTTCACACTGACAACATCTTCACACACAATATAAAGATTCTTGGTTTACACTGCGTGGCAATTGTAGAGAATAAAAACAACTCAAAACCAGTCACCACCGACCTTGAGTTGCCTTTCACACTGACAACATCTTCACACACAATATAAAGATTCTTTTAAGCGAGGCTAACTTTATGCCTCAAGCTTATGACTCGAGCCTTGCTCTGTGTCTATGGTTAAACTTTAGAGTGTTAGCTCCAATTTGACAAACGAGAAAAATAAACCTAATAGGTGAAAAAAACTAAACTATATACCTTTGTCTAATACATTTAGATTGGATTGCTTTGGAAGCTATGATGCGAAGGCGTTTTACAGGCACAAAAAAAGCGCTATAAAGCGCTTTTTAATATTTAAGACAGGCTTAAATAATTTGGTTTTCTTTCCAGGCTTGCTCTTTTGCTAAACGGTTTTTGCGTTTATCACATGGATCATCGCAATCACAGGCTTTATCAATACCAACCGAACCTAAACCACCACAGCTGCTTGCCATAGATTTTTTTTGCAGGATCATACCAACGGCCATAGCCGAAACTATCAAAATTAGTAAGCCAAAAGTAAGAAGAAAAAGTGACATTGCTTAGCCCCTATTGATCAGCAATAAATTAAACTCAAATATTTTTGAGCGACTGCTATTATATACCCAAATAACACGGAAATAAACAAGTCAGCACCATACTATAAATAAGACTTAAATGCTGGGCTTGAGTAGGTAATTAAACCCTCCTTTGATTTACCTATTAAATAAACCGGTAAATCATGTTGTTCAGCATAAGCTTGCGCTTTTTGCATCCCCATTACAGTAAGTGCCGTCGCTAAACCATCTGCCGTCATAGCGCTTGGATGAAGCACAGTTACCGACACTAAGTCGTGCTTAATAGGCATACCTGTTGCTGGATCAATTAAGTGGGTATAGATCTCGCCATCCATTTTATAAAAAATACGGTAATCACCCGATGTCGCTATACCACTTGTACCTGGCGATAAAACACGGTGTACCTTACGCTCTCCAGGTTGCGCATCGGGTTGCTCAATCGCGATTTTCCAATCCTGATTATTTGGCTTTTCACCTGCTATACGCAGCTCACCACCAATCTCAACCATGTAATTAGTAATGTCGTGGTTTTCTAATAACTGGGCAACTTTGTCAATACCATAGCCCTTAGCTGTTGCCGAAAAAGAAAGCTCCAGTCCATTAACTGTTTTAGCCAACCCTTGCTCATTTAAGATAAGTTTATCAATGCCTATTTTTTCAACCATACTTGCAAGCTCTTCATCACTTGGGCGATTAGTTGGTTTTTTATCAGGCCCAAAGCCCCATAAATCAATTAAAGGCCCCATTGTTACGTCGAGTGTTTTAGTTGATTCACCCAAGCGAATAGACTCGCTTATAACAGCCCTAAAATCTTCGCTAATTGGCATGACTTGATTTGCAGGTAATCTGTTAAATGTATTTATTTCAGAGTCTTCTATGTAAGTAGACATAGATTGGTTAACATCTTTTAAAACAGCGTCTATTTGCAGCTGTAGTTGTGAAGCCGATAGCTGGGCTTGATCATCATAATATTTAATATGATAAGTGGTACCCATAGTCTTACCTTCTAAAAAGGTTTCTTTTAACTCTGGCTTTTCACCACACCCAGACAATAATAAAGTCAGTGTAATTAGTAAAAAGGCCATTATGCCCTGTGAAGTACTTACTCGATTCATAACAGCTCTACTTAATAGATTGATAAAATTAAAGAATAAAAAAAGCCTCGTAACACAAGTGCTACAAGGCTGGTATTTTAACCAAAACTAAACTGTTTTGGTATTAGTGTTAGCCACCGAAGTCATCTAGTAAGATATTTTCGTCTTCAACACCTAAATCTTTAAGCATAGTAATAACTGCCGCATTCATCATTGGAGGACCACACATGTAGTACTCACAATCTTCAGGCGCTTCGTGATCTTTAAGATAGTTCTCAAATAACACGTTATGGATAAAGCCAGTATAGCCTTCCCAGTTATCTTCAGGCTGTGGATCTGAAAGTGCTGTATGCCATACGAAGTTAGGATTTTCAGCGGCTAGGCCGTCAAAATCTTCTACGTAGAACATTTCACGCTCAGAACGTGCACCATACCAAAAGCTCATCTTACGTTTAGAGTTCAAACGTTTAAGTTGGTCAAAGATATGAGAACGCATTGGCGCCATACCAGCACCACCACCAACAAATACCATTTCTGCGTCAGTGTCTTTAGCAAAGAACTCACCAAATGGACCCGAAATAGTTACCTTGTCGCCTTCTTTAAGTGACCAAATGTACGAAGACATTTTACCACATGGCAAGCTAAGGTTTCTTGGAGGTGGAGCAGCAATACGCACGTTAAGCATAATGATGCCTTCTTCTTCTGGGTAATTAGCCATTGAGTAAGCACGAATTGTTTCTTCGTCTACTTTTGACTCCAGATCGAAGAAACCAAAATGGTTCCAGTCGCCACGATACTCTTCAGGAACATCGAAATCTGCATATTTAACATGGTGAGGTGGAGCTTCGATTTGGATGTAACCACCCGCACGAAACGGCACTGACTCGCCATCTGGAATTTGCAGCTTAAGTTCTTTGATGAACGTTGCTTTGTTATCATTAGAGATAACTTCACAATCCCACTTCTTAACACCGAAAATTGACTCTTCAAGTTCAATTTCCATGTCATTTTTAACATTTACCTGACACGCTAAACGACAGCCTTCACGGGCTTCACCTTTAGATATGTGATCAAGCTCAGTTGGCAGAATATCACCACCACCTTCTTTAATGTGTACACGACACTGACCACAAGAGCCACCGCCACCACAAGCAGATGATACAAATATACCTGACTCAGATAGTGCGCCTAAAAGCTTACTACCTGCTGATGTTTTAATGGCTTTATCTGGGTCGCCATTAATGCCGATGATAATATCGCCACTTGCAACTAACTGAGATTTAGCACCAATGATGACTAAAACCAGTAGTACAACGATAGCGATAAAAACACCAACGCCTAAGAAAATCTGATAATCCATGATTTATCCTCGCTACCTTTACAGTGAAATACCAGAGAATGACATAAAGCCAAGTCCCATTAAACCAACAGTGATGAAGGTAATACCTAAACCACGTAAGCCGTCAGGTACGTCTGAGTATTTCAGTTTCTCACGGATACCTGCAAGTAATGTAATTGCAAGTGCCCAACCAACACCAGCGCCAATACCATAAACAACAGACTCGCCGAAGTTATAGTTACGCTCAACCATGAATGATACCGCACCAAATATTGCACAGTTAACTGTGATAAGTGGTAAGAAGATACCTAACGCGTTGTATAGTGCAGGGAAAAACTTATCTAATGCCATTTCAAGAATTTGCACAAGTGCTGCAATAACACCAATGAAAGTTAAGAAACGTAAAAAGCTAAGATCTGCATCTGGGTAACCTAACCAAGTTAGTGAACCAGGTGCAAGTACCGCATGATAAACCAAGTTGTTTACAGGTACAGAAATACCCAATACAACTATAACCGCTATGCCTAGGCCAATTGATGTAGTTACTTTTTTAGATACCGCTAAAAAAGTACACATGCCTAAGAAGAATGACAACGCTAAGTTCTCAATAAAAACGGCTTTTACAAATAAACTAATATAATGTTCCACTATTTGCCCCTTACGCTTTAGCTTCTACTTGGTCTTTCTTATAAGTACGCAGTACCCATATGAATAAACCAATGATGAAGAATGCACTCGGTGGTAAGATCAATAGACCCATAGGCTGATACCAACCGCCATCTTGTACTAATGGGATAATATCAACACCGAATAGTGAACCCTTACCAAATAGCTCACGAATGAAACCAACAGTAAGTAGTACTACAGAGTAACCTAAGCCGTTACCAATACCGTCAAGGAATGACATAAGTGGTGGCGACTTCATCGCGTATGCTTCAGCACGACCCATTACGATACAGTTAGTAATGATTAGACCAACGAATACAGAAAGCTCTTTTGCAGTAGCATAAGAAAATGCCTGTAATACTTGGTCAACAACGATTACCAATGATGCGATAATGGTCATTTGTACGATGATACGTACAGATGATGGGATCTGGTTACGAATAAGCGAGATAAAGAAGCTCGAAAACGCAGTTACAAGTGTCAATGCAATTGACATAATTAACGCATTTTTTAAGCTAGACGTTACCGCTAGCGCAGAACAAATACCAAGTACTTGTAGTGCGATTGGGTTGTTAGCTAAAACCGGACCAAATAGGACCGCCTTCATTTCTTTAGTATCAGCCATTATTTCAATGCTCCTTTACGTACTTTCGCAAGGAAAGGGCCAAAGCCATTTTCGCCAGTCCAAAAGTCAACTGCATGATCAACACCGTTAGACGTTAATGTAGCACCTGAAAGACCATCGATCTTATGCTCATCATTGCCCGCAGTACCTTTAACAATTTGAATTGGAAGTTCTTTACCTTCCCATGTAGCAGTCCACTGTGGATTTTGGATTTCGCCACCAAGACCTGGGGTTTCATTATGCTTGTAAAAGATAATGCCCTTAACTGTTTCACCATCGCTTTCAAGCGAGATAAAACCGTACATTAAGCCCCATAAGCCGTAGCCTTGGATAGGAAGAATGATTGCATCAACTGAGCCATCTTCTTTTTTAGAGATATACACCGGTGACTCTTTAGTCACACGTTGAATACCAGCAATATCTTTAACGCCTTTCTCTTGAAGGGAAACACTTAGCGCTGCATCATATTTGCTTTTTTCAAAGTCAAAGATTGTTGGGTCTGTATCTACAAACTCACCTGTAGTCATGTTTACAACGCGCGCTTCGATTTTTGCATCAAATGTTTCAAGAACATTTTCAACTTTGTCGATGCCCGCAGCAGCTAAGATATTGCTTTGAATATCTTTGTTTTTATTAGCTTGCTGTAAAGGACGAAGCTGTACAGAAGCAAACGATACAATGATTGCACACACTAAACATAGTGCTACAACAACTGATAACGTTTTGCCGATTGATTCGTTATTACTAGACATTACGTGCCAACCTCCGCTTAATATTAGCCTGCACTACAAAGTGATCGAACAGTGGAGCGAACAAGTTAGCAAATAAGATTGCTAGCATCATGCCTTCTGGGAAAGCAGGATTCACAACACGTATCATAACCACCATAAAGCCAATTAATAGACCATATGCTAATTTACCTTTGTCAGTAAATGCAGCTGATACAGGGTCAGTAGCCATAAAGAACATACCAAACGCAAAGCCACCAAGTACAAAATGCCAATACCAAGGCATTGCAAATACAGGGTTAGTTTCTGAGCCAACAGCATTTAATAAAAATGCAGTTGCTACCATACCTAGGAATACACCTAGTACGATGCGCCAAGAAGCGATACGAACGTAAATTAAGAACAAACCACCCACTAATAATGCAAGTGTAGATGTTTCACCTACAGAACCTTGAATGAAACCATAAAACGCATTCCACCATAATTCCATGTTTGCAAAGTCAAGTGTGCCAGCAAATGCTTGGCCTAGCATAGTTGCACCAGAGAAAGAATCTACTGCTGTCCATACTGTGTCACCTGAGATTTGAGCTGGGTATGCAAAGAATAAAAATGCACGACCGGCTAAAGCAGGGTTTAAGAAGTTACGGCCAGTACCACCAAAGATTTCTTTAGCGATTACTACACCAAACGTAATACCTAACGCAACTTGCCATAAAGGAATAGTTGCTGGCAAAATAAGTGCAAATAATACAGAAGTAACGAAGAAACCTTCGTTAATTTCATGCTTACGCACTGAAGCAAATATTACTTCCCAGAAACCACCTACTGCAAATGTTACAGCGTAGATAGGTAAGAAGAAACATGCTCCATAGAACATCTTAGCGCCCCAGCCTGCATCAGCGGTTAACTCACCACCGAATAACTGGAACAAACCAACTTGCCACGTGTTTGCTAGTTCAAAACCTTGTGCTAAAGCACCAGCGGCCTGATGACCGATATTGAACATACCAAAAAACATAGCTGGGAACGTCGCCATCCACACTAAAATCATCATACGTTTTAGGTCGATGTTATCGCGTACGTGTGTCGCGCCTTTATTTACGTAGCCTGGTGTATAAAAAATAGTTGCAGCTGCTTCATACAGTGCATAAAACTTTTCATATTTACCACCGGCTTCAAAATTCGGCTCGATATCTTCTAGATATTTTTTTAAACCCATCTCTCTAGCCTTCCTTCTCGATCGTAGTTAAGCAATCGCGTAGGATAGAACCATACTCGTATTTGCCTGGACAAACGAAGGTACATAACGCTAAATCTTCTTCATCAAGTTCAAGCGCGCCCAATGAAATTGCACTGTCTAAATCACGTGCAATTAAGTCACGTAATAATAGAGTAGGCAAAATATCTAACGGCATTACGCGCTCGTAGCTACCAATTGGTACCATGGCACGTTTTGAACCACCTGTTGACGTTGTCATTTTAAATAAACGACTTGGTGCAAGGTGAGAAAGGAATGTACGCGTTACAGAGAATTTATCACTACCTGGTGCAATCCAGCCAAACAATTCTTTTTCGCGACCTTCAAGTAAAACAGATACTTGAACGTGGTAACGACCTAAGAATGCATGAACACCGTTTGAAATAGAACCCGATAGAACAGAACCAGAAATAACGCGGTTATCTCCGTCTTCTAACTCACCAGCCACTAAATCATCCAATGAAGCACCTAATTGTGTTTTCACTAAACGTGGGTTTTTAACGCGAGGACCTGCAAGCGAAATAACACGATTTGTGTAAATTTCACCAGTAAGGAATAAGTGACCATACGCAATAACGTCTTGGTAACCAATATGCCAAACTTGTTTGCTAACAGAAACTGCATCAAGATGATGGATATGAGTGCCAACGAGGCCAGCCGGATGCACACCACCAAACTCATGTACTTCTACTTGAGCTATAGATGAGCTAGGAACTTGGCTGCCTGCTTTTTTACACACAAATACTTTGCCATCAGTCAAACGCGAAACAACTGCAAGACCCGCTTCAAATGCTTGCGCATTTTCTGCAATAATTACTGCAGGATCTGCAGCTAATGGGTTTGTGTCGATTGCGGTCACAAAAATAGAACTAGGATTTGCATCCACAGCCGCTACTTTGCTGAATGGGCGAACACGAAGTGCTGTCCATTGACCAGACTGGATAAGTACTTCTTTGGCTTTTTCGCGCTCTAAGCTCGGAAGCTCGTCTGCTTTGAAAGAGTCAAAGGTGATTTGCTCACTGCCTGCTACTTCAATAACAACAGATTGCAGCACACGTTTAGCACCACGATTTATTTCTTTTACTGTACCAGAAGCTGGAGCAGTAAATAGGACGCCTGGGTTCTTTTTATCTTCAAAAAGTACCTGGCCTTTTTTGACTTGGTCATCCACACGAACATGCATGGTTGGACGCATACCGATAAACTC
The DNA here is from genome assembly GCF_014163785.1 of Pseudoalteromonas sp. SR43-7. Lineage (NCBI taxonomy): Bacteria > Pseudomonadati > Pseudomonadota > Gammaproteobacteria > Alteromonadales > Pseudoalteromonadaceae > Pseudoalteromonas > Pseudoalteromonas sp. SR43-7. The sequence goes on along the minus strand of NZ_JACJDY010000001.1, from coordinate 130,662 downwards.
TTCGCCAAGCACAGCTACACGTTTGACAGCAGAACCGTCATGTATAACTTGCTGTGGCGCGCCCTCTAAGGGTAAATCCAGACCTTTTTTTATGTTGATCATACGCACTTGCATTACATTAAAGGAAAGAAACTGAAAAATCGTATCAACCACGTCGCCATTTGAGTTATTCCAAGTTATATCAAGGTACAAAAGAGCAGCTTGCTAGAGATATCAAACAAGCAACGTAGTAAAACTCATCACATATTGTCGAGATTTTAACATCATTTTAGATGACTATGCGAGTGTATTTATGAAAATTATACGACAGAAACACTTATTTAGTTTTGTTAAGTGAATTAAATAAAAATCAAGCTAGACCAAAGTGGTAGCCTAAGCAATTATCATTCCTGATTTCATCGTAAATTCAACAAATCGCATAATACAAAAAAAGCCGCGATAGCGGCTTTTTATAACTAAGTTCTGTTAGTCAATCATATTGGCAATTGGCTTAACTGAATCTACATCTTGATCGTAGTCAACACTATCTATACCAAAACCAAATAAGCGTAAAAACTCATTATGGTAACCAACATAATCTGTTAGCTCATCAATGCTGCTCGTATCTACTTTATCCCAAACAGCTTGCACGCGAGCTTGTACATCGTCTTCTAGCTCTTTGTAGTTTTGGAATAAATGTCCACCGTCGTCAAAGCGAGGTGATTCACCATACAAGTTTTCACTAAATAAAGCGTGAATTTGCTCAATAGTGCCTTCGTATGTGCCATCTGCTTTCATAACTTTAAATAAAGCAGAGATATATAACGGCATAATAGGAATAGCAGAACTTGCTTGCGTTACCACAGCATTAAGTGATGAAACATATGCCTCACCATTTAAATCTTTTGTTGATTCTTTAATAGCAGCGGTTGCACGGTCTAAATCTTCTTTAGCCTTACCAATAGTAGCGTGTCCGTATATTGGCCATGTTAGCTCTTTACCAATATAAGTGTACGCAGTCGTTTTAAAGTTATCGGCTAATACATCCGCTTCTTTTAATGCGTCAATCCACATTTCCCAATCTTCACCGCCCATTACTTTAATGGTGTTGTCGATATCGTCTTGGTTTGCAGCTTCAACAGTAATTTCATCAATTTCACGCTTTGATGTATTTAAGTTTTTAGTAGTAACGGCATTTCCAATTGGCTTAAGCGTAGATGAGTATACTTCGCCCGTATTTGGGTCTGTACGACGAGGAGACGCTAAGCTGTAAATAATACAATCTACTTTGCCCAAATCTGCTTTAATAGTGTCGATTGCTTTTTGTTTAATTTCGTTAGAAAACGCATCGCCATTAATATTTTTAGACCAAAGGCCTGCTTCGTCTGCTGCATCTTGAAAAGCAGCGGTATTGTACCAACCAGCAGAACCTGTTTTGCGATCTGTACCTTCTTTTTCAAAGAAAATACCTAATGTTTTAGCACCACCACCAAACGCAGCTGTAATGCGCGAAGCCAAGCCGTAGCCTGTTGATGCGCCAATAACTAATACATTTTTTGGTGCATTTTTTAATGCGCCTTGTTGTTTTACATAGTTAATTTGTTCTTGAACATGCTCTGCACAACCAGCTGGATGTGCGTTTGTGCAGATAAATCCACGAATTTTAGGCTTAATGACCATTGATCATCCTATATCTTTTACAATAAAAATTAGCGCTAGTTTAAAGGCTAATACTAAAAACACTGATCTGATCAGTTAACCACAAGTGTAACTATCAAATCACTATTAATTATTTAAGCTAATTTAGAGCCGCCCATACAATTAGGTGAATCAGGTGCCTCGCCGCCCTGCTCTGTATACTCATCGGGTGTATATGTATGAATTGCGAGTGCATGAATATGATTTGCTAATTCATCTTTTAGAATTTCATTAATTTCACGATGGCGCTGCAATAAACGTTTACCTGTAAAACCTTCGCTAACCACTATTACTTTAAAGTGTGATTCAGTGCCCGCACTGTGCATATGGCTTTCGTTAATTACGTTTAAATGTTTACACGCAATAGCGTTGCTTATTTTTTCTTGGATCTGTTGCTGCATTGACATAAAAGACCGTTTTAATTAGCTAATTTATATACTTACTATAACAATTTAACGCAGCGCTTGGCTAACTAAATTGCTTTTGTTTAATGTGCTTAATAAATCGGTAAGTTAAACTTATTCGAGGATGTGCAAGCGTTGTTTGCTTAGGTATTGCATGTTGATAATCTCGCTGGCTATGTCCATTCATTATTAAACAGCTGCCACTTTGTAATTTTAAGTCGGTTACTTTATTGCTCGCCTTGTGCTTTAACTTTAGAACCCGATCAGCTCCTAGCGAGACACACACAATTGTTGGTTTATCACCAAGCTCTATTTCATCATCACTGTGCCAGCCCATCGTATCATTACCATCTCGGTAATAATTAACGAGTAATGAGTTTAGAGGCTGATTTAAGTGCGCCTCTAAACGCCTTCTCATATTAAGTAACAATTCATCCCATGGCTCTACTATTTGCTTACTACTTGAATAGCCGTATTCAATATTTAAATCGCTCATGAAGCATTGTAGCCGTGGAATAGGCCCCGTTTTACCATAAACAGTTACATCGGGTTGCTGCCAACGTAGGTTTTTTTGCAAATAATAAAATAGATCGAGGCTTTTTTGTGCACTAAGTGCCCTACTTTGATAAGAAAAGCCATTTGGTAACTGTTGGGGGTTGGCGTTTTGCCGTTGCATGTTAGAATTTACCTACATTAGATTACTGATCAACGAACCATTATGACGACGCAAGCCCAGCTAGGCGATAAAACCTTTACTCTTGAACGCTTTCCTTTGGATCAAAAAAACCGCAGCTTACAAGCGTGGGATTCGGCAGATGAGTACCTTATCAATTATGTTAACGAACATCACCCTGATTGTCGCTCATTGCTTATTTTAAACGATAGCTTTGGTGCACTTGCTTGTTATTTTAATAAGTTAACGGTTTGTTCAGTTAACGATTCTTATATTAGCCACCAAGCTGCGGCTTATAACTTACAAGAAAACAAACTGCCTACAGCAGATTTTACACAATTAGATAGTTTGTCTGCATTACCGCAGGATGTTGATTTAGTACTTATTAAAATCCCTCGTAATGTAGGTTTTTTACAGTTTCAGTTAAGTGAACTCAGTGAAGTCCTTGCACCTGGTACGCCAGTAATTGCCGCAGGTAAAACAAAAGAAATTCACAACTCAACAATAAAATCATTTGAGCAATTTATTGGTGAAACAAAAACTAGCCTAGCAGTTAAAAAATCCCGTCTTATATTAAGTACAGCTAAAGGCGGATATAAAGCAGCAGATTTCCCTGTAACGTGGGAGCTTGAAGGTACTGAGTTTAATATAACAAACCATGCAAATGTGTTTTCGCGTGATTCGTTAGATATTGGTGCACGCTTCTTTTTTAACTACTTACCAGAAACACCAAAAGCTAAAAGCATTATTGATTTAGGCTGTGGTAACGGAGTTGTTGGATTAATGACGCTTGCTCGTTGCCCTAATGCATCAGTTACTTTTGTTGATGAGTCTTACATGGCAGTAGAGTCGGCTCGGTTAAATGTAGAAATTAACCTAGGCGATAAGTTTGATAACTGCGAGTTCATCGAAAACGACTGTTTAACAGGCTTTGAAAGAGACAGTGTAGATATGGTGCTTTGTAACCCTCCATTTCACCAAGCTCAGGCCGTTACCGACCATATTGCTTGGCAAATGTTTAAACAAGCAAAAGATACTTTAAAAGAAGGCGGCGAGCTGCGTATTATTGGTAATCGTCATTTAGATTATCATGATAAATTAAACCGTATGTTTGGCAACTGTAAGTTGCTAGGTTCAAACAAAAAGTTTGTCGTTTTAAGTGCAACAAAAAATAGTGGAATGCTATAAATGAAATTAACAAACATTATAATTGGGTGTTGTGTATTACTGATACTTGGTGGCTGCGCGAATCAGCCTAGCCAAGTAATACTTAACCCTGTTTATAAAAATGGTCAAATTAGCACTATAAATAGTAGCTTAAGTACTAGTGTAATTGATTTACGTGGCGATACATCAACACTTAAACTTATTGAGTCAGACAAAACTAAAACCTTTGCAAGCCAAGGCATTACCAGCTCTATTAAAAGTGTGTTAGACAGCGCCCTTAGCCGCAATGGAGCCAGTATTTCTAACTTAGCAACTGTTCGCTTTGAAGTAGATATTCATGCATTGCAAGCTGTTGTAACCGAAAAGCTAGTGAGCCATACCAGCGAAGCCCACATAGAACTTGGCGTGCGTGTTATTCGCGCCTCAAGTAACTTTAGTAAAGTGTATAGAGGTAGTGCTAATTTAGAAGGCCCATTTAGTCATGAGCAAGCAAAAATAGAAGGTCAGCTCAATAAGTTGACTGAGCAAGTTATTACCCGCATTGTATCTGACCCTGAATTAATAGAATTTTTAGAAGGTTAACTATGAAACGACTTTTTTTAATCTGCTTAGGCCTATTCTTTAGTGTAAGTAGCTTAGCAGCCCAAGAAGGCCGCTTTGTGCAAAAGGACAACATTTTTCCACGCGTAGAAATTGTAACGTCAATGGGTAGCATCGTGGTTGAGCTGGATCGCTCTAAAGCGCCCATCACAGTCAATAATTTTTTAACTTACGTGTCAGACAAAAGTTATCAAGGCAGCGTTTTTCACCGTATTGAGCGCGATGTAGAAAATGATCGCGACTTTGTTATTCAAGGTGGCGGTTACGATAAAGACTATGATGGCCTACATGAAAATGACCCTATTTTTAATGAAAGCGGTAACGGTTTAAAAAACGATATGTATAGCATTGCTATGGCATATCAAGATAGACAACCGCACTCAGGAACTCGCCAATTCTTTTTTAATATGGATAATAACGATCACTTAAATCCAGGGAAAGATTGGGGCTTTGCTGTATTTGGTAGCGTAATGGATGGTTACGACACGCTTGATAAAATTATGACTGTTGAAACCGGTTTTAATGAAAAAATTGGCTACGATTTCGTACCTAAGAAACCTGTTGTCATCTTAAACATTAAAGTACTTGAACAAGTCCCACTATAATTTTTTAAGAGCAGCTTAGCTGCTCTGCATCAAAGCCAATGAAGGCCCTATGAGCAAATCTCTCTCTATTAGCGAATATTTTTCTTACTTTAAAGACAAACGCTTAATCCACATTTTCATATTTGGTATGAGTAGCGGTTTTCCGTGGGTTTTAATTGGCTCTGTTATGTCTGCTTGGCTAAAAGATGAAGGGCTAAGTCGCAGTATGATAGGCCTATTTGGCATTGTATTTGGCGCTTACAGCATAAACTTTTTGTGGTCGCCACTCATTGACCGTACAAAACTTCCTATTTTATATAAATGGCTAGGCCAACGTCGCAGTTGGATACTATTTTGCCAAAGTTTTATTTTTATTGGCACCTTGCTATTAGCAGGGCTTGATTTAAAAGCTAATTTAGCAATTGTTGCTGCGATTTGTTTATTAATCGCCATTGCTTCGGCTACTCAAGACATTGCTATTGATGCCTTTAGAATAGACACCCTAAGCGAAAGCGAATCGCACAAAGCAACCGCTGCAGCCGCCATGGCAACTTCGGGTTGGTGGACAGGTTATGCACTTTTAGGCGCCATTCCATTTTACATGGCCGATATCCCCTCACTCGACTGGCCACAAATTTATTACTTTTTAGCTGCAGTAATGCTGCTGTTAATGAGTGGAGCAGTGTTTGCAAAAGAGCCCGAAACTAACCGCGAAGCAGTACATGCTGAGCTTGAGCGTGTGTACCTTGAAAAACTGTCCTCTACAAAACAAACTCCTTTAACAAAAACTGTTGCGTGGCTTGCGGTAACCGTTATTGATCCCTTTAGAGCTTTTTTTACTAAAAATGGCGTTAAAACAGCACTAGCATTACTTGCGTTTATTTTCTTATTTAAAATAGGCGAAGCGTTTTTAGGGCGCATGTCGATTGTGTTTTATAAAGAAATTGGTTTTAGTAATAGCGATATAGCTACATTTTCGAAGGTAGGTACAGCGGTACTTACAATCATATTTACCTTTGTTGGCAGTTTATTTAATCAAAAATATGGCATTGTTAAGGGTTTATTTGTAAGTGGTATTGCAATGGCTGCTTCAAACTTAGCCTTCTCGTGGATTGCTTTAGTTGGCCCTGACCTAAGGCTGTATGCCTTTGCTATTGTTATTGATGGCTTTACGCAAGCGTGGTCGTTGGTCGCTATGGTGGCCTTTATATCGATGTTATGCGATAGAGCATTTAGTGCAACGCACTATGCATTACTGGCGTCATTAGGGAATTTAGGACGAACATTGCTTTCAAGCTACAGTGGTGTAGTAATTGATGATTGGTTAATGGGAAATTGGTCGCTGTTCTTTATTTTAACAGCCTTAATGGTTTTACCCTCGTTGATATTTTTATATCTGATTAGGCATAAGTTGTATGAGCTTGAGAAGAATTACCACAAAAATATTTAATGCATCCCTGCATTAACATATTGCTTAGCACTATCAAGTGCCCCTTAAAGTGTACTAAGCAATTATTGAGTTAATCTACTTTTAGCAAGCTAAGTGCTTCATGTGGATCAACTTCTAGAGCTGTACAATAGCGAACAAACTCAATTACATCTAAGCGGCGTTCTTGATTTTCAATCTTGCCGATAAACGAATGAGGCGTTCCAAGCACTTGTGCTAGGCTTCGCATTGTATGACCCTTTTCATGGCGCTTAGTTTTAAGCCACTTTGTTAGCTTTGCATTTTCTTCAGAAGAAACTGTTTTGCCCATCATTTTACATCTCCTACTAGATGATTTGACGTACCTATTAAAGCAGTAGTTTCCATCAATAGCCGTAGGCAGGTAAGCAGTCATACTTTCAATAGCAAGCTATTGCTTAATAAAGCATGTGTTGCTACTCACTCCACCAACACAGCTAAAAACTACGCTAATAATATGGTAAAGATTTGTTTTTATTGAGAATGAAATTTTGCCCGTCTCATTCTTGGATACATTATATACTATTAACACTTTGGTTAAATAATTAATTACATACTCGGTACAAAATCAACCTGAACGAACATTTATAAACACTGAATATTTGACCTAAGTTATCAGAAAATATTAAAAAAATAATATTACCTTCATAAAACAGCTTAAAAATATTTATAACATATTTGTTCCTTTTTAATGTTACACGTTTATTATTAAGCAATAATTTGCACTAAAAAGGCCAAGTAATGTTCAGACTTCTTTTTTTATTACCTATCGTGTTGTGTTTAGGTTGGTACTTTTTTTTGCGCCACAACGGCGTACCAATTAAACAAGGTAAAAAAGGCTTTATGTATATTTTAGCGTTTTCAGCCTTTGTGCTCGGCTTTTTTGTATTGATAATGCAAATTACCGAATACGCACCAACCGATTTGTAGGCATTAAAAAAGCCGCAAAAGCGGCTTTATTCTATTTAGCGTTTAGCTGTTAAACGCTAAAGCTTGCACCACAACCACAAGTTGTTGTTGCATTTGGATTAGATACAAAAAAGCGTGCGCCTTCTAATCCTTCAGTGTAATCAACCTCACCATCAACCAAATATTGAATGCTCATTGGATCAATAACGAGTGTTACACCATTTTTTACAATTTCTAAATCGCCAGGATTCGCTTTTTCATCAAAAGTAAAACCATATTGAAAACCAGAACAACCACCGCCTGTTACATAAACACGCAGTTTTAAGTCTGGGTTTTCTTCTTCGTCGATTAACTGTTTAACACGAACAGCAGCTGCATCGCTGAACTTGATTGGTAATTCTTCAGACATTTTAAAACCCTCAATATCGCAATGGCGTGATTATCTAATACCCGAGTGTTTTAATCAAGTATAGTAAAACAACTCTTTCCTCTAAGTTATATCTATAAATTAGTAAAAAAGTGGCCAAACATTAACTAGCTAAAATAATACTTAAGCAAACTAAAAGCGACCTTTATACGCTATAAACTCATTAAATATTTTAGTTATAGGCAATAGGTCTTAATCTTCACTGCAAATTGTTAATATAAGTTACGAAAATTTCAAAATCACAAGGACTTAGCTAAACTCTTTTGCTAAAATGCTGCTGAAAAATACAGCGAGGAATTATGCATGTGGCTTGAGCAACTCAGGCGTCGGCTGGCAAAACCTAAAACATCTGTACAATTATGCTTATTAGGCGTAGTTGCCGGATTAATTGCTGCATTTTTTATTATTTTATTTCGCTTAACCATTCTGTTTTTCCAAAGCTTATTTTTAGAAACACCTGACGACTTTACTACCCTACCAACACTTGAACGTGTACTAATGCCTTTAGTTGCTGCATTACTAATAGCCACGTTTGCTGCCTTTACTGGGTTTAAACATTACCGCTTGGGTATCCCCTTTGTTATACACAGAATTAAACGTCACTACGGGCAAATGCCTTTATACAATACTGTTAATCAATTTGTTGGTGGCGCACTTGCTCTCATTAGCGGTTTTTCAGTTGGCCGAGAAGGGCCTTCCGTGCATATGGGCGCAACTGGGGCGAGTATTTTGGCAGATAAGCTGCATTTACCGCATAATGCCATGCGCACTCTAAGTGGTTGTGGAGTAGCGGCAGGTATAGCCGCGTCGTTTAATACTCCACTTGCAGCCGTTATTTTTGTAATGGAAGTGGTACTTCGTGAATATAAAGTACATATATTTGTACCTATCATGCTTGCCGCTGTTACTGGCGCACTGGCAACACAGTTTGTTTTTGGTGAAGGTTCAGAGCTTGCACTCATTACCATAGCGCCATTGAGTGGTTGGCATTACCCTTATTTAATATTATGCGGCATGGCGCTGGGTGCTATTGCATTTAGTTTTAATCAAAACTTAATGCTAATTATTAAAACATTTAAACCTTTAAGTATGTTCCCTCGTTTATTAATTGCAGGATGCATTGCCAGCTTAATAGCTTACGCAGTACCTCATGCTATGGGCTCTGGTATGAGCGCAATAACTATCGCGGTTGAATCTCCTGATGACGTAAAGCTACTCACAACTATTTTAATCGCTAAACTACTTGCTACATTGTTTGCTATCGGTTTGGGTATACCAGGTGGTTTAATTGGTCCGGTAATTGGACTTGGCGTATTAATTGGTACTCTAATGGCCTTTTTTGCTCAGTTTATTAGTCCTGGCACTGATATAGCGGGTACTTATGGCGTGTTAGGTATGGCCGGATTAATGGCCGCCACGTTGCATGCGCCACTAGCTGCTTTAACAACGGTCATGGAGCTTACATCGTCACCTGAAATAATTGTTCCAGCTATGCTTGTGATCACCACGGCCTATGTAACAGCATTACAGTTTTTTGGAAATCGCTCCATATTTTTGCAGCAACTAGATTTTCAGGGATTACCGTACCATGTATCTCCCGCTACCGAAGCATTACAAAAAGTGGGGATAATGGATGATATGGATGAAGACTTTAAATTGCTTTATTCTGACGACAAAGTGCAAATAAAAAGCACATTAGATGCCATGGATAGCCAAACTCCGTTAATTGTTTTTGACGAAGAAAATGGCTATCGTCTCGCTGAATACGATTTAACGCTAATGTCTAATGAAACAATAAATATAAATTATATTAGCTTGCAGGGCATCAGTAGTCAGGCCACCCTAGCCGATGCTTTCGATATCCTAAAAGATAAAAGAAGTGGCGCGCTTTACGTTTATAACCTTTTAGATAATCAACAAATTATGGGGCTATTACGCTGGGATCAAATTCATCATATTTTAACCATTCGTAACAGCTTACTTTAAACAATAAGGACTATTATGAGCGCATTATTGATTTATAAAACACTCCACATATTTTTTATGATTGCGTGGTTTGCCGGTATTTTTTACTTGCCTCGATTATTTGTATATCACGCTATGAGCGAGGAAAGATCATGCAACTCTATGTTAAAAGTTATGGAGCGCAGACTACTTTATTTCGTTACCCCATTTGCTGTATTAACCGCTGTATTTGGTGTATTGACCATTGTTGAATATGGTCGTGATTGGTTTAGATACAGTATGTGGTTGCACTATAAGCTAGTGCTTGTGATCATATTATATATATACCACGGCTACTGTTTTAAGTTATTAAATGACTTTAAACATGACCGCAACACTAAGACAGACCGCTTTTACCGTATTTTTAATGAGCTCCCAGTTATTGCGTTGCTCATCATAGTGGCGCTTGCGGTAATAAAACCTAATTTATAAGCTTTGCGGCGCATGTTAAACTTCGCTGCAATTTACAATACTTGCTTTAACACGCGCGATTGCGTGCTCCATTTATGGATTATCGCGCCCATTTGATTGATTAGGAATAACCCCATGTTAAGTTTCCAAGGTGAGCATATACTGTCTGTAAATCAGCTAGACAGAGACTGCATTGAACGTATTTTTGCAGTAGCAAAAAAAATGGAGCCTTATGCTAAAAAGCAAAAGCAAACTACGGTGCTAGAAGGCGCTATTTTAGCTAATTTGTTTTTTGAACCAAGCACTCGTACACGAGTTAGCTTTGGCACCGCCTTTAACTTACTTGGCGGTGGCGTACGTGAAACTACAGGTATGCAAAGTTCAGCCCTTGCTAAGGGTGAGTCTCTTTACGATACCGCCCGCGTTATTTCAGCTTATGCTGACGCTGTTGCTATGCGCCATCCTGATGCAGGCTCAGTAAGTGAATTTGCTGATGGCTGTACTGTGCCGGTTATTAATGGCGGCGACGGCCCAAATGAGCACCCTACTCAAGCATTGCTTGACTTATTAACCATTGAGCGCGAATTACATCGTTTTGGTCAAAATATTGATGGTATGCATATAGCGCTTGTGGGCGATTTAAAGTATGGCCGCACAGTGCATTCTTTATCTAAACTATTGTGCCATTATAAAAACGTAAAGTTTTCGATGGTCGCGCCTGATGGCTTACAAATGCCAACAAGCATTTTAGATGCAGTAGAAAATGCTGGCCATAAAATTGAGCTAGTAAATAAGATGGAAGGTAATTTAGCAGCCGATATTGTTTACCAAACACGTATTCAAGAAGAGCGTTTTCCATCGCAAGAAGAAGCAAATAAATACCGTGGCGGCTTTAGGATTAGCCAATCTATTTACAGCGCTCACTGTAAGCCTAACTCTGTATTAATGCATCCTCTTCCACGTGACAGTCGCTTAGAAGCCAACGAGCTTGATAACGACTTAAACAGTAACGACAATTTAGCAATATTTCGCCAGGTACAAAACGGCGTATTAATTCGTATGGCACTGTTTGCTTTAACACTCGGCGTAGAAAACAAAGTCGATAAGTATGAAGTAGACGTACCTTGGTTTAGCCGCAAACGCGACAGCTAACCCCCTTTTAAGTGACAATTTATAGGATTTTTCATGACAATTAGCCAAGACTTATTTGAACGCGCCCAAGCTTCTATTCCTGGTGGCGTAAACTCACCAGTTCGTGCTTTTAATGGTGTAGGCGGTACGCCACTATTCATTACAAAAGCAGAAGGCGCGTTTACATTTGATGCCGACGGTAATCGTTACATTGATTATGTTGGCTCTTGGGGGCCTATGATCATGGGCCATAATCACCCTGCAATTAAACAAGCTGTACACGAAGCTGTAGAAAATGGCCTTAGCTATGGCGCACCAACTGAAGCCGAAATATTAATGGCTGAAAAAGTAAAAGAGCTAGTTCCATCAATCGAAAAAGTACGCATGGTTAGCTCAGGAACTGAAGCAACAATGAGTGCAATTCGTTTAGCACGTGGCTTTACCGGTCGCGATAAAATATTAAAATTTGAAGGTTGTTACCACGGTCACGCTGACTCGTTATTAGTTAAGGCAGGCTCTGGTGCGCTAACAATGGGTGTGCCTAATTCTCCAGGTATTCCTGAAGACTTTGCTAAGCATACACTTACAGTTTCGTTTAATAACCTAGATGAAGTAAAAGCTATTTTTGCAAAATACGCAGACGAAATTGCCTGTATTATTGTAGAGCCAGTAGCCGGTAACATGAACTGTATTCCACCAGTGCCCGGCTTTTTAGAAGGTTTGCGTGATGTGTGTGACGAATATAAATCAGTACTTATTTTTGATGAAGTAATGACAGGCTTTCGTGTTGCACTTGGCGGTGCACAAGCTTATTACAACATTAAACCAGATCTTACGTGTTTAGGTAAAGTAATTGGCGGCGGCATGCCAGTTGGCGCGTTTGGTGGTAAAACTGAAATAATGGATTACATTGCGCCTGTAGGACCAGTTTACCAAGCAGGTACTCTTTCTGGTAACCCTATTGCAATGGCTGCAGGTTTAAAATCACTTGAGCTATTAAGTGAGCCTAGCCTTCACGATAAGTTAGAAGCTATTTCAAAAGCAATTTGTGAAGGCTTTGAAGCTGGTGCTAAAAAAGCCGGTGTTGCGCTAACAACTAACTATGCGGGCGGCATGTATGGATTCTTTTTTACTGATGCTGAAAAAGTAACAACCTACAAGCAAGCAACTGAGTGTGACCTAGAGCGCTTCAAACGTTTTTTCCACCTTATGCTTGAAGAAGGCGTTTACCTTGCCCCATCAGCATTTGAGGCTGGTTTTGTATGTGCTGCGCATACTGAGCAAGAAGTAAAAAACACAATAGCGGCAGCGGAACGCTCGTTTGCTAAACTTTAAGCTAAAAATTACTATTTATACATTTGTAACCACTTGTTTTTAAATATGTAATTAAGACTAAAGATTGAAAAAAGCCCGAAAGGGCTTTTTTTATTTGTAATGTACTATAAATGAATGATAATTAAGCGTAACAAGGTCTATTCACCTTTACCCTAATACAAAAAATACAAGAGAGCCTTATGTCAGGATTACGCCAATTTTCTTTTCCCGCTATCCAGCTAATGGCAAACTTAAAATACAAAACTAAAATCAGCTTAATGTTTGGAATTTTACTCGTTCCTCTAGCACTTAGTTTGTTTTTTTTAGTCTCGTTATTAAGTGAAAGTATTGCTGTTTCAAAAATGCAGCAACAAGGCTTAAAAGGCTACAGATCTATACTTTCAAATCAAATGCAGGGAGATACGAATCAAAATATAAAAATAGCTCGCTCACTCGGCTTTGACATAAAAGACACTCAAGCAAATGAAGTACTTGAACTTGTTTCTATTCAATCAAATCTAGCCTTAGACAGTCAATTAGCAAGCGCTTATGTAAACCGCTCTTTAGTCACGCCAATTCCTGCACTTATAATGCAAATAAACTCAACAGCGCAAAGCGCTAATACTGTTTTAGCTAGTAATCGTTTTACGCCCGATACGTTTATAGCACTTTCAAATTTTAGTAAGTCACTTCCTTTATACGAAAAACAACTCGATAAAATACTCAATGTAGCCACCAATGCAGATAAAGCAGTAAACAAAGCGCTCATGCCTCCTTTAACTAATTTACACAGTGCTGTGGGAGCATTTAAAAAAGCGATAGATGAAAAACTACTTGAGCCAGACGATATTCTATTAACTCAAGCAGAGTTCACTAAGCTAACAAACAACGTTCATAGTAGTATTAATCAACTTGTTAGTAAGAGCATTCCAACACTTGAGAGCCTTATAGAGGCAAAACTGCAAACTCAACAGTGGACACGAAATCTTGTTTTAGCTGCTTCATTGATCAGTTTGCTATTTGCATTTTATTTGATGATTGGTTTTTATTTTGCAGTTGTTGATACCATTAATCGCTTTGCTGATGCCGCGAATAGAGCCGCGAATGGCGACTTAAATGCCACTATCGATTCGAGCACTAATGATGAAATGGGAATTATTGCATCGCGCTACAATGCATTACTTAATGCATTTTCACATTTATTATTTGATGTTAAAGCAAGTACAGAAGAGCTATGCGATGCAACTAAATCGCTATCACATGCGAGTAGCGAAACAAGCAATGATGTTTCAAAACAGCAAATTCGAGTCAATGCTATTTATAATGCACTAAGCGATATGGCTCAAAACGCACTTGCAGTTGAAGAGTCTGCGCATCAAGCTACGCTTACCGCGCAAGATGCTGCAGCTCATGTGAAACAAGGTTCAGATAATACAATGGAGCTTGCTAAATATATGCAAGACCTCCAAATTGAATTTGCAGAGAGCCAACAAGCGCTCGATAAACTAGCACAAGATAGCCAAGAAATTAGCAAAGTAAGTAAAGGGATTAGTGAAATAGCCGATCAAACAAACTTGCTTGCACTTAATGCCGCTATTGAAGCCGCGCGAGCCGGCGAGCATGGCCGTGGATTTGCCGTTGTAGCTGATGAGGTAAGAACACTTGCTCAGCGTACACAAACACAAACCCAAGAAATACATCAAATTATTAGCTCTTTACAGCAAGCATCTGACGACACTCAGCAAAAAATGCGCTCAAGTGTTGAAAAAATGGAGCAATCAGTAAAAGCAGCCAATCAAACCAATGAAGTATTGCAAAGTGCAGAGCAAAGTATGGGCGATATTAAACATCAAGGTGAAGTAATTGCAGAGCGTGTTAAACAGCAATCAAATGCAACAACACAAGCATTAAATGATTCGCAAGAAGTGAGTAATTTAGCAGATCAAACGCTGACATCGGCTCAATCAACGCTACAAGATGCACAGCAATTAAGTCGCTTATCTAATGATTTAACCAAATCAATGCAGTTTTTTAAATCTTAAGCGTTAACTACAACTTACAACAAAGCCGCTAAATAAGCGGCTTTGTTGTTTAAAGTAATCTTAAATTAACGAATACATTGTGGTCTTGGCTCGAACTCACTCGCTCTAAGCGGTAGCTGAATCACCTTGCCACATCCTGGTGGTGCCTGCTTACCCGTTTGTTCATTTACAAATGCCCAACGAATTGATGGTGGACGAGTATCAGCTATTGCTTGTGGGTTAAGCGGCTTTAAGTAACGAATATACGCTTCTAATGCGCCTACGCTACCTGTTAAACCAGTGCTTTTGTTATCATCTCGACCAAGCCACGCAACAGTCACTGTATTTTGATCAAAGCCTGCAAACCAACTATCACGTAAATCGTTACTGGTCCCTGTTTTACCAGCGAGCTGGATTGACGGAAAGTGTAAATTTAAGCGTTTAGCAGTGCCATCTTTCGTTACGCGTTTCATCGCGTATTTGGTCATGTACATTGCAGATTTATCAAAACGAGGCTCTGCATTTACTTTATGCTTATAAAGTACTTTACCAACCGAGTCAGTTAATGCCGAAATTGCAGTGAGCTTTTTATATTCGCCATCTGCAGCAATTGTTGTATAAAGCTGAGCCACTTCAAAACTCGACATTTCAACAGCCCCTAGAAGCAGCGATGGGTATTCGTCTATCGCTCCTGTTGCGCCTAAACCTTTCAATGTATTTACTACTTTATCAACACCTACATCGAGGCCTAAATTAACCGCTGGGATATTTATACTGTTACTAAATGCTTTATAAAGAGGGATTGCACCACGGTATTGGTGGTCAAAATTTTCTGGTTGCCATACTTTACCTTGCTCATTTGTGACCTGTACTGGCGAGTCATCAAGCAAAGTAGCTAAATTATAATGTGGCAATTGCAGTGCGGTTAAATACACGGCAGGTTTTACAAGCGAGCCTATATTACGTTTTGTGTCTAAAACACGGTTAAATCCTGAATAGCGAACATCGCGACCAGCAATAAGTGCAGAAACACCGCCTTTTTCTACATTAACAGAGATCATGGCTGCTTCTAGTTTTTCAGTTCTAGGGCGATTTTCCAAGTACGGTAAACTCTTTTCAATCGACTCTTCCATTGCTGTTTGCTTTTGCAAGTCAAAATAAGTAAATACTCTTACGCCTGCATCAAGTGTTTGCTGATCAGGTAATAATTCATTTAACTCTCTGTTTACTAGCTCTAAATAGCCTGGGTATGATTTTTGTAAACTGGCTTTCATTGGCGCAATATCAATTGGGCGATTAAGCGATGCACGGTACTCTTTTGTGCTAAGTAACTTATTTTCGACCATTAGACGTAGCACTAAGTCCCTGCGCTCCATTGTGCGCTCTTTATAACGACGTGGGTTGTAATAAGACGGGCCTTTAACCATTGCCACCAGCAGAGCAATTTGATCGTACTCAAGCTCGTCTACAGGCTTTGAAAAGTAAAAGTCAGAAGCAAGCCCCATACCATGGATACCTTGGTTGTATGACTGCCCTAGGTATACCTCATTTAAGTAAGCTTCTAATATCTGATCTTTTGAATAGCGATAATCTAAAATAAGGGCAATAAAGGCCTCATTTATTTTTCGTACTAAAGAACGCTCACGCGTGAGGTATATATTTTTAGCTAATTGCTGAGTAAGCGTACTGCCACCTTGAACGGTGCGTCCCGCTTTAATATTTGAATAAAGCGCACGTAAAATAGAAAACACCGACACACCATGGTGATCATAAAAATCACGGTCTTCAACTACCAGTAGCGTATCTTTAAGCATGGCTGGGAACTTATCTAGCGGTACAAATTCTCTATCTTGTTTAGAGTCGTTGCCAATTCGCGCTATTTGCACAGGTTCTAGGCGAGCAGAGTTTAAACGTCTGCCGAACTTATCTTTAATGGTCGCAACTTTTTGCCCTGCAAAACGAAGTTCAATAATATGTGATTCTTCAAGGCCATCATAAAATTCAAAATCACGGCGATAAATCTTGATGCTATCTGCTGTTTTAACAAACTGCCCTGTTCTGCTTAATCTATTAACAGATGAATAATGTAAACGCTCTAATTCAAACACAACTTCTTGGCTTGATAAAAATTGCCCCGGATAAAACTCCATGGAACGAGCATACACTTGCGCTGGAAGTTGCCATTTATTACCTTCAAATATACGTGTAGTTTTTGAATCTAAATAAATGAAATACATTGCCATTGCAATAAAAACAGCCAAGCTGAATTTCCAAAACACTGACCATGTTTTTCTCATAAAAGAGCGTTTTACAGTGGGCTTCACTGTTTTTTTACTGCCCTTTGATGTGCTTTTTTTTGTCGTGCTTGACGATTTACTAGCACGTTTAGCTGCAGGCTTGCTGGTAGGTGTTTTTTTATTGTCGGCCATTTAAGTGTAATTTGTTCCAAGGGTTATTCACGAGTGTGAGCTTAGCATATTGGGCATATCCTAACATCCGAAAAGTTAACCCCCCCTGAAACAAAAAAAGCCCTACCGAAGTAGGGCTTTGTGTAAACACACTATTATTTAAATAAACTATTAGCTATTTCGAACAGAAACAAACTCTGGGTAGGCTTCAATACCACAATCGTGTTGATCCATACCGTTTAGTTCTTCCTCTTCAGTTACTCGTATACCCATTGTTTTGTTAAGCACAGTCCAAACAATAAATGATGCTACAAATACAAAGGCAAGAATACAAAGTAGGCCAATTAACTGATTAACAAAGCTTGCATCACCATTGGTTAGCGGTACTAACATAATACCTAATGCACCACACACACCGTGTACAGAGATAGCACCTACTGGATCGTCAATCTTAACTTTATCAAGTGCTATAATGCTAAACACAACTAATGAGCCACCAAGTAAACCTAGTAAACATGCCATTAATGGAGAAGGTGAAAGTGGGTCAGCAGTAATTACAACTAAACCTGCTAATGCACCGTTTAATACCATGGTTAAATCTGATTTGCCCCAAAGTATCTTACATACAAACAGTGCAGCAATAGCACCCATTGCAGCAGCTGCATTAGTATTAAGTAATATTTGACCTACCGCTGTTGCGTTTTCTTTATCCGAAAGTAGTAATTGAGAACCACCGTTAAAGCCAAACCAACCCATCCATAAAATAAATGTACCTAGTGTAGCAAGTGGTAAGTTTGAACCTGGAATTGGGTATATTTCACCGTTTTTACCATATTTTCCTTTACGAGCACCTAGGATTAACACACCCGCTAGTGCAGCAGCTGCACCTGCGCCATGTACAATTGCAGAACCTGCAAAATCTACAAAGCCCATTTCAGATAAGAAACCACCACCCCATGTCCAGTAACCTTCAATAGGGTAAATAAAACCAGTTAGTACTACAGCAAAGCCAAGGAAAGCCCATAGCTTCATACGCTCAGCAACTGCACCCGATACAATCGACATAGCCGTTGCAACAAATACTACTTGGAAGAAAAAATCAGATTCTAAAGAATGGTCAGCATCAGCAGCTTGTGTGCCAATTAAAGCGCCTATTGAAGGAATAAAACCACCTTCGGCATTGTCTACATACATAATGTTGTAGCCAACTAATAAAAACATCGTACATGCAATTGAATACAGCGCGACATTTTTAGTTAAAATTTCAGCTGTGTTTTTAGAACGAACTAAGCCCGCTTCTAACATGGCAAAACCTGCTGCCATCCACATTACTAATATACCTGATATTAAAAAATAGAAGGTATCGAGTGAAAACTTTAGTTCTATTATTGTATTTTCCATGAGACCCCCTTAAATTGCTTCTTCGTCAAGTTCGCCAGTACGGATACGAACAATTTGATCTAAGTCGTACACGAAAATTTTCCCGTCACCGATTTTACCTGTTGATGCAATTTTAGTAATTGCTTCAACAACGCGTTGACAATTTTCAGTACGAGTTGCAATTTCAAGTTTGATCTTAGGAATAAAATCTACTTGGTATTCTGCACCACGATATAACTCAGTATGACCTCGTTGACGTCCAAAACCTTTAACATCAACTACTGTCATCCCCTCAATTCCTAAATCAGCGAGTGCTTCACGCACGTCGTCTAATTTAAATGGTTTTATGATTGCACTAATCATTTTCATAGCGGCCCCCTCGGACTCTTTATTGTTATCCTGTTGGGTTAAACAATCCAACCTTTGTGCCACTATTTTTATATTTTTTAAAACAATAAGTTAGTGAAAAACAGAAACTAAATAACAAAAAAAACGCACCAATTAGGTGCGTTAATTTAACAAGTTATCTACATTGGTGCGTGCAATATATTAATTGCATGCTTAGCTTTATATAACAGAGCTATACCACGCAGTTTCTACCTTGGTTTTTAGCTTCGTATAATGCTTTGTCAGCAACACGCATTGCCTGCGTCAAGCTAGTGTCTTGAAAGTCTGCCAAGCCTATACTTGTAGTAATTTTAATTGATTTATCGCTGATAGAAAAATCGTAACTAGCCAGCTTTTTTCTAAATGCTTCAAGGTATTCACGACCACGTTCAAGCTCTATCTCAGGTAATATTATGGCAAACTCTTCTCCACCAACCCGTGCAACTGTAAACTTTGAAAACGTAGTACGGATTAATGAACCAACCTGCTTTAAAGCCTGATCGCCACCCTCATGGCCTAATGTATCGTTAATATTTTTGAAAAAATCGATATCTAACAATGCGAGAGTATTTTTCTGGTTTTTACTTTTAAGGAGCTTTTCTGCATATTGATAAAAATAGCGTCGATTATGAAGCCCTGTTAAATGATCCCTATGCGCGCTTTCTTTAATATCTGAAATTAACGATAGTTGCTCCATTGTTTGAAGTACTCGACAATGAAACTCCTCATTCATAAATGGCTTTGTTAAAAAGTCATTGGCGCCATATTTAATAAATCGCGCTGATAGGCCATGTTTCCCCGCGCCCGACAAGCCAATAATTGCTAAGTCGTCTCGGCCTCTAAAGTTACGTACCGCTTTTACAAGTTCAAAGCCATCCATAGAAGGCATAGCGTAGTCGGTCATAAGTAGCTTTATATCAGGATTAGCTTTTAATATTTCGAGTGCTTGTTGTCCATCGTGGGCATCTGTCACATCAAACAATTGCTTTTCAAGCATTTGCTTCATTAACGAGCGGCTCAGTAATGAATCATCTGCTACTAATGCTTTACAACCTTGGTTTCTTAGCAATTGCGCAACGAGTTTAACGGCGTAATGGTAAGAGTCGCGATTATCTTTAATAACATAATCAACTACACCTAATTCAAGCATTTGTTGGCGCTTGTACTCATCTATTTTTGAGGTTAAAACAACCGTAGGAATCTTTTTAGATAAAGTATATTTTGCGACTTCACCGTGAGGAGCATCTGGCAAGGTTAAATCAACTAACGCAAGCGTGTAGTCGTATTTTTCTACGTAAGTGGCACATTCAGCTAAAGACCAAGCAAAATCGATTGCCACATCAAGGTATTGTGCAGTTAAGTGGCGAAGTACCTGCTGCACTACTTTACTGTCTTCAACCACTAATACTCTTTGCATAAAGCTTCTCTTTACCTTTAATTAGTTTTACCACAAAACGACAAATACCACGCAATTACTGCAATAGCATTAGTCATAAACATCCGGTGTAGAGTGCACTTATGTGCTTGAAAGCGTAATCCGTTAGATTTTTTTGGTGATAGCCTGTATAAAAAATCAATACAAGTAGGCCGCAATATACCTGAATTTTGCAATTAACTAAATAAAGAAAGTAAATCCAAAATAACTATAAAAGCGATTAATACGCGTCTTTCAATATATTAATACCTTACTTAACCAGTATTATCGGCCACTAGTCTCAATACTTTTGTTATTTAACTCATTTTTATCTTTAATGATGTATCAACAATAATAAGGACACCTAATGAAGCTTAGTCGTATTATCAGTTTACCGATAACCGTTATTGCATTAATAATTAGTACAAGCACGCTTGCCGATAACCAACGTCGTATTGATGTAGACAGCAAAGTAGTTACCCAACATAAGGCTAAAATTAATGGCCAGCGTTTTAGTTATACCGTAGCTACAGGCACACAACCTGTATGGGATGATAAAGGTGACGCGGTTGCTACACTACAATACACCTACTACACACGCGACAAAGTTGACGACAGAACAACTCGCCCATTACTTATTTCATTTAATGGCGGGCCGGGTTCGGCTTCTGTATGGATGCATCTTGCTTATACTGGCCCTCGCGTATTAAAAATTGATGACGAAGGCTATCCAATTCAACCTTATGGCGTAAAAGACAATCCATATTCTGTACTTGATATTGCCGATATTGTTTACGTAAACCCGGTAAATACTGGCTACTCACGCGTACTTGAAAACGAAAAAGGCGAACTGCCTTCTAAAGCAAAACAAAAAGAGCTATTTTTTGGTGTTAATGCCGATATTAAATACCTTGCTGAGTGGTTAAATACTTTTGTAAATAGAGCCCAGCGCTGGCGCTCGCCTAAATTTTTAATTGGTGAAAGCTACGGTACAACACGTGTGTCTGGACTCGCTCATGAGCTTCAAAACAGTCAGTGGATGTACATAAACGGTGTTGTTCTCGTATCACCTACCGATATTGGTATTAAGCGCGACGGTCCGATTAAAGCCGCTAACCGCCTACCTTACTTTGCAGCGACTGCTTGGTATCACAAAGCACTTAACGCCGATTTACAAGTTAAAGATCTTGATGAGTTATTACCTGAAGTTGAAGAATTTACTGTAAACGAGTTAATCCCTGCGCTTGCTAAGGGTGGCTTTATTAATGCTGATGAAAAGCGACGCATAATTACAAAAATGGCGCACTACGCTGGCTTATCAGAAAAATTTGTTGAGCAAAATAACTTAGATATTCCAACTCAGTTTTTCTGGAAAGAGCTACTACGTGAACGTGGTCAAACTGTGGGTCGCTTAGATTCTCGTTATTTAGGAATAGATAAACGCGACGCAGGTGAGTCCCCAGACTACTGGGCTGAACTTACCTCTTGGTTACACTCTTTCACTCCTGCAATTAATCACTACTTACGTGAAGAGTTAAACTATAAAACTGATGTAAAATATAACTTATTTGGTAATGTCCATCCATGGGATAGAACCGGTAATAATACAGGCGAAAATCTACGTTTAGCAATGGCGCAAAACCCTTACTTAAACGTGATGATCCAATCAGGATACTTTGATGGCGCAACCAATTACTTTGACGCTAAATATACGTTATGGCAATTAGACCCAAGCGGTAAAATGAAAGACCGTTTGAGCTTTAAAGGCTACAGAAGCGGACACATGATGTACCTTCGCCACGCTGATTTAGAAAGCTCTAATAACGATTTACGTGACTTTATACAGCACGCTTTACCCAAAAAAGGGCAAGCGGCTAAATACTAATATACCTAAAACAAAAAATGGCTCTTTAAGAGCCATTTTTTATGTGCGTTTTTCATATCGTAAACAATAGCTTTTAAGTTGTGTGACTACATCGTTAAAGCGCTCTTCCAGCTGCTGTATATATTCATTTTTGACTGTTTCGTTTTCTGCCTGTGTTTCTATCTGCTGGCATATATTTGCCAACTCAATAGCCCCCACAGACTTTGAAGACGACTTTAATGCATGAGCCTGAAAAGCCAAATCAACATAATTTTTACTCTTAGCATACGCATTAGCTAATTTAATTTGCTCCCCTGCCGTTTGTAAAAACGCATTAAACACCATACAGTGCACAGTAGGATCATCACCAAGCATTGCTTTTAATAATGTGATATCTAGTTGATCAAAACTATCTGAAGCTATATTTTCACCATCTGATTTTTCTGAACGTGTATTGACCATAGTTTGAGAATGCTCCATCAATAACGACTTTAATTTAACAAGCTCAATGGGCTTTGTTAAAAAGCCATTCATTCCACAAGCATAACAATTATCTATGTTGTTTTTGGTAATGTTGGCCGTAATTGCAATTATAATCAGTTCATCAAAATGAGTGTTTTCGCGTATTTTTTTGGCTAACCCTAACCCATCGAGTAAGGGCATTTGAATGTCGGTTAGTAAAATATCAAAGCGTTTATTTTGTATGGCCTCCCAAGCTTGCTCACCGTTACTTACAAAAGTAGAGCACACTCCAAGCATAGTTAATTGCTGTTTTAACACTTGCTGATTTGTAACTTGATCTTCTGCCACTAAAACCTCAAGCGTAGGAAGCGTTACCGCATTTAAGCTTTGCTGTGTTATTTGAGGGGCTTGCACTTGTGCTGGCAAGTCAGTTTGATCAAAACTGTAAAAGTTTAGCGTAAAACAAGAACCTTTGTGCTGCTCGCTTTGTGCGCTCAAAGACCCTTGCATACGCTCTACCAGCTGCTTAGTTATCACTAAACCAATACCGGTTCCATTTACTTTACTGGTTTCAGCGCCTAAGCGGTCAAAAGGTTTAAATAGGCGAGAAATGTCATCTGGAGAAAATCCACATCCGGTATCTATTACATCTATTTCGCATTGTTTATTACTTAACACCCGACAATTAATATTAATGCTGCCATTTGGTTTGTTGTATTTAATCGCATTTGAAAGCAAGTTAAGCATCACTTGTTTAAAGCGGCGCTGATCAATATAAATACTCAACCCTTCTAAGGACTCAAAACCGTGAGTTTGCAGTGTTATTGATTGCCCTTTAATAAGCTCAGTGACAAGCTCTACTGACTCTTCTAATATGCTTTTAATAGGCACATAAGAAAAACTAAACTGCATATTACCTGACTCAATAGCCGTTAAATCAAGCACATCGTCTATGAGTAATAGTAAATGCTCTCCAGCTTGATAAATGCTTTTCGCGTTTTCTTTTTGTACTTTATTAGCACTCTCATCATATCCATACAGCTGGGCTAAGCCTAAAATTGCATTTAATGGAGTTCTTAATTCGTGGCTCATACTAGCCATAAAATCTGACTTTGCTTTACTTGCAGACTCAGCTTGAATTCGTAATGCATTTAATTTTTGATGGTTATTCGCAACCTCATCAACCATATTATTAAATGCATTTATTACACTGCCCACTTCATTTTGTTGTTGTTTATCTATATGGCAATCAAAGTCGCCTTTGGCTAAACGTGAAAACCCAAGTTTTAGCGTCCTCAAAGGCGATGTAACCCTGTAATCCACCAGCCAAGCTAAACCTATAAAAACGATAACTAAAATAATAAATTGTATATATATTAAGGTGTAATGAAGTTTTGAAGATTCGTTAATTTCATTCGTAAAATTAACAACCAAGCTAATATTAGCCAGCGGTTTGTCTAAAAATACCACCTGTTGAGATAACAGCATGTCGCCGTTTTCATTTGCTCCAACCCAATTATCAAGCGGATACAATTGGTTTTTTGAATCAACATCAACAATTTTAATACTTTTCCAATTAGGGCGAGTTTGAAGTTGACTGTCTATCTCTTCATATAGCTCTGCATATTGCCTAGTTAATAACGGAGTCGTTATAGAAGTCGATAACTGCGCTAAAGAACGCTGAGCAGCCTTTGAAAGGCCATCGTTTACCCAACGCGCTTGTTCCGGTAAGGCGTAAAACATAAAAAGACAGGCCATAAGCAAGCCACAAAGCAATACCACAATAAAGCTTTGCGCCCTTAGGCTACGAAACCCTCTAATTTTCAACATAAAAAGAGCGTAAGCCCCACTGAGTTAACTGCTGATACTCAGCTAAAGTTGCAATACTAGGTTTAATAATTGGGATACCTGCAAGTAAATGTTTATGCTCTGCGCTTTGCCCTATATCTAAAATAGCTTGTTGCACTTTTAACTGTATTGCAGCATCAACCCTTGGGTGGGCGACAATTGGGTGGCGACTAATTTCACGCGTTTTATAAAGAATTTTGAGTTTGTTTTGTAAGCTTTCTGGTTGTTGTTTAAATGTGCCCATTACACCACCGCCCGCCATTGTTGAGTGCAGTGCAACATTTAAATACACCGATGGATGAGTTTGGACATATACAGGCTTTATTGTTAGCCCGTATAACAATGCTAAATCAGCTCTCATTAATAATGACGCACCTAATGCGTTAGGTGCAGGGAATGCTATTTCAGCGCCCTCTAGTTGGCTTAAATTATCAATATCACTGTCTTTGTTTACGAGTAAAATACCTTGCAGCTTTCGCCCTGCATCTTTTATTAGTGGTAAATATCCCTGTTTTTCGTATGCTACAACACTATGCCATGGGTTCATGTATGCAAAGTCGTACTCGCCATTAGCAAAGGCTTTTTCAAATACAGGAATAGACTCAACTGTAATTAGCTTTATTGTTACTCCTGTTTGCTTACTTACTTGCTTTAACAAAGGTTGCCAAATAGTATTTAGCTTTTGCGGCTCGTATTGCGGCACTACACCAAAGGTATATTCTTGAGCTAATAAGAATGAGCTGTGTATCAAACATAATATAGCCACTAAATACTTCATCAATTCTCCAAATAATAGCGTGTCATTATTGCTTAAGCGTAGTTAAAGACTACTCAACACACCATTAAATTATTATATATTCGATATTTAGCATTGACCTGCTTTGATTACAGGTAGTTTTGGAGTGTATTTCTTATCTGTGAGCATATGATGCAAGTTTATAAATGTGGTGTAAGTACTTTTCAATCCGACCTTATTGCTTAGCCAAGTAGGTATTGCCCCATCAAGCAAAGCATATACTTGGTACTCAATATCAAGGCGGCCTTTGTCCTCGCTCAGTAGCCAGCGTGCATTTAAAGTAGTAATTCTTATAACGCCATTATTTTTGGGCTGCTTATTAGGGCGAGCACTAATAAGCAATTGGCTTGTATTTGCAGTTAACTGTGAATAACAAGAATAAGTAATGCTATCTCTATCTCTAATAGGCCAAGGAGAATTAAAATAACTGTACACTAAATTTTCTGATGGGCTTATGTGCTTAATAACCTTTACCTGAGATATATTTTCGAGCCATTGGGGTGCGGCATCGGTATCACTAAGTAATTCTAAAAACTCATTGGTGGATACGCCTTTCACGCTCATCTGCGCTTTTACTTCAAAGGTATTATCACTGTGGCTTTGATAATACACACTTACGCCATTTTTGTTTTTATACAAATGCCATATGGGCTCAGCGTAAGTGTTAAAACTAACTAATAAAAGAATAACGAATAAGCACTTTTGCAACTGAATTTTATTACAAAAGCGCATCATTTATTTTTGCCAGTAAGGTTCTATGTCTAGTGAAGCAAGGCGACTTTGCTCCATGGCACTGACCAAATATTCAGACTTTTGTTCAAGCCATGACTGGATTTTAGCAAGCTGTTCGTCTTCTTGCCCTGCACATAATTGCTTTAAATACTCAAGCGTACTTAATTCATAAATACCATGAGAAATATCAAGCCAAGGCAATCTAAACTCTAGGCGTTCTTCTTTATCAAATAACGATCCTAAACAGTTACCGCTCAGTAGGCTATTTTCAAGCTGAGTTCGCAGGTTTAAATACGAAGCGACATCGAGTGCTTGCTCCTTTGGAAGCAACTCGTGCAGGTTTTTCCAGTCTTTGTTAAAAAGCCTATTGGCAATAGACGATACATTTTGCTCAGCCGCTTGAAGCTCTGCTTGCCCCCAGTCTTTACGCCATTGCTTATCGATTAACCAGGTAGTTAACGACAGTAATAAACGATTATAACGTGCGCTGTGAAACAGTGCATTTATATCGTCAATGCTTGGCTGTAACTCTTTTAAGTCGCCAATGACTTGAGCAAGTGCTGGCGCCGCATTAATTTTTTTAT
Organism: Pseudoalteromonas sp. SR43-7; assembly: GCF_014163785.1. Classification (NCBI taxonomy): domain Bacteria; kingdom Pseudomonadati; phylum Pseudomonadota; class Gammaproteobacteria; order Alteromonadales; family Pseudoalteromonadaceae; genus Pseudoalteromonas; species Pseudoalteromonas sp. SR43-7. Next base: position 104,000 of record NZ_JACJDY010000001.1, on the reverse strand, counting down.
AAAAAGCATGGCGTTTAGACGTGTACGTTTTTAATTGAATCGCGTTTTCTACCCACGCTAACTCACTTAATAACCATTTAAGTTCGGTACGTAAGTGCTCTGTACTTTCTTTAGATACTATATCGTCGTATAGCCAAAAAGTATGGCGGATTAAACTGATGCCGTCAGTTACGCGTTTAAGTGTTTTTAAACTTGGCTTATCGAAATAGCACTGCTCGTGCTTTTGTACAAAGCGAATACCAAAGTTCATGGCTTCAACTAAAGCACGCTCTTGAGTAGTCGACTTTGGTAATTGTACAAAACCAATAGATTTGCTTGGCATTAAAGGTTTTTCATCAGCAAGTCGATAACCACGCGCGGCCTTAGAATACAAACCTAAGCGTATGCAGTTTTGGCTAACTAGTATATCTGCAAATGCAAACAGCTCATTACGACTGCCCTCAACAAGCTCAATTTCTAGCTCGCTAATAATTTCAATTTTACCCGAAGCCGCAATTTCACCTTTATCGAGTACGACTTCAATTTTAGCGCCACTTTCGGTTTCAATTAACCAAGTACGACGAATAAAGTTAGTACTAAATATTGGATACAGGTTTTTTGAGATGGCGCTTATTTGCATGCCATGAGGCCAAATATCAGCATCAAACGCCATTAAATTAGGGCGGCTTGATTCAATTGGTAAATTGTACTCTGGACGTTGGTGTAAACCACCTACCACTTCACCTGCAAGCTTTATAGTTTGCTCGCATTCGCTGTCAGAACAACGCGTTCTAAAGCCTATATCAAGCGCTCTAAGCTCTCTGCTTGGCGTATCGTAGTATGCATTTTGTAAGCTGCGAGACGGTTTATTCTTCACCGTTTTTGCAAATTGAGTAATTAACGAGGGGATCAGTGGAATAACGGCATCTGATACCAAAAATTTCAGTTCTATCTCAGTATCCATTCGGTTTGCGGATTACCTTTAAAATAAATAAGTGCTCAAAATAAACAAAGCGCCTTAACAATGCAAATTTTTTAACCTTATTTTAGGGCCTGATGACCTTTGTGGATTAAATTTCGTTCTATCTAGGAGTAATTTAATCACAGCGTGAGGCTTGTAACCTAGTGGACTCGATAACTACTCCTGCGTTACCGTACCGGGTTACAATATCAGTCTTGCTATTGATCTATTTAATCCATACTATCTAACTACTTATGTGAAATAAAAATCACGTTCATAACGGACGCAGTTAGATCAACAAGGTAGATAAATGCTAAAACATTGTTTATTAGGGCTACTTTTAACAGCCACCACATTCATGAGTTATGCACAAGAAGCACAACCTGCAAATTCAACGAATGCAAACACCGCTTATATTATCGATAATCTATACACTTTTATGCGCTCTGGGGCGAGTAAAAATTATCGACTACTCGGCTCTGTAGATGCTGGAACAAAGTTAACCTTGTTATCAAATGAAGAAAACGGCTTTATAAAAATTAAAGATGATAAAGACCGCGAAGGCTGGATAGAAACTAAGTTTATTACTAAAACAGCTGGTTTACACCAACAGTACAAAACACTAAGTAGCGAAATGAGCACTATGCAAGAAAAGCTACGTCAAGCTCAAATAGAACTTCCACAGCTACAAGAACAAAATCAAACTTTAACAGATCAAAATCTGCAGTTATCTGCTCAAATTACTAAGCTTAAAACAACGCTAGAGCAAGAGCGCACTCAAAAAGAAGCTGCTAGCTCAAAAGAGAAACGCCAGCTACTGACTTACGGTGGTGCTATTGCGTTTTTAGGCCTGTTTTTAGGTATTATATTAACGATAGTGCTGTCACGTCGTAAGCGCTACGAAGGTTGGGCGTAAAGCTCCATCCAACTAAATACAAAAAAGCCGCTTTATAGCGGCTTTTTATTCTCTGTATTTTCATGCAGTTCGAGTTTTGGTGCACTCATACCTTTGAGTAACCGACCAAATATATCAGCGCCGGTAACAATGCGTTTCACGTCGCTCCACACTAATACCACATCGTGATCAATGGCCCCATCAAACGATTTATCTAAAGAATGATTAGCTCGTATTTTTAAAATCACTTCACTCAAACGCATCGCTTCATCAGCAACAATTATAGGTCTGTGACAATAATGATAAGGGTCAAACGTATCTGGCTCAAATAACGCTGATCTTAAAAAACCGTCAGCATCTACCACTAATAAAGGCCAACCGTCTTCATTGGTAATGATCACCCAATTATAACCTGATTTATGTAGTTTGCGTAAAAACTCATTATCAGTTGTTAATGTAAGGTCTGGGAAAATAGGTAAATCAAGCTTAGTAGGCAAAGCAATAATAGAGTCTGGATCAATTACCTCACCCTCTTTGGTTACGCTTATTTCATCTAAGCTAAAAAAGTTAAGCGCGCCTATTCCCTCAACGTGTTGAACATCAGCTTCTTCAGCCTCTATGTGTTTGCGAATAATACCTCTGAGCTCACTTTCAGCAAAGTACGTAATCCCCTCTTTGCCTAACCATGCATCGAGTATTAAAGCCGTTGGCTTAGCAACTATATAAAACAGAATCTGATAAAACTTAATTAACGGCGAAAGTAGGCTTGCCATTTTTAACGCATTACGCGAAAAATAAGCCTGCGGTGTTATTTCACCAATAATAGTAATTGCGATAGTTGAGAATAAAAACGAACTTGCGCCCATTAATACCGAATCTGAAAGTAGTGTAAGTAGTACGTTAATACCTACGTTACCCCACAAAATAGTCGACAATAAAAAGTTAGAGTCGTTTCGAAGGGCCATTACTTTTATGGCCGCCTCGTTCCCTTTTGCACTTTCCATTTCAAGCTGAAGCCTACTTAGTGAAAAAAACGCTAAGTTTAAGCCCGAAAATATTGCCGATTGTGAAATACACAAAGCAATTGCACACCAAATCATGACTTCAAAGGTCATTGTATTTTCCTGTTAGTAATCCCAATTCACTTAATTAAGCGAATTGGTATAAGGCTTATAAAAGCAATAAACTGCCTAAACCTAAAAAGGTAACAAACCCAACAATATCGGTAACGGTAGTTAAAATTACCGAACCAGATAACGCAGGATCAATTTTCATTTTGTCTAAAATAGACGGAATAACAACACCTGCTAGTGACGCGGCCACTAAATTCAATAATATGGCTACCGTAATCGTAATACTAAGCATTAAGTCGTTAAACCATAAAAAGGTTAGTAGGCCTATTACAAACGCCCATACCAAGCCATTTACAGCGCCAACACGCAGCTCTTTTTTAAGCAACGCATTACGGTTTGAATCTGTAACTTGTCCAAGCGCTAAACCTCGCACAATAACGGTTAATGTTTGACTACCTGCAATTCCCCCCATAGAAGCGACCACTGGCATTAATACAGCTAGTGCTACAACTTGTTCTATCGTTGCGCCAAATAAACCGATAAACCACGACGCTAAAAAGGCAGTAGCTAAATTAATACCTAACCAAATGCCACGGTTTTTAGCACTTTTTCGCACACTTGCGAACAGGTCTTCGTCTTCACGTAAACCACCGGCTTTAGCGGCTGCTTCATCAGCAACTTCTTGTCGTAATTCATAAGCAGAGGCAATGGTTAATCGCCCAAGTAATTTGTTATCAGCATTAACCACTGGCAGTGCCATTTTTTCACTGTGGATCACCACCTCTGCCGCTTCATATAAATCATCATCAGCATGGAGCAATGAAAAGTCATGATTTGCCAATGTCATTAAATTATCGGTGTCGCTGGCTTTTATTAAATCATTTACCGCAACCTCACCTATTAAACTACCCTTGCGGCTTACTAAATAAATAACTTCACTGTATTGCGGTAAACCTTTATGTAGCAATTTTTTAGCACCACCGGCTGTTAGCTTCTCCGATACTTTTAAAAAGTCAAAACCTAACCAGTGACCTAATTGCTCTGGCGGGTATTGCTGCGCTAAATCATATTGTTTGGTTTGCGCTTCATCGAGTTGCTTTTTTGCATACTCAACAAATCGCTCTGGTATAACTTCTTCAAGTTCCAGTAGCTCTTCTACATTAACTTCATCAAGAAGTTTAAAAGCCTCAGTGTCTTCTAGCGTTTGTAGCAACCACAAACAACTATCTTCACTTAAATTAACAAAAATTTCGTGTTGCGTGTCTTCATCAAGCAACTGCCAAATTTCAAGTCGTTGTTCTTTTGGTATCGCCTCAAAAAGTAATGACAGGTGCTCTGTTGAAAGCGTTAACTGCGCATCTGCTAATAATTTATTTTTGCGTTCTGTTGTATCGCATTGCAATAAATCATTTATGAGCTGTGGAAGTTGGTCTACCGGATACTCAATCATCTTAAAACCTTAAAATTTAAAAGCGCACATTATTTATAGTCTACTTGAACAATAAAAAATTGCAGAAAAAACGTGAACTTATTAAGCATGCGCAAGCTATTTTTGCGCATTGTATGGGCAAACTAAATGCAGTACTAATATTTATTTTAAAAAATTAAAAAAACAGTAAAAGGAATTATTTTTGAGGGATTAAACAACAAGTAAGCAAACTAAAGGGATTACTTATAATAAAAAAAAATCCCATATTAGCTAGGCTAATATGGGCAAAATCACACAATGAATTAGGTGTTTTTAAATTACGGTTTATGCTTTAAATTAAAGTCTATCAGTAATATTTCGTACTAAGTCAGAATCTACAAATTGAGTAATAAGTGCAGCGCCCCACGCATAGCCTCGCTGTATTGGATAACCTTTAAAAATCCAGCGTTTACGCACGTGATTAAAGCGCTCTAAATAGTCTTGCTTTTTTTGTGGCAGAGGCTGCTCACCCAATTTATTCCATGCTTTATATACGCCTGACATGTCAGATCCTCGCATAAAGCGTTGCAACCAACGTGGAAAACGAGAAAAGCTAATAGTGGACTGAAAATCAATAAAGTAAGGTTTACCGTCTGCGCCACATAAAATATTACCCATATTACGCAAGTCTAAATGCACGATGCCTTTGCGATGCATTTTTGCTACTTGACGCTCAAGCTCACTAAAAAAGTTAACAGGTAGTGTTTTGTCTTCATGAATTAAAGCGCGCAGTGGCGTGCCTTCAATATAGTTATAAGCAACCGCTATCGGCGACAATCTACAAAAGCGGTTAGCAACTGCATCAAGCTCTGCTAAACGGCTCAACCCTTTATACTCTTGATTTACCGACATTCGTGCAAATGTTTTGCGGATAAACCAGGGGCTTTGGCTAAAATCTTTAACGATTAAATCAAATTCATTATCTTTATATCGATACACAATCGCGTTAGCAAAACGTCCCCTATGGACAACACTTAAGTGATGTTGCATAAAAGTATGTTCTGGAAATTGCTGTTGTAATTGTACTAACAAATTATTTTCAATCATAACAAACCTAACAAGATGATAACTTTAATTGCCTAGGCAACTATATTATCAAAGTTAGATTCTGCGCACAATCAGATCAACTAATTAGCACGCTAACTTTCTATTGAAACAGTATCGCTATTTTATTGATAATCTACTTTTGGGGGGAGTCTGGCAGTGAATCAAGATTATTTATAGCTTTGAAAAGTAAGTCGATTATTTGGTTTTTTTCTGGCTCTGAAAAACCACTTAATGCTTGCGCATAGACTTCGTTCACTACAGGCATAATTTCAGGGCAAAGAGCTTTACCTTTTTCACTTAAACACAAAATAGTTGAGCGCTTATCAAGCTCACATTGCGTTTTAATAATGAGTCCTTTTTCTTCAAGTCGGTTTAGTAAGCGGCTCATAGCGCCACGATCATAAACCATATACTCGCAAAGTCCTGCAAGCGTATTAACCGACTCTCTCGCAAGTAGTACAACCACAATATATTGCGCAGAAGTTAAGTCCATAGGAAGTAACTTGGCATCAACATGAATGGCTAATCTCGAACGTAAAAAAGAGACTAAACGCCCCAAATCTTGCTCTGGCGCTAACTCTTCTCGAGTACAACGTTTAATTGATGGCATGTTTTGCATAGTTATTCCACTGTATAAGTATATTTGCATGCTGATAGACCTTAACGCATACAAAAAATTCAATAATTTTTATAAAAAATCGCCTACAAAAATAAAGCCGCTATTAGCGGCTTTTAGTGTAGGGCTTTGAGCTTTGTTAAATCTTAAACTGGCCAACTAAGTGTCCTAAGCTTTCACCACGCCCAGCTAAATGCTGACCTACCGAAGAGGTAGTTTTACTTGAAATAGTTAGCTCATTAACTATTTCTTGAATAGCAAATACATTACGGTTTATTTCTTCTGTAACACTACTTTGCTCCAGCGCCGCTGTCGCAATTTGCGTACTCATATCGTTAATTGATCTAACTGAGCTTGTTACCGCGCCTAAACTTTCTGAAATAGCACGAGAGGATTCAACAGAGCGATTACAACTACTTTGGCTTGCTTGCATTGCTGCAACTGCATCTGATACTAAGTTATGTAGCTCACTCAACATTTCACTAATCTCTAATGTGCTAACTTGAGTACGACTTGCTAGGCTTCTTACTTCATCAGCAACAACTGCAAACCCTCTGCCTTGCTCACCTGCTCGCGCAGCTTCTATTGCAGCATTAAGTGCAAGTAAGTTTGTTTGCTCAGCAATTCCACCAATTACACTTAGTACGCTATTAATCTTTTTAGATTGATCACTGAGTGAATCAACCTGTTCAGCAGCTAAGTTAATTTCGCCCATTAAGTTTGAAACCTCACAGAGTGAAATATCAACACACTCTTGAGCTTTAGCAACTTCTTGCGTTGCCGCTTGAGTTGACTCTGCCACTTGGTTTGTATTTTGAGCCACCTCATGAGAAGTAGCCGACATTTCGGTAATAGCCGTTGCAACAAGGTCTGTTTCATGATTGTGATTAAGTAACTTGTCTTCAATTAATCGTGTTTGTGTATTTATGTCACCAGAAGCTGTTTTTACGTCGTGTGTTACATCAACCACATTAGCAATAATGCCATTTAGCTTACTTACAAACATATTAAATGCTTCGCCAAGTTGACCTATTTCATCATTAGTATCAATGTCTAGACGCTTAGTTAAATCGCCCTCACCTTTTGCAATATCGTCAAGGCTTTGCGCCATGCGCTGTATTGGTTTTACCATTGTGTTTGCGGCAACTAACGCACATATAATTGTTAAAACAACCCAAAATAAAGCAATTAATAATAAGGTCATTACCTTATCATTCATGTGCTCTTGCATTGCTGTTTGGTATTTAAGTAGCTCTGCGTCTATATCATCCATATATGCGCCAGTACCAATCATCCAGTTTGTGCCTGGTATCATTGCTGCATAGCCCATCTTTTCAACTAAGCCTGTGGTATTTGGTTTTTGAAAATGATAGTTAAAAGCGCCACCGCCTTTTCTAGCTTGCTCTAATAAGCCCACTATTATTTTTTTACCGTTAGGGTCAGTCATCCCTATTTTGTTTTGCCCCTCAATAGCATCACCTAGTAATGCATGAAAAACACTAATGCCATTGGTGTCGTATATAAAAAAGTAACCACCTTGACCAAATGTTAAGCCTCTTAAAGCGTTTTTAGCATCTTGCTCAGAGCCATTTGCTAATTGATAGCGAACAATTTTGCTAGCAATTTCAATTTCGGTACTTAGTAACGTTTGCTTGTCACTTATTAACTTAGTTTGAAATGCTTCAAAATTTTGTTGCTGATTTTTATTCTCTAAATAATAAGAACTCAGCATTAAGCTGATCAAAAGTAGCATTAGCGGTAAAATAGCTAGTAACAGCAATTTGTTTTTCAAGCTTAAATTACTCATTTTCTCTCCGGGGTGTATAAATGCATATATAACGACAATTGCCAAAGTTATATTACGACTGTTTACTATGTTTTATTGGGTTTAAAACATAGTAAATAAAAAATTTGGTGGGAGTATACTCATACCATGCTCTGCGTGCTGATATTATAGTCACAAGGGAGGTATTTGAACACTAAAAACACTGCGACCTTTGTATTAATCAATATATTATTTACCACCCTTTTTGTTATATTCAAAATTCTAACGGCTGTATTGATCTAAAATTAATTTGATAGCGTATTGAGCGGCCCAATTGCTTCGTATGTAATGAGTTAAGTCATTAGCCATGTTAATATTGGTTTTAGGTTCATATAAATAATGAATATATAGATATCAAACTTCCATTAACATATAATAGTCCTATATTCCTAATACCAAACAACTAGATAAAAATTGGAACACATCACTTTGAGTCACAGTTATAATCAAATAAAAATGAATTATTAATGAAGTATATTTTATACCTTGCACTTTTAGTGTCGGCTCACGCATTCGCAACGCCTGTAAATAATAGTATCGCTTTTTACTACTCAGCGCCGATGCCATTAGCCGAAATGACCTTTTATTCTCGCGTTGTAGTTCAGCCTGACCTTGTGACTGAGCACGAACTCAATTGGTTTAAAAAACGAAACATTGCTGTTTACGCTTATTTAAGTGTGGGTGAGTCGTTTATTGAAAGTGAGTCTTCACTCGCAGTTAACCCTAACTGGAATAGTCACATTGCCGATTTAACATCTAAGCATTGGCAACAACGTGTGCAAAATAACGCAGCTACTTTAAAAGCACGGGGCTTCAGTGGCTTGTTTTTAGATACCCTAGACAGCTATCAGCTTTTAGATGACAAGCATAGTAAATCAGATCAACAAAATGGCTTAGTCGCAATTATAAAGAGTCTGTCTGACACGTTTAATAAACACCTTATCCTCAACCGAGGCTTTGAGTTACTACCTAGACTTACTGGTTTAGCCAGTGATTTAGTGGCTGAAGGTTTATATAGCCATTACAACCCAATCAATAATAGCTACAAATTAACCACCGAGAACGATCAAGCTTGGCTAAGTGCACAATTAAAAACGGCACAAAAGCTTGGTTTTAAAGTACAAGTTATTGATTATGCACAGCCTGACAACCGTCTTGCTATGGCGCAAAAAATAAAACAGGCAGGTTTTATTCCCTGGGTAACTGATGGGCACTTACAAACATGGGGTACATCAACTATATCACCAGTACCAAGACGCATCCTCATTCCGTACAACAGTAACGTAAAGCCACTCATTTACACTACCGTACATTTAAAACTAGCGACCATGATTGAGTATTTGGGATATATACCTGACTACATAGATATGGCAAAGCGCGACTTACCTTTGGTTGATCCTAGCTTGCATGCAGGTATTATCTCGTGGACCACAAGCGATACGTTTTACACACCAACACTAAACAATTGGCTTGAAGCTAATTTAGGTGTTGTACCAGAACTCATTTTAGGCGAGTTACCACAATCAACTAAATTATTATTAAGCTTAGGTATTGAGTCGTTAAACACATTACCTGAAGGTCCATATAAACAAGATAGCTTTGCACCTTGGCTCAAAGGGGAGTCAACAACACCTCCCCCTATTGTTAAACCATACTTACTTAAATTAGCAACTGATGCGACTCCTCTAATAACAATAAAGTCTGCTAATAATATAAGTATTTTACAAGCGGCTAAAACTAAATATGGTGCAGTCGTGGCCGCTCCTTGGTTAATCGACACATTTCCGATGGAAGGCAGCAAATGGGTTATTGATCCGCGTACATTGCTTACTCAAGCAATGGGGTTACCACCTATATTAGTGCCAGATACAACCACCGAAAGCGGCAGGCGAATGCTTACTTTGCATATCGATGGAGATGGATTTACAAGTATTGCCCACTACGCAGGTAAGCCTTATTCAGCAGAAGTAATTCGAGATGAAATAATTAAACACTACAAACTACCGTTAACGTCATCAGTGATCCAAGCTGATATTGAAGAAGGCGGTATTCATTCTAAACAAAGTGCCAAACTCGAAGGCATTGCGCGTAGTATTTTTAACCTGCCTTACGTAGAAGTTGCTTCACACACTTATAGTCATCCCTATTTTTGGACAGCACTATCTGGGCGAAAAAAAATAGATGAAGACGACACAGATTACGGTTTTCATCTAGACGTGCCTGGCTACAACACAATTAGCCTTAAAAAAGAAATTACCGACTCGATAAAGTACATTAATGACAAGCTCGCACCTAAAAATAAAAAAACAGTAATGATGCTATGGTCAGGGGACGCAACACCTGGCCCAAAAGCACTTGAACTTGCTCGTGACGCTGGTGTGTTAAATGTCAATGGCGGTAATACTGATGTAAATGCTGATAACCCAAGCCTTTCTCACATCTCCCCTATCGGTCGCCCTGAAAGAGATTTGCTGTATCAAATTTACGCCCCCATATTAAATGAAAATGTTTACACAAACTTATGGCATGGCCCTTATTACGGCTTTAGACGCTTAACCGAAACATTCGAAATAACAGAAAAGCCATATAGGTTAAAACCTTACACTATTTATTATCACTTTTATTCAGGTGAAGTTCTTGCGGGCTTAGACGCTCTTAAACACAACATTGATTATGTTTTAGCAAGGCCAAATACACCGGTGCATTTAAGCCACTATGCAAAAGTAGCAAAAGATTTTTACTTTTCTGCACTTGCTAAAAACAGTAATAATGAATGGTTATTTAGCTCAAAGTACATTCGTACTCTGCGCATACCTAGCGATTTTGATGTGCCAAACATAGCTCAAAGTGAAGGAGTATCTGGTGTAACTGAAAAAGGTGACTACATACATATTATAAATAACATAGCTCGCCTTAGCTTTGATCATAGCCAAAATAGTGAAAAACCTTATTTAGCATCTGCAAATGTTGTTATTGATAACTGGCAAGTTAACGGACCGGTTAGTTTTAAAGCATGGGTGCCCGCTTCACTTGATTTAATTAATGCACGTTCTTGCGAATTTGTATCTAATTTGGGTGAGCGCTTCAAAGGTATTAATCGGGGTAAAATAACACATTTTAAAATACCTACAGGTGACTTTTATGGTTACCTTAACTGCAACGGATCTGCTCTATAATGAATACTAAAAAGCGCCCTCAGTTAATTTCTATAAAAACAATATTAGCGATACTAGCTGTAAGTTGTTTTGCACTTTATGCGTTATTTCCCCATACCTTATTTTTTGAAGATGATGCACTTTCACAAGATTATACCTTTGAGAAATCTTACCTTAATGCAGCGCTCAATACAGAGCCCGACAACGAAAAGCTTCGCGCTAAATTGGTTGAGCTACATATAGGGCTTAGTGAGTATTCACAAGCCACTAACGAGCTTGAAAAGCTACCTAGAGGCGAGCGCAAAGCAACACTTGAAATAAAGTTGCTTTACTCATTATGGCTAGCAAGTGGTGCTAAAGTTGACGACCGCTTTGAAGAGCTATCATTAAAAATAGGAGCTCATAAAAATTGGAACGAACAAATACTGACAATTGCAAAAGCCGTTGGGTTAAACGCAAAAGTTGCTCAGTATTATCAAAAAAATAAACAGCCACTCCTTGCAGCCGATTACTGGTTAAGCGCAGGGGAACCTGACAAAGCATTCGCTATTTATAAAACAAATATAAATGCTGACATTGCAGCTAAAGCGATTGAAACTGCACTTGGCGCAAATAATCCGATTCAAGCTTATGCATGGTGGAGCACCTACGGTGACAAAGCCGATGTTAAACGCACCCTTTATTTAGCAAACTTGGCTGGCAACACAGAAGATGCAGCTCAAGCTATTGAAAGCTTATTAAAGACCTATCCAAATAACAGCGAGTACTTAACACAAGCAATGCACCTGCGTTTAGCAAATGCAAATGCAAAAGGGGCTGAGCAATTACTTGCAAAGCTATTACTACAAAGCCCAGATGACAAAGAGCTACATTTATTAAATTGGAAGATAAAGCGCTGGCAAAACAAGCCTAAAGAGGCACTCCGAGAGTTTAAATGGCTAATGTCTAACAAAGCCGTAACCGCTGCGATGCTTACCGATAGTATTAACGATGCCACCGCTTTATATTTATACCAAGATGCTAATGATATATACGAATATAAAGCCCAAAATAGAAATCTAAAAGGAAATGGCTTTGCTAATTGGATGCAAGCTAACGAATTTATTGGTAACACAAAGCAAGAGTTAAATAATATTGAACGCTTTGAGCAAATAAATGGTAAAAGTGCGTTATCACAATATTGGAAAGCAAAAGTACTTCACGATACTGGTAATTTAAAAGCATTAAGAGCTTTGTGGCCTACATATAAAGGGCCTAAAAATGAAGAAGATTTACTTTGGATTGCCCGCGCATTTTGGCTAGAAGATGACTTTTCTACAGCTCTGCAAGTACTAAAAAACAAACATGAAAGTTCTGACGATGAGTTTTGGAGTGCCAATGTAGACATGGCAATGCGAGTCCAAGACAAAGCTCATGAGCTATATGCATTAGAGCAGTTACAACAAATAAGCCCTTTAAGCGTAGGCGACATGCTGCACTACCAACAATTGCGCTTTGAAGGTAGGCCTCAGGAGCTTCTTGATTATTTATGGAAAAGTGAGTCGCAAACTGACCGTCAATTGATTCAAATTGCATTATTAAGCACACAAGTAAATGATGCTAAATCAGTTGCACGTATTCATGCTGAACTTGATAAACAACGATATAATAAAGCTCTCTATCCTGCTTGGTTAATTCTTTCTAATTGGTATCAAAACCAAAGTGATTTAAATTCAGCTTATACAACTTTAAACCGCGCTGCTAAATTAAGCGAATATGACTCTGATGTTGTGCTTGCACAAGGTTGGTTAGCGCTGCAAATGCATGACACTGTAATGATTGGCCGCATTTTAACGCGCTATTCTCAAAGCGACACTTCCCATGCGTGGACGCAGCTCTTAGCTAGCCTATCTATTCACGAAAAGTCATATAACAGTGCCTACTTTTATTTGCGTAAATTGGCCATTGCAGATCCAAGTGACTTAACAACACTGGTTAACTTAGCCGATGTAATGAAACAACTTGGATATTATGCAAATGCTGCTGAACTTAATCACTATTTACTGCAACACTTACCTAAAGATAAATATGCATACAGAGGCTTAATGTTTCGCTGGGCGGGCGCGATGGCTGTTCCTCATTTAATGCAATTAAACACAATGGAAGAACTTGCCCCCGACACTATTGGTGAGCCCCAAACAAACTGGTGGTTAGCACGCCGAGCTGCACAAAAATTAGAGCCATGGCAAAAACTACAACTTTATATGACCAACGGCGAATTTAATAAAGCGAAACAGCTTATAGCTGAAGGTTCACTAAGCAAACTAGATGAGCTAAACGCCCTACTCTATTTAAAACAACCCTATGCCACCATGCAACGTTGGTACGAAGAACTCACTGGCGAGGCAAATGAATCGCAATTGAGTTTACTCAGAAATGCACGCGCATCCTATTTTAGAGCGCTTGAAATAAACCTATCGCCAGAGGCTGGTTTAAACAGTAGCCAGTACGATGTAAACGTTTATTTTCCTTATGCTAATGGGCAATGGAAATTAAGTTTAAGTAATCAGCAAAACCTTGATAACAACGGATTACTGTTTGCGATAGAAGATAAAATGACATTTGGTCGTTGGTATTTTGATGCAAAAATAGATTCGCACCAAGGCAGCTTAGTTAGCCGCCAAGGTCTTAGCATAGACTCTCGTTATCAATGGGATTCACGAACACAGGTAGGTTTAAAGCTTGAATATAATGTTGAAAACCGCCAATCAGAAGCACTACTTAGCTATGCTCAGCTAGATAAAGCCACGGCCTATGTTAATTACAATATTGATGGTAGACAAAACGTACAGCTATCAGCAGCAGCGATGTCTTTTTCTCGAAGAAGCGATGGCAGCTCACTAATAAACGGCCAAGAATATAATGCTCGTTACCAATACAGCATTTTAAAAGACCGCCCAATTTGGAACGCTTATTTTAGTGCGCAATGGCAAGACTTTGAACGTGTTAATGCATTAATAAATACAGATTCAAGCAGAAGACCGCTAAGAGTTGACCTTCAACCATTTAGACGTTTTGCACTAGGGACCTCATTTGCTTCAACTGGTTCATTAGAACCTCCTTATTTAGGCGCAAGCCCTTCGTGGTTATTTGATATAAGTACTGGCTATCAAACACTTAACGATACAGTAGATGTATCAGTTTCAAGTGGCGCAGGTTGGTCTGTACTGGGCGATGATTTATTTAAATTACAGCTGGGTTACCAAAGTAGTAATAAAGTGGGTAACTCAGATACACAATTACAATTAGGTTATTACGTACATTTTTAATGTTAGGAGAGAGTATGTTTCGTTTAATTATACCGTGTTTGGTATTACTATTATCAGCATGTACCACCAGCAGAGTTGCTGATGATATAGAGCTTAGCCCTTCAAAAACAGTGGCACTAATGCCGCTTGTTAATCATGCTCAAACACCGCTTGCCGGTGAGCGTGCTGAAGATATTTTAGCCAGCATTTGGCAACAAAATAAATTACCAACTCTAATACGTGCACCTCGCGTAAACAGCAAAGAGCTTCCACCGCTGGATGATCAATACCGTTTAGACAATGCTATGCAATGGTTAAGCACTCAACAAGCTGACTATGTACTAACAGGCAGCATTGAAGAGTGGCGTTATAAAGCAGGGCTTGATGGCGAACCTGTTGTTGCACTTACATTATCACTCACTGTAAATGGACAAACCACACCAGTTTGGACAGGTACTATTGCTAAAAGTGGCTGGGGCCGCGATAGCATTGCAGCAACAGCACAAGATGTGATTGCCGATTTAATTTCTTATATAGAGGTTAGTGAGTGAAAACACATTTCCTTAGACCAAGAGACGTTCCTGAGCTACAAATATGGGCTGAGGTATTTATATTTACCGCGCTTGCTTTAGGGCTGCCTGTATTATTTAACGCACAGGACCCATTTTGGACTGAGGGAGGGTTTTCGTGGCCTGTACTTGGCCCACTTTTGGTTTCTTTACGCTATGGCTTTTCAAAAGGCTTTATTAGTATTTTATGTTTGCTTGTTGGCCAACTTTTTTTACTTCAAGCAAATATTTTATCACCGCAAAGCGACTTCAATATTAACGCTATGATTGGCTACATCATTGTAATTATGATCACTGGCGAATTTAGAGATGTGTGGGAGCGTACTAATCAGCAGCAAAGTATTCAGCTTGAGTACGTAACTGATCGTCTTGAAACATTTACTCGTCAGTATCATTTAATTAATTCATCTCACGATAGAATTGAGCAAATGCTAGCTGGCCATACGTTAAGTTTACGTGAATCGCTACAAGCAGTAAGAACCTCTATCGGGCTATTAAAAGAAAGAAGACTTGATAGCGCAGCGCAAAAAATAATCGACTTGTTTGTTGAGTACGGTTCGCTAGAAAGAGCGGGGTTATATAAAGTTGAAAACGACAGTGTTTTAGAGCCACCACTTGCCTCTATAGGTAAAATGAGTCCAATAGCTAAAAACGATCCTCTTATATTAGCAATGATCGAAGAAAAAGAATTAGTATCGGTAAAAGACGAAAAAGCATCATCGGGTATAAGTAAATACCATATGGCAATCCCACTTATCGACGTAAACAATACTATTTACGGCGCTATTTTGGTTGAAAGAATACAATTTTTTGCGCTTAAAAATACAACTCTAACATTACTTGCTGTAATGGCTGGGCATATAGGCGATTTACTTCGTCATGAAATAACAAACCCAGTAATGACGTATGAAGAGTCTCCATACTTTATTCGCCAAGTTAAGCGCGCAAATAAAGAAGCAAAACGATACAACATTCCATCGCAGCTACTAAAAATAAAAGCCAACAATATTACTGATAAATCGACTCAACTTATGAGTTATTTAAGTGAAGCCCGTCGTGGTTTAGACATTTATTTATATGATGATAAAAATCAGATATTACTGTTATTAATGCCATTAGCTGATGAACTTGAAAAAGCAGGCTTTATTGCCCGAATGAACACTTGGTGTAAAGAGCGCACTGGTAGCACTTTAGCTGAGCTTGATATTGTTATTGAGCAACAACTTGCACTACCAATAAGCTCAGATGACATAAAGAGATTGGTTTCACTTTCATGATTATAATTATTGTAGCGGCTATTTTAGGGTGTATTTGTCAGTACTTTGCACTAATAGAAGTACTGGAAACACCTGATTGGTTTTTAGCTATACTATTGCATGCTATTGCTAGCATTCTTTTTGCTTTTGTTAGCTATTTCCTGATACCTAAAAAATACAAAACGACTCCTTATAGCTCTTTACTACTCATGTTTTTATTGTTGTTTACATTGCCTGTACTTGGAATTATAGGCGTTGTAGTAGCGCTTACGTTTGCTCTGTGTAAACCACTCAAAAACGATGACATAGAAATTGAAGAGCATAAAATACCTGAGCTTCCTTTTGAAGCCAGAGCAATATCAGCAAACCCGACCTATTCTATGGGCGGACTTAAAGCAATTTTGAAGCATGCTAGTGAACCAAATAAACGTCTAAGTGCCGTAATGGCGGCTCGTCACATGAGTGACTCACAAGCTATTCCTATTTTAAAGCTAGCACTTAAAGATTTAGAAGATGATATTCGCCTACTCGCCTACTCAACCCTTGATGGTAAAGAAACCAAACTCAACGAAAAAATCAGTTTGTACCAGCAAGAAATAGCCATTACGACTAAGCAGCCAAAGTTAAGTAATTTACAAAAACAACTAGCCGAACTTTATTGGGAACTTAGCTACTTAGGTTTAGCACAAGGTGCGCTTCGTAAATACGTTTTAGAAAAAGCCGAAGCACTTGCACAGCAAAGTATTGAGCACGTAAAAACACCTGCAACCTTTATATTTTTAGGGCGTATATCTTTAGCCTTAAACAAATACGAAATAGCCCATGAGTACCTACTCAAAGCAACTGAGTCGGGCATGGCAAGGCGTCATGTTCTCCCTTATAAAGCCGAAGTTGCCTTTTGTATGAACAAGTTTGACGACTGTAAACGCTACTTAAAAGAACTCCCAGAACAACCTAAGGGCAGTGAATTACGTCATTTACAGGAGTATTGGCATGAGTAACAAAAATGCAGACATTTTACTGCTTTTAGAAGGTACTTACCCTTATGTGCGTGGTGGCGTATCTAGCTGGGTCCATCAAATAATTGAAGGGTTACCTCATTATAACTTTGAGCTTGTTTTTATAGGTGGAGCGCCAGAGCATTATGGCGAGATTCAATATACCTTGCCTGAAAACGTTACCAAGCTGCATGTTCATTACTTAGTACAAAATGATACCTCTGAAATAAAAGCTAAGCACGGGGTTAAATATAAAAAAGAACTCTTTGATTTTTGGCAGCAACTACAAAAATATTTTAGAGATTGTAACGAGCCAATCCCGACTGAATTATTAAAGTTTGCATTTGAAACTTTAGCTAAAAAAGACGGTATTAACGAAGCTGACTTTTTATATAGTGAATCGTCATGGCAAGTACTCACTAATTATTATTCAACTTTTTGTGATGAATCCTCTTTTATTGACTTTTTTTGGTCATATCGCAATTTATATAAACCGCTATTTAAAATAGCCGAAATTGCACGTGGACTTCCAAAAGTTAAACTTATTCACTCAATATCTACCGGGTATGCTGGTATTTTAGGATCTGGTGCCAGTGTTATAAGCGATACTCCCTTTTTGTTGACCGAACATGGTATTTACACCAAAGAGAGAAAAATAGATCTTATTCAAGCCAGTTGGATCAAAGAGTCTGAACAAAGCCTAGGTAAAAACTTAAATACCGAGATGGGCTTTATTCGCCGAATGTGGATCAGCTTTTTTGAGCAAATAGGCCGAACAACATACCAAGAAGCAGATAAGATCATTTCGCTATACGACGGTAACAGACAGCGCCAAATAAAAGATGGCGCAGCGCCTGAAAAAGCATTTGTTGTACCTAATGGCATTAAATCAGTACGCTTTATTGAAGCGCTTGATCAGCGTCCAAAACAGATACCGCCGGTTGTTGGGTTAATTGGACGTGTAGTGCCTATAAAAGATATTAAAACCTTTACACGTGCGATTAAAGAAGCGCAATCGATATTACCAGAGGTCGAAGGCTGGATCATCGGCCCTTATGAAGAAGATCCGCAATATTACAAAGAGTGTGAACTACTTGTAGGCAGCCTTGATTTACAAAACAGTGTTAAGTTTTTAGGTATGCAAGATATTACCAAAATTTTGCCTAAGCTCGGAATTGTTGCTTTAACCTCGATTTCCGAAGCGCAGCCTTTAGTACTTTTAGAAGCAATGGCGGCCGGTGTGCCTGTACTGGCTAGTGATGTTGGCTCGTGCCGCGAAATAATCGAAGGCGGAACCGATGAAGATAAAGCATTAGGTAAAGCAGGTGAAGTTGTCTCAATTGCTTCTCCTAGCGAAACAGCACAACAAATATCAAATATGCTAACAAATGAGCAAGCTTGGCTTGAGTATCAAAAAAGTGGTTTAGACCGCGTACAAAAATTTTATGACGAGAGCCACATGTTTGCCCGTTACGATAAACTTTATAAGGATACAATGGCATGGCCGGAATAGGTTTTGAGATACGAAAAATTCTCAAAAAAAATACCCTGCTCTCAGTTTTTGAAGCATACGGCTACGCAGGTTTAATAGGCTCAGGGCCTTGGTTGCTCTCTATTGTAGCGTTAATGCTTATTGGTATTTTAAGTTTAGGAATTGTATTACCTAAAGTACTTATTATTCAATTTTTAACGCTTGTTACCTACATGATGGCCGCCTCACTTATTTTAACGGGTGGTTTGCAGTTATTACTAACTCGATTTATTGCCGATTTATTTTTTCAAAAAGAAGAGGCAAAGGTACTGCCTAATTTACTTGGTGCGCAACTTATAACAACAATAGCCGCGCTATTGGTAGGCTTGGCTGTATGGCCTATGCTCCCTATACCTGTTGTTACTAAGATTATAATTTTAGGTGCCTTTGTAAGCTTATGTAATCAGTGGCTTGGCGCTATTTTTCTATCAGGTATGAAAGAATACCGGTTAATTTTAATAACTATGCTAAGTGGTTACGCCTTTATGGTATTGCTTGCATATTTATTAAGAGATTGGCAGTTAGACGGCTTATTTTTTGCGTTTTTTGCAGGCGAAGCTCTGCTCTTTTTTAGCTTTTTGTTTATGATTATTCGCCGCTACCCAGGTGAAAAACTTATAAGCTTTGACTTTTTAAGCAATAAAAAAGTGTATTACAGCCTATTCTTTTGTGGTCTGTTTTATAACATTGGTGTATGGGCTGATAAAATCATTTTTTGGTATTCGCCAAGCACATCAATTCAGATTATTGGCACGTTACGAGCCAGCCCAATTTACGACTTACCTATATTTTTAGCCTATTTGTCTATTATTCCCGGTATGGCAGTATTTTTAGTAAAAATGGAAACCGACTTTGTAGAAGAATACGACCGTTTTTACACAGCTATTCGAGAGGGTTCATCGTTAGAAGAGATTTACTATTTAAAAGACAATATGATCCAAACTGCACGTGCCGGTTTATACGATATATTTAAAATTCAAGGTATTACCGTTGCCTGCTTATTATTATGGGGCGAGCAAATACTTACCTTTATTGGTATTGATCCAAACTATAAAACGCTTTTATTTATTGATGTAGTTGGTGTAGGTGTACAAGTTATATTTTTGTCTATTTTAAATATTTTGTTTTATTTAGATAAACGCTCAACCGTCCTATTTTTAGCGGGGCTATTTTTGGTAATAAACGTTGTTTTAACTTTGCTATCGATCGCTTTTGGGCCGCAATTTTATGGTTACGGCTTTGCTCTCTCAACTATTGTTACCTCTGTTGTTGGGTTATTTTGGCTTTCTAAACAATTTGAAAATTTAGAATACGAAACGTTTATGCTGCAATAACATAATATAAAGGCTGCTTATGCAGCCTTTATATTTAAAGCTTTTCATACAAAATTAAAATAATTAATTATTGGAAAGCGGCTGATACACACCATGTTTATAGCTCATATAAGCGCCTCAGTTTAAAGCAAAAAAGACTAGCTCAGTAAATGGATAAAATGTTTATAAAACAAAGGGCTTATAAAAACCAAGCTCCCCTACCTTGGCTTAGCTAATCTCTTGTACAATTAGACTTAGCTAGTTTAGCTTTATGCTAAATGAGGTAGCCGTTGCCATTACTCACTCACCCAACGCGCTTTAAAACCACGCGTATCAACATGTATAAATGCGCCTCTGTGCGACTTAGGCCCATAAATACCTAAACCACCTAGTAAACCTTTAAATGATTCACGTCTAGCTAACGACTCCACTATATCGGCCATCGCTTTAGCGTCACCAATTGAATGCTTACCGTCATTATTAATATCATCCATACGGTAGTTGCCATCGTTATCTATAAAAATATCGGCAGCATCACCAAATACATGTCGGCTAAGTTTTACATTGCCAATTGATTTGTTGTAGTACGGAGTTCTATAACCGCTCATAATCACCATATTACTAACCGGTATACCTTCTAAAATCAGTTCTTTGCGTATTTTTTCTAGTTTAAGTAACAACTTATTTTGTAAAAATAAATACTTTGGGTACTTACTTCGCTGCTTACTAACAAATTCTTTTAGTGAAAAGTGAGGTGATATTTTTACGTTTTCATTTTCAGGCGTTACCTTAACAAAGCCATCGGGCACTATGTAGTGTGAAGCGTCTTTAATCTGTGAAGGTTTAGGATAGTGCCCAATGTGGTAATACTTGAGCTTTCCTCCTTCAACATTGTCTGCCGGTACTTTTACAAATACGTTGATTTTCATACGCTGTTTTTTATCGGGCGACTCAATAATTACCGTTGTTAAACCGGGCTCTTTGGGTGCTTGCCATTGCCAACGGTTGGTGTCTGTAAGCTTAGATTTCCCCTGAGTGTTAATTAGCGTGTAAGCATTTTTTGATTGCGCAAAAAGCACTTCAAACTCAACTTGCTCTTTGGGCATTACAAATACTGAAAACACCGAATATGGCATAACTATATCGTTAATTTTTAGGCTAAATTCTGCATCTTCAAAGTTGGCTTTGTTTTTTATATCAACTACCTGATGCGCAGGCTTTGTAGGCGCGGCAGCAAATACACTATTGCTAAATATAATTGTAAATATGGCGATAGAAATATAATGAATAAATTGCATAAACCCTCTCATTATTTATTTTTTGACAAAGCGGCAATCACCGACTGTTCATCAGTTTTTAATAGTGCTTTTTTATCGCGTTTATATATGTCATCTCTAAAGTTAACCAGCTTATTTTCGTCAACCCATGCAGTCCAATAAACTAAATGAATAGGAAGAGGCTCATCTAAATAAAACGTCTGAGTACTGTTTTGAGCAAGTGCGCTGTCCATATTATTGAGTGTTTGCGCTTCTCCTTCGTACTTAATAATTTCACGCGCTAACGAAAAAGGCTTTTCTATTCTTATACAGCCATGCGATAAGGCTCGGTTTGCTTGGCTAAAGCGGTGCTTTGCTGGCGTATCGTGAACATAAATTGCTTCGGCATTGGGGAATAAATACTTAACTTCCCCTAGGGGGTTTTCTTCACCAGCACGTTTTACTAAAAAGTGATCAAATTGGTACGGCTTAATAGAATCCCAATCAATATTGCTTGGATTAACAATTTGTGAGTCTAGGTAGCTGTTTTTTCTAATTTCAATATTATTTTTTACAAGATAGTCAGGATCCTCGGCTACCTTTGGAGCAATTTCTTTGGTGGCAATTGAGGTGGGTATACGCCATTCAGGATTAACTACAAACTTTTCTATTTCGTCGCTAAATGCAGGTGTTTCCCAACTTGGTTTACCTACAATTACGTTATTTTTTAATTTTACATCGCCAGATTTTACAAATCGTAAGCTGTATTCAGGAATATTTACATACACATACTGCTCATCACTTGCGCCTGCAAAGTTAGTTATTCTATAAAAGTTAAGTTTTAATTTATCGAGTTTTTGCTGTGCGGGCACATTAAGCGATGCAAAAGTACGCTTGCCCACTCGTCCATCAACTTTTAAACCATGACGGCTTTGAAATTGCTTAACAGCTTGCTCTATATCTTTATCAAACGTGCATATAGCTTCGTCGCATACATTACTTTTTAAGTCACGCTCTTGATATAAACGCTGTGCAAGTAAGCTCACCTGCTTATTATTACTGCCCAGTTCAAGCAATTCGTCGTTATATAAGTATGTAAAACCACCGTTGTTAACTATTTCTTGATACCAATTAATGGCTTTTTCTGTACGCTCAATTAGCTGCGCTGAATATTGGTCAAAGTAGTAGGTGTCATCAGCTTGCATGTACTTTTGTGAATTGTAAGTAGTTAGTGAAGAGTTAGCGAGTACCACACTCTCAAGCTCATTGGCAGCAAAAGTGGGTGCTGAGCATAAGCCGCTCATGCCAATAAACAATGCAGTTTTTAATGTAAAACCCTTTGCTTTAGTAAGCGCTTGATTTGAAAATGACCCCTTCACTGTGTACCTCCTCGCTAAATATCGTTGATAAATGCTTTTGTACTTACCACTAAGTAGTACTTTGGAGGTGCAACGGTAATGCCAAATTAAAGTTTTAAAATAAACAATTGAAATTTAATGACTTTTTAAAAACCCTTATTCTAAACGTTAATAAATTAAACTAGAGAATATGTAATTAATATGCTCAAGTGTGTAAAGTTGCTATGGCAATTAATCTTTTAAAAAAGCTAAAAAACCACGTTCATAACGACTCAAGTACTTTGTTTTTCGTGGTAATGAGAGGGACTCTCTCCACGCAGTTTGAGTATCTTCATCTTCTTTACACAGGGTAATTAAATCGGGATGCACATAAGATTTGCGTGCTATAGCGGGAGTATTACCAAGTTGCTCAGATACGCTATCAAGCATGCTTTTTAAGCTAAGCGCCCCTTTAGCTTTAGCTAATTGTTTGAATGCAATAACGCTTGCTCGCCAAGTTCTAAAGTGTTTTGCACTAAACTCCTCGCCCATTATTTGCTGAATGTATTGATTTATTTCACTTGATGTTACATTTGTGCGCTCACCTTCATTTATATACTGAAATAAATGCTGCCCGGGTAAATCTTGTAAGTCTTTTATAACATGGCTAAGCACCCTGTCGGTTATGTTTACTTCACGCTCCTTGCCTGATTTAGCACGGTACTTTAGCTGGATATTTTTACCCGTGAGTTTTGCATGGCGTGTGCGTAGTGTTGTAGCGCCAAAACTTTTATTTTGCTTTACGTTACGCTCGTTACCTACCCTCAATGCTCCTAAATCCATAAGTCTTACAACTGCCGCTAAAGTGCGCTCAATATTAAGCTCATCGCCTTGTAAGTCTGTTTCTAAGCGCGCTCTTAACAAAGGGAGTTTATTACCAAATACTCCACATGCTTGGTATTTTTTTGCTTCTTGTTGCGCCCTAAATTCGGGGTGGTAGCGGTATTGCTTTCGCCCCTTACTATCAAATCCTGTCGCTAAAATATGTCCGTTTTCTTCTGGGCAAAACCAGGCGTTTTTATAGGCAGGCGGAAATGCCAATCCATTCAAACGATCAATCACATTTTGCTCTTTTATTTGCTTACCGATTGGATCAAAGTAAAGCCAACTTTTATGTTTAAGTTTACGAGTGATCCCTGGTAAATTATCGTCTACATAAATTAGCTTCATTAACCCTCCAGTTATATTTAAGCATGCATCGAGCTTTAAAATGTATCACTTTAAAATAACCTTAAACTGAACAAGACTATTGATATATAATAAAAAACCAACAACAATTATAAATACTTAATATATATTAATAATTCTATTTAGGTTTTCGTAAAAGTAGGTCGAACTTACGCGCCAGCAACAAGTCTATTACGATTAAACTCAATGCACTTAGCGCTAAAAAAAAGCTACTTGAGATAGATTTATTATCCTAAGTTCAGATTAATTACACTTTGTCCCCCGCAATTGGGGTGCTGTTTAAATGGAGAATTCAATGGCTTTTGATTATGGATCGATTGATCTTGGACTAAAAAACCCCTTCAAACTGGAAGGTAAAGTAACAGCATTAAGAGGACTCATTGAGTCTATAGCTGGTATTAGTTTACTTGTTATTGCTGCGGGCTCTGTGAAAGAAGATACAACCGCAGGTTGGATTTTAATGATATTTGGCATGTTTATATTAGCGCTTGGCATTCGCTCATTATCATCGGGTATATACGCAACCCTCAAGTATTTTGTTGGCAGAAACCACCCTACATCTTTAGCTTATAACTTTAGTAAATCGGAAACATCGACCGCCCAAGAGGAAAAAAAGGAAGTGGCCTATACAGCTAATTCTCTTGAAGAAATGCTGGTTGGTCGTAAAAACAGTACGTTTAAAGAGCCTAATGGCTTTTTATCTCGCTTGTTACACAGCTTAATCCCTAAGCTTTTATTTTTACCTTATCCTATTCGTAATGTTGCTCAGCGCTTATTTGGCTCATGGGTCAGCACACTTGTTGCTCTTATAGCTTATGCACTTGTAGCATTCGTGTCTTTATCAGGCTTTACTGGCGAAGCCGGCGAATTAGCATTTCCGGTTTATAGTGCAATATTAATGTTTTATGTGCTTTTTTCTTGGCGCTCTTCAGGCAAACCTATTTCACGTAATGCAGAAAAAAACATCGAAGCTTTAGGTACTGGCGCACTTGCTAAAATTATTTCTTTATCATTTATTTTACCTATTGTTATTGGCCTTTCTATGTCGTGGTTAATGAAAGAGCAACGCATTAGTAAAGCGCAAATAGATAGCTGGCTTGAGCAATTACCTAGCCTACATGCTGGAATGTACTTAATTGCAATTATTATATTAGCAACTCTAAGCTGTGTGCTTGCTTTTATCATGATTAAAGCGCGTTTAAATTCGGTAACGCCTACTGCTGAGGTTTCTGAACTACGTGAGAATTGGCAAGAGTCTGTTCATCCAGACGAGATTTTCATAAACCTCGATAACCTAGTAATGGCTAATCGTCGTTATAAAGAAGTACCTAACAGAGTTTACAGAGAATTAGACCCTAAGCTTCAAGAACAAATAGAAGGTAAAGGCGGTTTTAAAGGTGAAATGATTCAAGAGATTCAGCCTAAACTGCACTCAATGGACTTAGGTAAAAACTTTACACTCGCGAGATTACTTGCTTTGGTGAGCGGTAACTTACTTTATATTGTAGCGTTAGCATTTACTGTATTTTTAGCGTATTCGTTTATTAATATTTACCATTACATTGATGCGGCAAATATTAATAGTTTTAAACAGGCATTTAATAACCAACATGTTATTCAATTTAGTGAGCTATTAATGACAAGCTTTCACTTATTGCTAATAGGCATACTTATTAAAGCATTTGCGCAATTACTTGCAAACACAGCGCATCTATTTTTTGCAGAAATGCAATTTGAGTCACTGCTTGTGTACTTTAAATGTGAAGGCACTTTTACTGAGTCTAAAATATCAACAGGTACTGGTATTCACGATAGCACCCGCTCAGAAAATACTTTAGTACGCAGTAGCATAACGCCTTGGATTATTGTTTCTCGTGTTATCTCTACTACGTTTGCTGCAACAGGTATGAAAAACCTTGAACATCCTCGCCACATTATGGAAATGCATAAAGACGAAGGACAATTACAAGCAATCAAAAAAGACGTTATTGCATTCTTAAAAGACCGCGAATCTATCGCCTCAATCACCAGTGAACGTGATTTAGGTAATGCGTCACAAATACATCAACTAAACCAACAAACGCGCGCTATACCTACTCAGCAAGCGATAGCAAAAGACGACGAGGAAGCTGCTGGGTATTTAAGACAAGAAGAAAACTTATCTCCCGAGCCCAAGGGTTAATTAACCTCAAACCTAGATAATTTTTATTAATGCCACCTTGTTAACTTAGGTGGCATTTTTTTAACCTCTATTCAATACTTTTTAACTTTATTACCTCTTTTGCATTCAACAACATGATTAATATTGGATTAGTTCACAAAGCCCTTGCTTTATGTGCCAAAACACAAATAATGAAAGGATTAATTACAGGGTAAGAATGAGGACAATGAGCTATATACTAACCACCCAATGTGCTGATGATGTAGGCTTAATAGCTAAAATTACAGGGCTTTGCCATAAAAATAATTTAAACATTACGCGTAACAACGAATTTGTAGATAAAGACGCGCAGCGATTTTTTATGCGTACAGAGCTTACAGGCGAGCCACAAAGTGACTTTTTAGATCAACTACGCGCACTGTTGCCACAAGGCGCTAAACTTGCGCTACATTGCGGCGCAAAAACTAAAGTAGTTTTATTGGCAACTAAAGAAGCTCATTGTTTAGGTGGTATGCTGTTAAAGCAATTTGAACAAACTCTTAATATTGAAGTACTCGCTGTAATTGCTAACTATGCTGATTTAGAGCCGCTAGCTAAAGGGTTTGGTGTGCCATTTCATGTTGTATCGCACGAAGGATTAACCCGTAGCGAGCATGATAAAAAGGTAGGCGATTTAATTGCCAGTTACAATCCTGACATTATTGGCCTTGCTAAATACATGCGTATTTTAAGTCCTGAATTTGTGGGTCGATTTGAAGGTAAAATAATTAATATTCATCACTCATTTTTGCCTGCATTTATAGGTGCTAAACCTTATCATCAAGCATTTGAGCGCGGCGTAAAAATTATTGGTGCTACCGCTCACTTTGTTAATAATGAGCTTGATGAAGGGCCTATTATTTTGCAAGATGTAACCAGCGTTACACATGCTAATACCGCCGAAATGATGGCTAAAATGGGCAAAGATGTTGAAAAGACTGTGTTTTGTAAAGCACTTCAACTTGCCTCAGAGCATAAGCTATTTATTAATGGTAATAAAACCGTGGTATTTTCTTAGCATTAATCCAACTGCTTAATTATTCTACATATAAAAAATGCCAGCATTGTTGCTGGCATTTTTTTGCTCATAAATAAGCTAATAACTTTTTAAATGTAAATTATGCCTGCTCTATTGGTTCGAGCTTTAATTTAGCGGCAATTAAAACGGCTTGGGTACGATTGTACACACCGAGTTTTCTAAATATGGCTGTAATGTGTGCTTTTACTGTCGCTTCTGATATGTGTAGTTCATAAGCAATTTGCTTATTAAGTAAACCTTCGTGCAGATATTGCAGCACTCGGTATTGTTGAGGCGTTAATGAGGCAACTTGCGCTGCTATTTCTCTATCTTCACCTTCAATTTCAGCTACTTTGTTTTTTAACTCTTTTGGTAGCCATGTATCGCCTTCAAGTATTTGGTTAATTGCACTGGCAATATCATCAGACGATGATGATTTAGGAATAAAACCCATAGCACCGTAACCCATTACTTTAGAAACGATATTCACATCTTCACTACCCGAAACAACGGCAATAGGTAAGCTTGGGTATTCTTCTCGAATACGAATAAGACCATATAAATCACCATTACCTGGCATGTGAAGGTCTAGCAGTAATATATCAAGATCCTCTTGCTCGCTTAACACTTGCAATGTGCTGTCAAAATCGGAAGATTCAAAAACCTCTAAACCCTCAAATTTTGCGCTCAGTGCGCCCTTTAGTGCTTCACGAAATAACGGATGATCGTCCGCTATTAAAAACTGACTCATGGTTCACTCCTAATAAATTCGGCTGCCAGTTAGGTTTAAAACCTTTACTGACAGCCGATATACTACGTTTAGAATCAACTTGTAATCAAGTTTTTAACGCACATTTAACGATTTAATCTGTTCTCGATTAGTTCATCGACAACTGAAGGGTCTGCAAGCGTTGACGTATCACCGAGTTGTTGGTGCTCATTTGCAGCGATTTTACGTAAAATACGACGCATAATCTTGCCTGAACGTGTTTTTGGCAAACCCGGTGACCATTGAATCATATCTGGAGATGCGATTGGGCTGAGCTCTTTACGAACCCAATTACGTACCTCTTTAGTTAATTCATCGCTTACTGTTATACCTTCGTTAGGCGTAATGTAAACATAAATACCTTGGCCTTTAATATCATGCGGGTAACCTACAACAGCAGCTTCTGCTACCGCTTCATGCGCAACTAACGCACTTTCAATTTCGGCAGTACCAAGGCGGTGCCCAGACACATTAAGTACATCGTCCACACGACCGGTGATCCAGTAATAACCATCTTCATCACGACGACAACCATCGCCTGTAAAGTAAACTCCTGGGTAGGCGCTAAAATAAGTTTGTTCAAAACGTTCATGGTCGCCATAAACAGTTCGAGCTTGCGATGGCCAACTATCTAAAATAACTAAATTACCATCTACGGCACCTTCGAGTGTATTACCTTCAGCATCAAATAATGCAGGGGCAATACCAAAAAATGGATGTGTTGCAGAACCTGGTTTTGTATCAGTAGCGCCCGGAAGTGGTGTGATCATAATGCCACCGGTTTCTGTTTGCCACCATGTATCAACAATCGGGCAATTAGATTTACCAATACTCTCGTAATACCATGTCCACGCTTCTGGATTTATTGGCTCACCTACTGAACCTAAAATACGTAAACTATCGCGATGTGACGAAGCTGTAGGCTCATCACCTTTAGCCATTAGTGCTCTAATTGCTGTAGGGGCGGTATATAAAATAGTAACACCGTGTTTATCAACTACTTCGCCCATACGCCCTACAGTTGGATAAGTGGGTACACCTTCAAATAAAACCTGAGTACAACCGTTTACTAATGGCCCGTACGCAATGTAACTGTGGCCTGTGATCCAACCTACATCGGCACTACACCAATACACATCATCTTCTTTTAAATCAAATACGTATTCATGTGTCATTGATGAGTAAACTAAGTAGCCACCTGTAGTATGTACAACACCTTTAGGCTGACCAGTAGAACCTGATGTATACAATATAAACAAAGGATCTTCAGCATTCATTGGCTCTGGCTCACACTGTGCTGGTAAGTCAGCAACTAGCTCGTGCCACCAAATATCATGGTCATTCCAATCAACTTCACCGCCTGTTAATTGGTGCACAATAACGTGTTCAATTGTGGTTACAGTTTCTTGCGCTACCGCTTCATCTACATTTGCTTTTAATGGAACACAATTTCCTGCTCTGCGTCCCTCATCAGAAGTTATAACAACCTTAGCGCCAGAATCTCTAATACGATCAGCAATAGCCGATGGTGAAAAACCACCAAATACAACAGAATGAATAGCACCGATACGTGCACAAGCTTGCATTGCATACACCGCTTGTGGGGTCATTGGCATATAAATAGCTACGCGGTCACCTTTTTGTACACCCAGTTTTTTTAAACCATTGGCAAATTTAGCCACTTCGTCATGAAGTTTTTGATAAGTAATGTTCTCACTTTGAGAAGGATCATCACCTTCCCAAATAAGCGCAATTTTTTCTGCTTTCGTTTTTAAGTGGCGGTCAATACAGTTGTAAGACGCATTTAAATAGCCATCTTCATACCATTTAATACTGATGTGGCCTTTATCAAAAGAGGTGTTTTTAACTTTAGTGTAAGGAGTAGACCAATCGAGGCGTTTGCCATGCTCACGCCAAAAACTTTCAGGGTCATCAATAGATTGCTTATAAAGCGTATTATATTTATTTTTATCAATGAGAGTCGCATCTTTAATATGCGCAGGAACTGGATAGATACTTTGTGACATCTTCGTCTCCATTTAAATTACTTGCCTTAAGCTTTTATCAAGGATTACTCAGCAGTACTTTATTAAGTATTAGACCTTAGTTGTACTCTACTCCAATTTACTCATTTGTAGTTTATAATCCACCTGCTTTCAATTTTTTTACATAAATAATACAACGCGTTAAATGTAAGTAAATGCAAACTAATCAACTCTAAAACCTTAGTCTTATAGACCAATAGGTAATTGAGTAAATATTGCACATATTCAAAAGTGTTTGTGCACTTTAATAAAGATATTTGCGGTATTACTTGCTAAAGCTTTATTTAACGAATGAAAACAACATGTGTATTGAGAAGCCAAACTAACACCCTTTTTTATTCGTATGTAATACTAGTAGCAAGTAATACAACCTTACATGAAAAAAAAAGCAACAAACAACAAGTAGCCTACAAAGGACACCACAATGAAATTTACCCCATTAAAAACATTAGCAGCAAGCGCTGTATTATGTGCACTATCAAGCACTGCTTATGCAGCGACTGCCGCAAAAATTGGTGATACGGAATTTACTTACGGTGGATACATTAAACTCGACTCTATGTGGAGTGATTATTCAGCGGGTGCGCCTGCAGGCTCAAACGTAGGTCGTGACTTTTACGTACCAAGTACGTTAACAGTTGGCGATGATAACAGCTCAGATGCTGTATTTGATATGCATGCTCGTGAGTCACGTTTTAATTTTGGCACAGCCACTGTTATGGATAACGGTAAAACCGTTAATACTAAAATTGAAATTGACTTTTTGGCCTCGGCTGCTGGCGGTAATGAGCGAGTTTCAAATTCTTACGCCCCGCGTATTCGCCATGCCTTTGTGACTTACGATGGTTGGTTATTTGGTCAAACATGGTCTAACTTCCAAAACGTGGGGGCGCTTGCTGAAACGCTTGATTTTGTAGGCCCTGCTGAGGGCACTGTGTTTGTGCGTCAATCGCAAATTAAATACACCACTGGCGCATGGTCGTTTTCATTAGAAAACCCGGAAAGTACAATTTCTACTACTAGCGGTATGGTAGTAACTGATGATGCATCATTGCCTGACTTTACAGCTCGTTACACACACAAAGCCGATTGGGGTAACATTGTGGTTGCAGCGCTTGCTCGCCA
This sequence comes from Pseudoalteromonas sp. SR43-7, assembly GCF_014163785.1. Lineage (NCBI taxonomy): Bacteria > Pseudomonadati > Pseudomonadota > Gammaproteobacteria > Alteromonadales > Pseudoalteromonadaceae > Pseudoalteromonas > Pseudoalteromonas sp. SR43-7. Next base: position 73,029 of record NZ_JACJDY010000001.1, on the reverse strand, counting down.
ACTTACTTATAAAGTAGGCAGTGTTGATGCAGATGAAACTTCTTTTGGTATTAGTGCATCGGGTAAAATAAACCTTGGTGAAGACAACCTTAAATTTATGCTTACTCAAGGTAAAGGCTTAGGCCGTTACGTAGGCTTAAACGTTGCTCACGGTGCAGTACTTAATGGCGATGAACTAGATGCAATTGATTCGACTTCTGGTTTTGTTGCTTACCAGCACAAGTGGACAAGCCAATGGCGTTCAACGTTCTTATATTCATTCTTCAGTGCTGATAACAACACTGATTTATTAGCTATTTCTGGTGATCCGACTGAATCAAGCCAAAGCTATAGCGCTAACATTCTATACTCACCGGTTAAACGTCTAACTTTTGGTGCTGAGCTAAAGCATGCTGAGCGTGAAACTGAAAGCGGCGTTGATGGCGATTTAGACCGCTTACAGTTTTCTGTTAAATACTCTTTTTAATAGCTAAAAAGCTAACTACTTTAAAAAGCGGCCTAGGCCGCTTTTTTTATAAGCGAGATTGAGTTCTATATAATTCATCAATTCGTACCTAAAATCTTTATATGTGGCGCTAAAATCCAAAAAAATAGAATTATTATTGATAAAAACACTAAATACAATTGCAAATCGATATCATTTAGATTAAGTTACGCACTTCTTTTGAACTAACTGGAAAAACTTATGTCGTCCCCTCAAGTTTTGCGTTTATCTAAACTAAGCTTTGCTACTTCTTTAATTTTATCTGGTTATGCACTTGCTGATGAGGCAAATGTAAAATCTGAACCTCTCGAAAAAATTGCGGTATATGGTCAGCATCATAAAAACTACATTACTGAAGAAGCGCAATCGGCTACCAAACTAGGTTTAACAATTAAAGAAACACCACAATCAATCTCGGTAGTTTCACGCGCACTAATGGACGACTTTTCACTAGACGACATAAACTCAGTACTTGAAAGCACGCCAGGCGTAACAGTAGAGCAAATAGAAACAGATCGTACTTACTTTAAGGCCCGTGGTTTTGAAATTACGAACTTTCAAGTTGATGGCTTAGGGATCCCACAAAGCTCAGGCTCTATTCAAGGTAGTCTTGATACATCAATTTATGACCGTGTAGAGATAGTTCGCGGTGCTAATGGTTTAATGACTGGCGCTGGTAATCCTTCTGCAACTGTTAACATGGTTTTAAAAAAGCCAACTTATACAACACAGGCAAATGCATCAGCATCGTATGGCTCATGGAATAAAAAACGTTTAGATTTAGATGTATCTACACCAATAAATGAAGACCACGCTGTACGCGCTGTATTTACAAAGCAAAAAGCTGACTCATATTTAGATCGCTACGAAACAGATAAAACCATTGTTTACTTAGCCTACGAAGGCAAATTAACAGACAACACATTATTAAGCGTTAACTACGTTAACCAACAAAAAGACGCAGATAGCCCGCTGTGGGGTGCACTACCTCTTTATTATACAGACGGAACACCAACCGATTACGACGAATCAACCAGCACCGCTGCTGACTGGTCTTACTGGGATAACAGTGCTGAGCAAGTATATGTAACACTTGAACAAAACTTATCGGCAACATGGGTAGCTAGAGCACGTTATGCTCACATCGAAAACGAACAAGACTCAGAGTTGTTCTACGTATACGGCACCCCTGATAAAGATACTGAACTTGGTTTAACAGGTTATGCTAGCCGTTATGATTACGAAGATAAGCATGACTTATTTGATTTATATGCCAGTGGTAAGTTTAATTTATTTGGCCAAGAGCACGACCTATCATTTGGTGTTAGCCAAGCTAAAATGGATTACAACGAGCAGTCTCTTTACGATTACACTACAGGCAATGGTTTTCCAGATATGCCATCACTTAAAACGTGGGATGGTGTAGTACCAGAGGCAACACTTGCTGATGGCTTAGATGGTAGTGATATTACTAACGAGCAAAAATCAGCTTACATATCTACTCGCATTAAATTAAGTGAGCCTTTAAGTGTGCTCGCTGGTGTGCGTTATACCGACTGGAAAACAAAAGGGAGTGCTTACGGTGTTGAACAAACAAGAAGCGACTCTGAAGTTATTCCTTATATTGGCACGGTGTACGACTTTAACGAGTCTCTATCAGCTTATGCAAGCTACACAGAAACATTTGTACCGCAAAAAGAGCTTGATATTAATGCCAACCAATTAGCTCCCGTAATAGGTAAAAGTAGTGAAGTTGGTATAAAAGCACAGTTACTTGATGACCAAATTTTCGTAACTTTTGCTTACTTCGATGCAAAGCAGGAAGGGCTTGCCATAGCTTTACCCGACTCATTACCTAGTGATACGCGTTATTATGCAGCAGATGGTATTAACAGCAACGGCTTTGAAGTTGAACTAAGTGGTCGAATAACAGATGATTTAAGCGCAAGTGTAAGTTTTAGTAACCTAACTATTGATGGTGATGATTTAGTTAAAGATTACACACCTGAAAATCAACTTAAGCTGGCCGCAACCTACCAAGTACCTTTAGTTGATGGTTTATCATTTGGTGCAAACTATCGCTGGCAGGATTCAACTAGCCGAGTCCAAGTCGAAGATACAAATGGTATTGCAAGCGTCACTACTCACCAAGATGCATACGGGTTACTTGATTTAATGGCCACTTACGAAATTACAGATAACGTAGGAGTCACTTTCAATGTAAATAACACCACCGGTGAAAAATATTTGCACAGCCTGTACTGGGCACAAGGTTACTACGGTGCACCTCGTAACTACGCCCTATCTGTAAACTGGCAATTATAAATATATTTGATTAATTAAAGACTCTAGATTTTTTTCTATTGAATTAAAAAACGACACATTTTTAATGTGTCGTTTTTATTTTATCTAACCTGATGTAAGTTTTTAATAACAAAAAAGCGCTAATCATTACTGATTAGCGCTTTTCAAAGCTCGGGTCAAATCAAGCTTAAAAACTCATTTGGGTGCAGTTTAAAGGTCTGGATCGTCGCCTAACTTATCTTCACCGTCTTCAGGTTCAATAGTTGCTTTTAGTAAAAGCATTTCGCGTAACTTACCTTCGATCTCATCTGCAATTTCTGGGTTTTCTTTCAAAAACTTAATTGAGTTAGATTTACCTTGGCCAACCTTGTTGCCACTATAACTGTACCAAGCACCTGCTTTTTCAACAATTTTATGCTTAACACCTAAATCAATTAACTCGCCTTGCTTAGAAATACCTTCGCCATACATGATGATAAATTCAGCTTGTTTAAATGGCGGCGCTACTTTGTTTTTAACAATTTTAACGCGGGTTTCGTTACCAACAACTTCATCACCTTCTTTCACCGAACCAATACGACGAATATCAATACGTACCGATGCGTAAAACTTAAGTGCATTACCACCCGTTGTTGTTTCTGGGTTACCAAACATAACACCAATTTTCATACGGATTTGGTTAATGAAAATACATAACGTGTTAGAGCGTTTAATATTACCAGTAAGCTTACGTAATGCTTGTGACATTAAACGTGCTTGCAAGCCCATGTGCGAGTCGCCCATGTCGCCTTCAATCTCAGCTTTTGGTGTAAGTGCAGCAACCGAGTCAATAATAACAACGTCTACTGCGCTTGAACGTACTAACATGTCACAAATTTCTAGTGCTTGCTCACCTGTATCAGGTTGAGATACAAAAAGGTCATCAATATTTACACCTAGTTTTTGTGCATATACAGGATCTAGAGCATGCTCAGCATCAATAAAGGCACATGTTTTACCTTCTTTTTGAGCTTCTGCGATAACTTGTAAAGTAAGCGTTGTTTTACCAGATGACTCAGGACCATACACTTCAACAATACGTCCCATAGGTAAGCCACCTATGCCTAAGGCAATATCAATACCTAGTGAACCTGTAGATACAGATTCAATGTTTAACGCTTTGTTGTCACCCAATTTCATAATTGAGCCTTTACCAAATTGACGTTCAATTTGTGATAGTGCTGCGTCTAACGCTTTTTGTTTGTTATCGTTCATTTTGTTCTCCAATCCAGCTAATGCGAACAAGTATACTGTATGAAATCACAGTATCAAGCTAATTTTTTCATTTTATCTCATCTATTACACTTTTTAATGCAAATACAATAGCTTGCAGTCTTACTTGAGCCCTATCACCAGTAAATATTTGTTTAAAGGTCAGTACTTTGTCATTAATTTGCATGCCAAACCATACAAGTCCAACAGGTTTACCTTCTGTTGCCCCACCAGGCCCTGCAATGCCCGATACAGCTATGGATATATTAGCATTTGTTGCTTTAATAGCACCTACTGCCATTTCATGGACTGTTTGCTCGCTCACAGCACCGTATTGATTTAATGTACTAGCACTAACATTGAGCAAATCTTGCTTTGCTTGGTTACTATAAGTGACAAATGCACGGTCGATATAAGCTGAACTTCCAGGTGTATCGGTAAGCGCATAACTCACTCCGCCACCAGTACATGACTCAGCAGTAGTGATCCATAAGCATTTATCCGTTAAAATAGCGCCTAATTGCGCAGCAAGTGTTTTAATCTCTTGATGTAATTCCATATTCAGCCTTTGGGTAAATACATGTCGTTTGATCTTTATGCACCACACACTATAAAACAACAAACCCCTATGATGCAGCAGTATCTAAAAATAAAATCAGAGCATCGCGATATTTTATTGTTTTATCGTATGGGCGATTTTTACGAACTTTTTTTTGATGACGCTAAACGCGCCGCTCAATTACTCGATATTTCGCAAACTCATCGTGGTAAAGCTGGCGGTGATCCTATCCCTATGGCGGGCGTACCCTACCATGCGGTAGAAAACTACTTAGCACGTCTAGTCCAAATGGGTGAGTCAGTCGCTATCTGCGAACAAGTGGGAGACCCTGCAACCAGTAAAGGCCCTGTTGATCGTAAAGTAGTGCGTATAGTTACACCCGGTACAATTTCTGATGAAGCGCTTTTACAAGAACGACAAGACAATCTCCTTACCAGCGTTTGGCAAAATAAAAAAGGCTTATACGGGATTGCTTATTTAGACATTAACTCTGGTCGTTTTAATATTGTCGAAGTAAATACCGACGAAGCCTTTAGCTCAACTATTCAGCGCCTATCACCAGCCGAACTTCTGTATAGCGAAAGCTTTGAAAACGTTCATTTAATTGAACATATAAAAGGTGCTCGCCGTCGCCCAGAGTGGGAATTCGACTTAGATACGGCTCAACACTTATTATGCGATCAGTTTGGTACTAAAGATTTAGTTGGCTTTGGTGTTGATAAAGCCCATAGCGCGCTTGTTGCTGCAGGTTGCCTAATGCAATACGTAAAAGATACACAACGTATTGCACTGCCACATATTCGTGCAATTACGCTTGAGCGCAACGAACACGCTGTTATTTTAGATGCCGCTACCCGTAAAAATTTAGAATTAACTGTTAATTTATCGGGCGGGTTTGAAAATACACTTGCTCAAGTACTTGATAAAACAGCAACGCCAATGGGTTCTCGCTTACTTAAGCGCCGTATTCATACACCAATTCGTAATAAAGACGAGCTAAATTCACGTTTAAATGCAATTAGCGCTATTTTAGATGCGCAGCTTTGCGGTGAATTACACGAATCATTAAAAGAGATTGGTGATGTAGAGCGTGTTATTGCACGCCTAGCTTTATGTACTGCACGCCCGCGTGATTTAACTCGCTTGCGCAGTGCGCTACAAGCACTTGCACCACTGCATACTTTGTTAGCTGACGCTAACGATCCTCGTATAGCAGGTATCATCAAGCACTCGCCTGAACTCCCTGATTTACAAGCGTTATTAGAACGAGCTGTGATAGAAAACCCACCGGTACTTATTCGTGACGGTGGCGTTATTGCTCCTGGTTACAATAGTGAGCTTGATGAGTGGCGTAACTTAAGTAAAGGTGCCACTGATGTCCTTGAGCAATTAGAACTGCGTGAACGCGAACGTACAGGCATTAGTACGCTTAAAATTGGTTATAACCGCGTACATGGCTTTTTTATTGAAGTAAGTAGAGCTAATGCGCACTTAGTGCCAGCCGACTACATTCGTCGTCAAACACTTAAAAATAACGAACGCTATATTATTCCTGAGCTTAAAGAGCACGAGGATAAAGTGCTCGGTAGCCAATCAAAAGCTCTCGCGCTTGAAAAACAACTATACGAGGAGCTGTTTAGATTTATTGCTCCACATATTGAGCAGTTGCAAATGATGGCAGCAGCATTGGCTGATTTAGACGTTTTAAACAATTTAGCTGAGCGTGCATTCGCACTCAATTATGCAAAACCAGAATTGTGCGATAACGACAATATAAGCATTAAGCAAGGTCGTCACCCTGTTGTTGAACAAGTAATGAAAGAACCGTTTATTGCTAACCCTGTTGAATTAAACAGCCAACGTAAAATGCTAATTATTACCGGTCCAAACATGGGCGGTAAATCAACCTATATGCGCCAAACGGCACTTATTGTTTTAATGGCTCACATTGGCAGTTATGTACCCGCTGACAGCGCTAAAATTGGTAATATCGACCGCATATTTACACGTATTGGTGCAAGCGATGATTTAGCATCAGGGCGTTCAACCTTCATGGTAGAAATGACCGAAACAGCAACGATTTTAAATAATGCAACTGCGCAGTCTTTAGTATTAATGGATGAGATTGGTCGCGGTACAAGTACTTACGATGGACTCTCTCTTGCGTATGCAACAGCCGATCATTTAGCATCAAAAATATCTGCTAAAACATTGTTTGCTACGCACTACTTTGAATTAACAGAACTTGCTGAGCAAACTACGGGCCTTGTAAACGTGCACCTTGATGCAATAGAGCATAACGACACGATTGCATTTATGCATACAGTTCTCGACGGTGCAGCAAGCAAAAGCTTTGGTTTACAAGTAGCCGCTCTTGCAGGTGTGCCAAAAGCTGTGATTGCACAAGCAAAGCAAAAACTTAAGTTGCTTGAAAATCATCAAAGCGTTACTGCACCAAATACAGAGCAACAAGCCTTTACTTTTAATAACGAAATTGCACAAAGTACACCTTCAGAAGTTGAAGAGCAGTTAAGCGCAATCGACCCTGATAATTTATCGCCACGCCAAGCGCACGATTTGTTATATAAACTAAAAGCATTGTTGTAATTTATATCACCTAATTTACAAGCATAAAAAAAGCCGAAGAATAAATTCTTCGGCTTTTTAACACACATAGTCTCTTATACTATTTAACTAGTTACGAAAACTGATTAAACAAGCTATCTGTACTTAAACCTTCTTGTTGCAAAATGTCTTTTAGACGACGTAATGCCTCTACCTGAATTTGTCTTACTCGCTCACGTGTTAAGCCTATTTCACGACCTACATCTTCAAGTGTAGATGGCTCATAGCCAAGCAGTCCAAATCGACGTGCTAACACTTCACGTTGTTTAGGGTTTAATTCTCCTAACCAATCTACAATATGTTTATTAATATCATTATTTTGTACTTCGCCTTCAGGACCAGCACTTTTTTCATCAGGGATGATATCAAGTAGTACACTGTCGTTTTCACCACCAATAGGCATGTCTACTGATGCAATTCTTTCGTTTAAACGTAGCATTTTAGTAACGTCTTCAACGGGTCTATCTAGGCAAGCTGCAATTTCGTCAGCTGTTGGCTCATGGTCAAGCTTTTGAGTTAACTCACGCGCTGTACGTAAATACACATTAAGCTCTTTAACTACATGAATAGGTAAGCGAATGGTACGCGTTTGGTTCATAATGGCACGTTCAATTGTTTGACGTATCCACCATGTAGCGTAAGTAGAGAATCTAAATCCACGCTCAGGGTCAAATTTTTCAACTGCGCGAATTAAGCCTAAGTTACCCTCTTCAATTAAATCAAGTAGAGCAAGGCCGCGATTATTGTAACGACGTGCTATTTTAACAACCAAACGTAAGTTACTTTCAATCATACGTTTACGTGAGGCTTCACACCCTCGAAGTGATTTGCGAGAAAAAAACACTTCTTCTTCAGCACTAAGCAAAGGAGAAAAACCAATTTCGCCTAAATAAAGTTGAGTTGCGTCAAGATTTTTAGTTACTTCTTCTTTAGCAAAGATTTCATCGTCGTCTACTTTATCTAGTAGAGCAGTGCTTTCATCAACATCGATGTCATCGAACTTTTCGTCAGTCGTAGTATGTTTGTCAAGTTTTGCTGCGCTAGCCATAAGCCTTCTCCCGAGCAATTATCAATACCTAAAAATTAGGGTAGGTATTTAGCAGGATTGACAGCTTGCCCTCGGTAGCGAATTTCAAAGCGAAGCGCGGTGACCGGAGATTCTGAATTACCAATTTCTGCTATTTTTTGTCCTGCCTTAACTTTCTGCTTTTCTTTAACAAGTAATTTCGAGTTATGTGCATAAGCACTTAGGTAATCATCATTATGTTTCAATATGATTAAACTACCATAACCTCGAAGGGCGTTACCCGCGTATACCACTGTTCCTTGTGCCGCAGCTAAGACTGAAGCCCCTTTGCGATTAGTAATCTGTAAACCTTTATAACCGTTTTCCTTATTAGAGAAGCGTTTGGTAATTTTGCCCTTTGCAGGCCAAAACCACTTAACTTTACTGCTCGACAAGCGTTTAGTATTACTAATTTTGTTACTGGCTTGTTTCTGAACATACTCTCGTTGTTTTGGGGGATCAAGCTCTTTCTTTAAAATTATGTTATTTTTTTGTGGTTTTTTTATAGACTTTTTACTCGAATTCGTATAATTTCCATCCCTTTTTGTTTTTTCGGGCTTGGGGATTAAGGAGATGTTTTGCCCAGGGAAAATTGTGTAAGGTGATGGAATTGAATTGTTTTTTGCAAGTAATCTAAAGTCTTGCCCAGCACTAAAGGCAATAGAGTAGAGCGTATCTCCTTTTTGTACTTTATAGCTAGCCCCATTAATGTTAACAGTATGACCTAAATCATTAACATTATTATTTAAGCTGCTAACAGGTGCAGGAACATGGCGAGAAGAGCAACCAAAGAGGAAAATACTAATAAATATAGTTACATACAGTAAACACTGTTTATTCATTGTATTTTTCCCCTAAATTAGAAAATTGATATTTTTAACGCTTAACGCAATAAAAAGTAAGCTAGCGCAATTAATACCACTAATCCCCAACCAAGTATTTCAATATACTGACGTAATTTTCGCTCCATTTGAGCTCCGCCCCACTTCATTAAGGCTGAAACTAAAAAGAATCGCGCACCGCGCCCAATGGCTGATGCTATTAAAAATGGCAAAAATGCCATTTGTAAAACACCTGCGCCAATCGTAAATACTTTATATGGTATAGGCGAAAAACCGGCTAAAAACACAACCCAAACACCGTAATCCTTAAACCAGTTTAGTGCTATATCAAACTTTTCTTGCCAGTGCATTTGTGCAATCAATGGCTCTACAACGGGTTCAAATAGCCAAAAACCAAGTAAGTAACCAACCACTCCACCAATAACCGATGCTATTGTGGCAAAGCTTGCAAATCGCCATGCTTTGTTTGGTTGCGCAAGTGACATAGGTGCAAGCATTACATCGGGTGGTATCGGGAAAAAAACTGATTCTGCAAAGCTCATAGCAGCTAAGTAACGTTCCGCATGACGGTGTTTTGCCCACACTAGGGCCATATCGTATAACTTGGTAAACAACTTCAAAATGAATTCCTATTCAATATCGCCAGGTACTAACGGCACAAATCTAACGGGAGCAATAACATGCTCTTTATAATTATCGCCTTTGCGGATAACCATTATTAATTTTTGATCGCTCTCACCAATTGGGGCTAATAACACGCCACCATCGGCCAACTGAGCAAGTAAATCTTGCGGAACTTTAGAGGCCGCAGCAGTCACTATAATACCATCAAACGGCGCTTGTGATTGCCAGCCTTGCCAACCATCGCCATGCTTCATGGTTACATTATATAAATCGAGTTGCTGCAAACGTCTTTTTGCCTGCCACTGAAGTGTTTTAATACGCTCTACCGAGTAAACCTTTGTAAACGTTTTGGCCAATATTGCAGTTTGATACCCAGATCCTGTACCTATTTCTAGCACTTTATTGCGCACACCAGCTAAACGAAGTAGCTCTGTCATACGCGCTACTATGTAAGGCTGAGAAATTGTTTGCCCTTGCCCAATAGGTAGCGCTGTATTTTCATAGGCTTTGTGTTTTAGCACATCATCTATAAAAATATGGCGCGGAATATCAGCTATAGCACTAAGTACTTGCGTATCTTCAACACCTTCACGCTTTAGTAAGTCAGAAAGCGCTTTAGCACTGCGGGTATAATTAGCGAGCACGATTAATCTCCAAATCGGCTAACCACTCTCCTACTGCCTTTAAGCTATCTTTAGCTGTCATATCAACACTCAGTGGCGTAACTGAGGCATAGCCATTATTGATTGCGTAAAAGTCGGTGCCTTCACCAGCATCGCTTTCGGTGCCAAGCGATCCGTACCAATAAATATCACGGCCCCAAGGATCGGTTTGTTTCGTCATCGTTTCGGCTTTATGACGAGCACCTAAACGTGTTACTTGCACCCCTTTTAATTCACTCAATGGAATATCTGGCACATTAATATTTATTATTTGATCTTTTGGAAGCGGATGCGAAGCCAAGCCTTTAATAATATTGACGGTAACTGCAGCGGCTGTTTCAAAATGATCGCCATTATGTGAGCAAAGCGATACCGCAATTGCAGGCAAACCTAAATGGCGACCTTCAGTTGCAGCGGCAACAGTACCGGAATAGAGCGTGTCATCACCCAAATTGGCACCATGGTTAATACCAGCAACAACTAGATCTGGCTTTTCATCAGCTAACTGATTTACACCTAAATGTACACAATCAGTGGGTGTGCCATTAACTGACATAAAACCATTTTCGAGTGTAGTCGCTCGTAGCGGGTTCATAAGTGTTAAAGAATTACTCGCGCCACTACAATTGCGATCAGGTGCAACAAGGGTTACATCTGCAATTTGTATAAGCGCCTGATATAAAACCGCAATGCCTTTGGCATTTACGCCATCATCGTTACTTAACAGTATCTTCATTTATGCCATTATCCTTTTCTTTGCGCTCTCGAGGGCTAGCATCAGTGTAATCCACCAGCTCACGTAATAATGCAGTTGCAAAACACCCTTTTGGCAAACCAAAGCTTAGTTTTAGTGTGGTTTCATCAAGTGTTTCAACGGTTAAGTTTTGTGGAATTAAGCGCAGCATTCGGCGCTCATTTTTAAGGCCTAACTCACCCAAGCCATCACACCATGTTTGGAAAGGTTCAAGCCATATTTTTTCTTGTTCGGTTAAGCCTTTTTCACTTTTACCCACCATAGGTGCCGACATCATAATATCGCCAGTGGCTAATCGCTCTATGTTTTCGTCATTAATTGCATCTTCAAAAAATGCATTACTGCCGCTGAGCATAAATACTTCACGGTGCATTGTTTTAGCTAAACCATGCTCTTTTACACGTAAGCTCACTAACTGATTAAACACATGCGATCGTGCTGCTGAAATAATAATACCGCGCAACTTTTTATCGCGAATACGCTCACCGGCAAACATTTTTTCAGCCATAACTAAGTTATGACCACCATGACCAAAGCGCTGTTCGCCAAAGTAATTAGGCACGCCTGCGCGCACGGCATTAATACGGCATAGAATATCAAGAGGCTTGGTTACATTACGAAGCGTAATAGTAAATTTATTACCTTTGTGGCAGCCCGTACGTAACTTACGGTCGTGGCGCTGTTGCGAAACAATAAAAATACTCTCACTATTTAAATCACTAAAATCGATAGGCTTTTTAATCGGTACTTTTACACTAAACCACTGCGAGCACACACCATGGCGATCTTTCATGCCTGCATAGCTTACGTCTCGCGGTGAGACACCCGCACGCTGTGCAATTAGCTTTGCAACGTATTGCGTATTTTCGCCTTTTTTAACCACCTGCAAACACACGTGTTCGCCACTGCCGGTAAATTCTATACCTAAGTCTTCATCAACCATAAAGTCTTCAGCTGTGGTTTTAAAATCAGCTTTAGAAAGCGGCGCACCGTATAAATAATTTAAATCGCTCATGCGTTTTTTGTACTCGCAAGCTCTTTACTCATAATAACCACCGCATGGCTAGAAATACCTTCTTTGCGCCCTTCAAAGCCTAGCTTTTCGGTAGTAGTGGCTTTAACGTTAATTTGGCTAAGGTCGCAATTTAAATCGCTGGCTAAATTAGCGCGCATAGCTTGAATATGAGGCAACATTTTTGGTGCCTGTGCAACAATAGTCACATCGCCATTGCCAAGTACATAACCTTGCTCTTTAGCTAAGCCCACCACATGGCGAAGTAAAATACGGCTATCGATATTTTCATACTCGCTTGCCGTATCTGGAAAGTGCTTACCAATATCACCCATTGCAAGAGAGCCTAAAATAGCATCGCATAATGCATGAATAGCAACATCACCATCTGAGTGCGCTAAAAAGCCCTGTGGGTAATCAATTTTTTCACCACAAATAGTTAGCGGGCCTTCGCCGCCAAATTTATGTACGTCAAAACCATGGCCAATTCGTATCATAATCCACTCTCGTTTTGTTGTTTATGTAATAAAAACCCAGCCAGGTCTAAATCCTCTGGCGTGGTTATTTTAATATTATCGCTGCGACCCGCTACAAGCTTAACCGGTTTACCCGCCCACTCAATTGCACTGGCTTCATCGGTAATAGTAGCCCCGCTTGCTAATGCATTTTGCAGTGCATTTTTAAGCTCGTCATATTTAAAAAACTGCGGGGTAAGGGCTTGCCATAAATCGTCTCGTGGCACAGTTTGTAGGGCATGAGTGTGGCCGCGTTTTATGGTGTCTTTTACTTTACTAGCTAAAATACCGCCTTCATCAGCGCGTATACATTCATCAATTAAACGTTCTATATCACTGATATTAACTAACGGGCGTGCAGCATCATGCACCAATACCCATGTTGGTGGGTTAGGCGCTAAAAAAAGCAAGCTGTTAAGCACCGAGTCGGCTCGCTCTTTTCCGCCACTGGCTCGCACAATGCGATTATCAAGCAGTGGGAGTTCGTCAAAATAGGGGTCGCTGTCGCTAAGGGCAACAACAATAGTGCGTAATTGAGGTAATTGAGAAAGTTTAGCTAAGGTGTGTTCTAAAATGGTTTTACCGGCTAATTGTATATATTGCTTAGGCGCATTGTGCTGCATTCTACTGCCAACACCCGCTGCAGGTACAATTGCTGCAATAGTCTGTTTATTTGTCATATTGTTTGCCCGGTAAAACACGAATAAATGTTTCGTCCGGTTTAATCATTCCCAATTCGTTGCGTGCACGCTCTTCAATGCCTTCTTGGCCAAGCTTTAAGTCTTCAATATCTGCTTTAAGTACTTTATTACGTTTAATGAGTTTTTCGTTGGTTTGATGATGCGACGTTACTGCACCTTTTAGTCGTGTGTAGTCTTGTAAACCATTATGACCAAACCATAACCTGTATTGTACAAACAGTGCTAAGCACAGTAAGCCAACTTGAAAAATACGCATTTAACACTCCTTATTTTAAATTCCAAATACCTTAACTTTAATACGCTAAGGGGCGCTTTAAATTGCGCCAATTAATACTACCCGCTAAAAGCATTTCGCGTAGTGATAAAACCCGTGGCATACAACGCTTCGAAAATTGCCACTGATGCCCGCAACATGCAGCGGTTAAACTCACTTTACTTGGCTTTATTAGCTGAGCATTTTACTGCTCTAGCCCATTTCCTAAAAAATCAAACCAACCAAGCTCGTTACAATGCAGCTTATTTTCGCCTAACTGATCGATACTGTCTATTCTAAGACGCACCTGATCGTAGCCATGCAATATAACGGGCACTATAAGCCCCACTTTGGCATACGTTTGATAAAAAAGTTCATTAGCTTGAACATTCACATCGGGTGGGGTCGGTTTTTGCTTTTCGAGCCACGTACCATTTTGTGCATCAAGCGTAAAAGGCGTGTCACCATTGGCAACTAACGTTGCCGCTCGCTCAATATAATAAGGTAGGCTTTTTAACTGGCGGCGCAGTTTATCGGCATTAGGCTCTGCAACTAATCGCTGAACCTCACGCTGATAAAACGCATTGCACAATTGTGCATACAACACTTTTTGTGCATCAGTTTGCCAAATTTCAACTTGCTGTTGAGCACCAAGTGACTGATTTTTAGCGACCAAAAGCTGTACTCAAAAATATTCAGGTAAATGTTTTATAACACAGTATTGAATGTTTTTTAAGCGCAGCGCACTATTTTAAGCGCTTGGCTTTTCACCTAATTTTGCTTTACCTGATTCTAAAAATTGCACAACCGTATTACGCTTTTTACCAATCAATAAACTGCCATCAGCTAAAAACATAAAGTTTTGCCAATTGCGTTTAAATACATTAAACGTCGTTTCGATAATATTATCGCGTGCCATACAAAAATAAACCGTGGTGTTAGCTTCCCAATCTAAAAACGTTAAGATTGCTTCTGGTGGTAACGCATCGCCATTTTCCCACGCATCTTGCCAATCTACTTCTTGGCTAAAGCTTTTTTCTTGACCACACCAATCGGTGTCTTCAAAAAAATCAGGGTGATCAAACTCACGGCTCACCATGGTTGTCCAAAGTACGGCTGCGCGTTCGTCGCTCATAGGCTTTATTTTTGCTGCGTCTTCATCAGATACAGGTAAATCTTTGTGGCGAAAAACCCACGCCTTTTTGTAATCATCTAAAGAAATATAGTTCATAGTATTGGCAAATTAGTTAACATTAAAAGTGCAAAGCCAAATTATACAAGAGATCAAAACATGACTACAGCAATAAAACCACTTTCCCTAAAACCAGGCATATACCAACACTACAAAGGCCCGCAATATAAAGTTATTCATGTTGCCACCCATAGCGAAACCGAGGAACAACTTGTGATTTACCAAGCACTTTATGGAGAATTTGGTATATGGGCGCGCCCATTAAGCATGTTTAACGAAACAATAGAAAAAGACGGTAAAACTATACAGCGTTTTGCTTATATTGGACCTGCTGCTTAACTATGGCATTATAACAAAATAACTTACTGCTCAGACCAGACAAGGGTACACCGTGCAATTTAATTCAACTGACAATTACATAGCGAGTAGCGCGCTTAAACAAGCTGTAAATGCTGCCATTATGCTCGAAAAACCACTTTTAATTAAAGGCGAACCTGGCACAGGTAAAACTATGCTGGCTGAGGAGTTGGCTAAAAGCCTAGATACCACACTTATTCAGTGGCATATAAAATCGACTACTAAAGCGCAGCAAGGTTTATACGAGTACGACGCGGTTTCGCGCCTGCGCGACAGCCAACTAGGTGACGAGCGCGTACACAACATTAGTAACTACATCGTTAAAGGTAAGCTTTGGCAGGCATTTACGTATGCAGAGCTTAACGGCAAACGCCCAGTACTATTAATTGATGAAATAGACAAAGCCGACATAGAGTTCCCAAACGACTTACTACTTGAGCTTGATAAAATGGAGTTTCATGTTTACGAAACTAACGAGCGCATTGTCGCAAAAGAGCGCCCTATTGTGATCATCACATCAAATAACGAAAAAGAATTACCGGACGCATTTTTACGCCGCTGCTTTTTTCATTATATTGATTTTCCTAGCAGCGATGAAATGCAGCAAATTATTGACGTGCACTACCCTAACGTTAAACAGGATTTAGTACGCCAAGCACTTGAAGTGTTTTTTAACCTGCGCGAAGCAAGCGGCCTTAAAAAGAAACCTTCCACCAGCGAATTACTCGACTGGTTAAAGCTTTTAATGGCTGAAGACATAGACGCTAAAACACTGCACGACAAAGCTAAAAAAGGCGGTTTAATGCCCATGTTCGGCGCATTACTTAAAAATGAGCAAGATATAAGCCTAATCGAAAAATTAGCCTTTATGAGCCGCCGTTAATATGTTGATTGCGTTTTTCTTCAAACTGCGTGAATACCGTTTACCGGTGAGCCTTCGAGAACTACTCGATTTAATAAACGCCTTAAAAAAAGGCGTTATATTTGCCGACGTAGACGCTTTTTACCATTTAGCACGCACCATCATGGTAAAAGATGAAACGCATTTTGATCGATTCGATAAAGCCTTTAGCGACTACTTTAGCGGTATTGCCGATCTTGATTTGCTCGAGAGTTTAAAGCAGCAACACAACTTGCCTGAAGACTGGCTACGTAAAGAGTTTGAAAAAAACCTAAGCGATGAAGAAAAAGCCCAACTCAAAGCTATGGGCGGGCTCGATGAGCTTATGAAAACCCTAAAAGAGCGTTTAGAAGAGCAACAAAAACGCCACGCTGGCGGTAATAAATGGGTAGGTACTGGCGGCACATCACCTTTTGGTGCATACGGCTATAACCCAGAAGGCGTGCGTATTGGGCAAGACGGCAACCGTAACCGCCAAGCAGTAAAAGTGTGGGACAAACGAGAATACAAAAACCTCGACACCGACAGAGAAATTAGTTCGCGCACAGTTAAACTCGCCCTTAAAAAGTTACGTAAGTTTGCCCGCACAGGCGCAAGCGACACGCTTGATTTAAACGAGACTATTCGCGCTACTGCAAAACAAGGCGGCATGCTTGATGTAAAAATGGCACCCGAACGCCACAATGCAGTAAAAGTATTAATGCTGTTTGATATTGGCGGCTCAATGGATGACTACATCCACACCTGCGAAGAATTATTTAGCGCAGCCCACAGCGAGTTTAAACACTTAGAGTTTTACTACTTTCATAACTGTTTATACGAGCACGTTTGGCAAGACAACGCGCGCCGACATTCAAACGTAATAGACACCATGACGCTCATAAACAAGTTCACTAGCGACTATAAAGTAATATTTGTTGGCGATGCCACTATGGGCCCTTACGAAATAGCTTATGCGGGAGGCTCGGTAGAGCACTACAACGAAGAGCCCGGCAGTGCATGGTTGCAACGTATAACAAACCACTTTGATAAAGTCGCTTGGCTCAACCCACAACCCGTTGAACACTGGCCGTACTATCAATCGATTGGGTTTATAAAAGAGCTAATGAACAATCGCATGTATGCACTGAGTTTAGATGGGATAAGTAGAGCGATAAAAGAGCTGAGTTAAAGTGAATAATAGAAATAGATTAAAATTAGTTTTGTTTGCATCACTTATAATAAATATAGTTTTTATTACTACCTTTATAAGTCACTCTAAAAAGGATAAAAGCATTTACTTATTAGCAAGCAATGTTGAAGCTAAATGCTTGAATGACTGGAAGTCACAAGACTTTAGGGTACCTTTTATTACCTCTCATCAAATTTTAGGGCCAGATCCTTTTACTGAGTATAACCTTTTAGAGCTGGGAGGTTATGATCAGTCAACATCTTTCATATACGAATTCTCAGCATGTTTTAAAGATAAATTTTCTACAGTAAGAACAATTGCAGAGATGAAATATGCTATTGATCTCATGAGTAAGCAATCAAAAAATGTAGGGTTTTATAAATTACCAAATTCTGATGAGATTATTGTTTACTCAAATGAGTAACAATTGGGCTAGATTAGCTAAAGTCATAACTCGTTGAGCATTGGCTGTACTATAAATTAACTTTATAAAGTAGCTGTAGATAACAGAATATATCAGCTGGGTTTAGGTGTAATAGGTAAGGTGATAAAAGAACTGAGTTAATTTAACAATCTAAAATTTGATATGCCTAAAACTAATGGAATGACGAGATTATGACTCAACAAACAGAAAATGGAATTATTGATTTATTTCGAGAGCGGCTAGCAAGCCCTTTCATATTTACGTATTTTTGGGTTTCGTGCACTTGGAATTGGAAGGCTATTTACTGGTTTATTTATGAGCCCTTAAAGCCTAGTTTAAAACTTCAAAATATCCCTTTTAAGTGGGACATTTTCATACCGCTATTTATCGCTATAGTCATAGTAGTATTTGTTCCTTGGATCAATAACTTTGTGGAGTTTTTGAAACGGTTTGCTGAGAATAAATATAATCAGTGGCTTCATAAGCATGGCTGGAAAGAAATGATTTCATCAGAAGAGCACTCCATAGCGATTGAAGAAATCGCCAATTTAAAGTCAAAAGTTTATGGACTAGCCAATAATAATGAAGATGTAAAAAAGAAAGAAAATGAACTTAAAATTGAGCTTTTTCAGGAAAAAGAAAAACTATCAAACTCACTTACTGAAATTGGTATATACCAAGATAAAGCTAATAAACTCAAAGAAACACTATCTGCTAGCGAAAACGACATATCACGAATTACATTAGAGAACAGTCAATTATCTAATAAACTTCAAAATGAAACAAAAATTGTAAAACTTAACAATGTGATTTTAGAAGGCTTAAATGTTAAAAATGCTGAATTAAGCTCAATTATTACAATGCTAACTGAGAAAAAAAGTTATTTAGATGAATCAATTAGCAATGTTGATGAACTCAATCGATTACTCCAAACTGACTCCGTCCAAAACAGCAATATTGACTTAGTATTATTACATACCTTAAGAGTCAGAGCAGAGGAGATACAGACCATGCTAACTACATTGAAAAAGTCTTATGAGAAATTATAGCTAATTATAAGCAACCTCTTACTAAGTGCGCTCCATAAACAAGCTGTAAGGATCTAACTCATAATCACCAAATGGTTCGCATTCTTTAAAACCAAATTGAGTGTAAAGCTTTTGTGCGGGTAAAAATGCCTCTGCTGTTCCAGTTTCTAAGTTTAACTTTTTATAACCTCGTAAGGTCGCTTGCTCAATAATATGCGTGAGCAATTTAGCAGCGATGCCTTGGCGTAAATAGTTGCTTGATGTGCGCATTGATTTAATTTCGCCATGCATTGTATTTAGTGCTTTTAAAGCGCCAACACCCGCTAAATTATTATCAATCCATAAGCTATAAAAAGTTATATCGGGCTGAGTGAGTTTACTCACATCTAGTGCATGTACGCTCTCAACGGGTGAGTGTTTTAACATATCGTTATGATGCGCTTGTAGTAACTTTATAACGTGTGGGTTTGAAAGCTCACCTATTCTAATATCCATTTATACCTCGTTTAATCCTAGAATTTAATGCTTTAGGGCTTTAACTAATGCACTTAAGTAAAGCCCTTAAGTAAATAGCGAAATTTAAGCTGCTAGTTTCCACACAACAAAGGCAGCAGCAAAACCTACTAAATACACTAGCCCTAACCACGTTAAGCTGCGTAATAGCACGCTGTGCTTAATAGCGGGTTCTGAGCGTACAAGGCTAAAGTTGAGCCATGCAAATACAGGCGTTGTAACAAATGAAAGTGTCATCGCAAACGTAAGCATGGGGCCAAGGGCTGATTTAAAAAATAAAATAACCGCCATACCGGCAAGTGCTTGTAGTATTAACCAAATATTTAGACTGTGTTTTGATTGCCCAAAGCCAAGTAGTTTATGAGATTCGTTAAGCGTACGGGCGTAGCCATCTAGCACGGTGAGTGTAGTGCCAAACATACATAAAAAGGCGATTGCTGATACAAGCGGCCTTGCCCACTCGCCTATTGTTAATGCGTACATATCAATAAGCTGCTTGGCAAACGCGACACCGCCGAGTTCTATACTACTGGTTTGCCCGTACTGCACTAATACACCTAAGCTAAAAAATACCAAGGCTAAGCCAGCTGTAAGCCAGTAACCTACGTTAAAATCGAACAAGCCTTGGCTTTTAGAAACTGTTTGCTGGGCTTGTTTTTCTTTTAGCCATAAAGAACTTAATGCAGATATTTCGATAGGTGCTGGCATCCAGCCCATTAAAGCCACCATAAAGCTCAGCATAGCCAGCTCGTAAGGTGATGGGCCAACATAGTCAGCAGGCGCCATTGGGCCATTACTAAACGCGATAACTAACGCAATAACAGTAGCCAGCGTTAATAACCCCATTATGCCTTTGGCCACACTGTCGAGCGCTTTAAAGTGCCCTAACAATAATATGACTAAGCACACTCCTAATAATATCCAACATAGCAGTGTTACTTCTATCACTACGGGCAACGCGTAATGCAGTAAGCTTGCAGTAAGTAGTAATACGCCAGCGGTATTAACTACGGCGGCTACAATGTTTAAACCGATAAAACTGTAAAAATAAAACGGGCCTTTGCTTTTATAGCCCTCCACTAGGCTATTTTTAGTGGCGAGTGTGTATTCCATACCAAAGCGAAAAAACGGGTACTTTAAAACATTAACAACAAGGATAAGCCAAAATAATTGCCAGCCAAATATTGCCCCAGCTTGCGTAGAGGCAACTAAGTGAGAACCGCCAATAGCGGCTGTTGCCATGAGTATTCCAGGTCCAAGCGCACCTAGTCGAGACTTCCATACTGCTTTTGTTGTGTGCATTAATTTCTCAAAATATGTGTGTTGTGTGTTCTTTTTATTAATTTTTTTAATTAATAAACTGCAAGAACGCATAACTTACCTAAATTACAGGCAATAAAAAAGAGCCATACGGCTCTTTTTTACAATACTTTGGAACTAAATTTTATTTAAGATCCATCTCTTGGATGATCTCATGTGCGATTTCAGGTGTAGTGCTAACAGGCTTTTCGTGTAAGTTTGCTTTTATCTGCCCTTTTCGATGTTTTAGTGCCGCATCGAGTTTTTTAGCTGCGCTTGCAATAGCTGGGTACATAACTTCGTTTTCCCCTTTTACCGATATGCGCGTGCCTTCGTAATTAGTGCTAATTTCAGCTTGGATTTTATGATGCTCTTTAGACAAAATAATATCGAGTGCAATAAGCGATGGAAAGTGGCTCTCGATTTTTGAAAATTTTTCGTTGATGTGCTCTCTAATAGAGTCAGTAACTTCAACATGGTGACCAGAAAGATTAATTTTCATAGGGTATCCTTTTATTTGTTACCTCATAAATAGTATTGGGGGCTATTTAGATTAACACAAGGAAAAAAGAGAGATATTTGAGGTTTATTTACGGTTTTTGGTGATTTAAATCATGTGTTGCGCAAAGTTTATGCAAAGCCCATAGTGCATGGGCTTTCAGACGTCTAGCTGTATTGATTAATCTGTGTACGAACAACAGTAGTCAGCAAAATCAGATACTTTTACTTTAAAGCTTACATTTGCATCAACATTAAACGATTCACCTGCGTTAAATGTTTTCCACTCACTTGCCCCTGGTAATAAAATATCCCATTGGCCAGCTAAAAGCTCCATGCATTCTTTTTGGTTTGTATCAAAAACAAACTCACCTGGTTGCATAAAGCCTAAAGTTTTCGCTTCTCCATCACCTAAAATAACGGTACGGCTCGACACTTTTCCGTCAAAATATACATTGGCTTTTTTTACTACACTTACGTTATCGAACTTTGGCATTTTTAGCTCCTGCTATTAATTTGAGATTTTTATTTATAAATTTTATCGCACTACCTTGCCTGATAGCTTACTTTCTTGCAAGGAAAGCAGCATTGTTCAAGGTGAAGTTGCTTCATGTTAGGGCATAAAAAAACCCGCAACATGTGCGGGTTTTTCAATTACTTACTTTATTTAATCAAAGCGATTAAAAAAGCTCGTTTGCTTTGCTTACAATGTTTGCCACTGTAAAACCAAAGTGCTCAAACAGCTCACCAGCAGGTGCCGACTCACCAAAGGTAGTCATACCTACTACTGCGCCATTTAGACCTACGTACTTGTACCAGTAGTCAGCAATACCTGCTTCTACTGCTACGCGGCGTGTAACAGATGCCGGTAATACGCTTTCTTTGTACTCTGCGCTTTGATCTTCAAAGGCATCAGTACATGGCATAGATACAACACGTACCTTTTTACCTTGGCTGCGTAGCTCAGTTGCTGAATCTTGTGCTAGTTGCACTTCAGAGCCCGTCGCAATGAAAATAATTTCAGGATTGCCGTCACAGCTAAGGATGTAACCACCCTTTTTAACATCGCTTAATTGCTGTGCGTCACGCGCTTGTTGCTCAAGACCTTGGCGAGTAAAGATTAACGATGTAGGACCGTCTTTACGCTCAATAGCTTGTTGCCATGCAATTGCCGACTCAACTTGGTCACATGGGCGCCAGTTGTATAAGTTAGGCGTTAAACGCATGCTTGCAATTTGCTCTACTGGTTGGTGAGTTGGACCATCTTCACCTAAACCGATTGAATCGTGCGTGTATACAAAAATGCTTGGTTGCTTCATTAATGCAGCCATACGTACGGCATTTTTTGCATATTCAACAAACATTAAGAACGTAGCACCGTAAGGAATAAAGCCTTTATGAAGGGCAATGCCATTCATAATTGCCGACATACCAAACTCACGTACACCGTAGTAAATGTAGTTACCGCTTGCATCGTCGTGTGTTAAACCTTTAGAGCCATCCCAAATTGTTAAGTTTGAGCCTGCTAAATCAGCTGAGCCACCCATAAATTCTGGTAATAACGGACCAAATGCGTTTAATGCATTTTGCGATGCTTTACGAGATGCTGGGTTTGCAGGGTTTGCTTGTAATTGCTCAATGTACGCTTGAGATTTTTCAGCCCAATCGCCAGGCAGTTCGTTATTAATACGACGCTTATATTCAGCTGCAAGCTCTGGGTATGCTTTTGCGTATGCTGCAAATTTTTCGTCCCAGCTTGATTCAAGCTGTTGACCTTTTTCTTTGCTGTCCCATTGTGCGTAAATATCATCAGGAATTTCGAACGCATCGCCAGTCCAACCTAAGAATTCGCGAGACGCTTTAATTTCGTCATCACCTAGTGGTGCACCGTGACAATCGTGGCTACCAGATTTATTAGGTGAGCCGTAACCAATAATTGTTTTACAACAAATTAGTGATGGTTTATCGGTAACACTTTTAGCTTCTGCAATTGCAGCACTTATAGCATCGCTGTCGTGGCCATCAACACCACTAATTACATGCCAACCGTATGCTTTAAAGCGAGCTGGTGTGTCATCTGTAAACCAACCTTCTACTTCACCATCGATAGAGATGCCGTTGTCATCCCAAAATGCAACAAGTTTACCCAGACCTAATGTGCCTGCAAGTGAACCTGCTTCATGAGAAATACCTTCCATAAGGCAGCCATCGCCCATAAATGCATAGGTAAAGTGATCAACAATATCGTGACCTTCACGGTTAAACTGTGCAGCAAGTGCTTTTTCGGCAATTGCCATACCTACGGCATTTGTGATCCCTTGACCTAATGGACCCGTAGTAGTTTCGATTCCTGGTGCATAACCATATTCTGGATGACCTGGTGTTTTAGAATGCATTTGACGGAAGTTTTTAATTTCGTCTAGTGGTAAATCATAACCACTTAGGTGCAATAGAGAATATATAAGCATTGAACCGTGGCCGTTCGATAATATAAATCGATCTCGGTCAGCCCACTCTGGATTTGTTGGGTTATGCTTTAGATAATCGCGCCATAATACTTCTGCGATATCAGCCATGCCCATAGGGGCTCCAGGGTGACCAGATTTGGCCTTTTGTACTGCGTCCATTGACAAGACGCGAATAGCATTTGCAAGTTCTTTGCGAGATGGCATGAATTCTCCTACCTTTATGTGTATTTGCGCGGGTATTTATGTGTTTGTTTATGCACCCAAGTAACTTGGGTTTGTTTATATCGACCATTCTTACTTATTGTGGGGGCTGTGTGCAATTAAAAACCCTATAAAAGTGAGGCATTATGAATATTTTTTAAGACCAAAAAGTTATTAGTAATTTTATTTAGACGTCTAGGCGTAAAAACACTATGCAAGGTGTTTTGTTTTCGATAAAATACGCCCCTTAATTTTTTAGCGCTAATACCGACGTTTGTGAAGCGCAATATTTGTGAGCAGAAATACAATGGCAAAACATTTATTTACTTCTGAATCAGTTTCTGAAGGTCATCCGGATAAAATCGCCGATCAAATCTCTGATGCGGTACTTGATGCTATCCTAGAGCAAGACTCTCATGCCCGTGTTGCGTGCGAAACTTACGTAAAAACAGGTATGGTTATGGTTGGTGGTGAAATCACTACTAGCGCATGGGTTGATATTGAAGAAATTACACGTAAAACAGTACGTGAAATTGGCTACACGCATTCAGACATGGGTTTCGATGCAGATTCATGTGCAATTTTAAACACTATTGGTAAACAGTCTCCTGACATTAACCAAGGTGTTGACCGCACTAGCCCAGAAGAACAAGGTGCTGGCGACCAAGGTCTTATGTTTGGTTACGCATGTAACGAAACAGAAGTGCTAATGCCTGCGCCAATTACTTACTCACACCGTTTAGTACAGCGCCAAGCGCAAGTACGTAAAAGCGGCGAGCTTAACTGGTTACGTCCAGATGCAAAATCTCAAGTTACTTTTGCATACGAAAATGGTAAGCCAGTAGGTATTGATGCAGTAGTACTATCTACTCAGCACAGTGAAGACATTTCACAAAAAGATTTAGTAGAAGCGGTGATGGAAACTATCATCAAGCCGGTACTTCCTGCAGAGCTTATTACAAGCGCGACTAAATTTTTCATTAACCCAACGGGTCGCTTTGTAATTGGCGGACCTATGGGCGATTGTGGTTTAACAGGTCGTAAAATCATCGTTGATACATACGGTGGTATGGCTCGTCACGGTGGTGGTGCTTTCTCTGGTAAAGATCCATCAAAAGTTGACCGCTCAGCTGCATACGCTGCACGTTACGTTGCTAAAAACGTAGTTGCGGCTGGCCTTGCTGATAAATGTGAATTACAAGTTTCTTACGCAATCGGTGTTGCAGAGCCTACATCTATCAGCGTTGAAACGTTTGGTACAAGCAAGTTAGAAGAAAGCCGTTTAATCGAGCTTATTCGTGAACACTTTGACCTGCGCCCTTACGGCTTAATTCAAATGCTTGATTTAGAGCGCCCTATCTACCTTCCTACAGCGGCTTACGGCCACTTTGGTCGTGACGAATTCCCTTGGGAACGTACAGATAAAGCTGATGCACTTCGTGCAGCCGCTGGCCTTTAAGCAAAAAGTGTTGAAGAAAATTAAAAACGGCCCTTAATAGGGCCGTTTTTGTATCTAAAACTTATCAGTTACATTGTTTGTAGTGCGTCTACAAAATAACTATAAAATCGACCTCGAATTCTTTTGTACTTTAGGTATATACTCATTTCATTATAAAAGCTTTAGGGATAGTTAAATGGCCGATAACTTTCGCGTTATATTTGCAGGACTTGCCGATAACGTTGACATAAAAACAGCGTGCGCAAGCTTAGCTGCAAAATTAAAAACGTCAGATGAAAAAGTAGCTCTTTTTTTTAAAGGTAAGCCGCTGTTTGCGCCAAGCGATAAAGACAAAGCGTTAAAACAGACTAAGTTATTAGCAAGCTTAGGTATTAAAAGTAAGCTGCAAGCTGTTTCAAATGCGATTCAAAATAGCTCCCCCGCAGCTGCAAATAACAACCAACGTGATGAACGTATTTTTGATGCACTTGATTACATCACTAGCAGCTTAATACGCCTTGAAGAAAAGCTAGATGAGCTAGAGCAACGCCTTCCTGAAGCTCAATTAAATGCACCAGACGAAAGTGTAGACGAATGGCAAAATGACGACCTAATGCTAGATGAGGATTTAGCGACTCCTAAAAAACACAGTAACTTACTTTTATATTCATTGATTGCAACTGCCACCATTTTGCTAGTCGTACTGGCTGTTTTTTTGATTTTTCCCGATTTATTCTCTTTTTAAAAATGGCTAATTAGTTTAATGAGCAATAAACGCGCACAAATAAGAGCTGAAATTCGTAACACCCGTAAAAACTTGTCAAATAATCAGCAAATAATTGCTGCGCAATCGCTAAAAATGAATTTTATTCAACACTTAAAAAGCGAAAATACAACGAATTCAAAGCATATTGCCATTTATTTAAGTAACGATGGAGAACTAGACACTTCATTGTTAATTAAAGAATTATGGAACTTAAACCATGCTGTTTATCTACCTATAATACACCCATTTAATGGCGCTAATTTACTATTTCAGCGCTATGAGAAAAACTCACCCATGAGGGCAAATCGCTATGGTATCTTGGAGCCTAAGCTGAACTGCTCTCAAATATGCCCATTACCAGTGCTTGATTACCTCCTTATGCCATTAGTTGCATTTGATAAACAAGGTAATCGCCTAGGAATGGGAGGTGGGTTTTACGACCGGACATTGGCGCGTTTACATGAACAAAATTGGCAAAAACCGCAACTAATTGGCCTTGCACATGAATGTCAAAAAGTTGATGCTCTACCAATCGAGTCATGGGACGTACCACTTAAAACCATTATCACCCCAGATAAAACATACTGTTGGTAACATTTAATTTTGGTTACTAACCGCATATTTCTGACATACATGAGCACAAAGCAATGACACAAGACGAATTAAAAAAAGCAGCTGCCTGGGCAGCACTCGAGTTTGTAAAAGAAAACACCATTGTAGGTGTCGGTACAGGCTCTACTGTTAATCACTTTATTGATGCCCTTGGCTCAGTAAAGGACACTATTGTAGGCGCTGTATCAAGCTCAGAAGCGTCAACTGCACGTTTGGAAGCGTTAGGTATTGAAGTGTTTGAACTTAATAACGTTGATGCTTTAGATGTATACGTTGACGGCGCTGACGAAATAAACGCTCAAAACGAAATGATTAAAGGCGGCGGCGCAGCGTTAACACGTGAAAAAATAGTAGCAGCAGTTGCAAAACAGTTTGTGTGTATTGTTGATGACACAAAGCTGGTAGATACATTGGGCGACTTCCCGCTTCCGGTAGAAGTTATTCCAATGGCGCGCAGCTACGTTGCACGAGAATTATTAAAACTTGGTGGTGACCCTGTTTATCGCCAAGGCGTAGTTACCGATAATGGTAACGTTATATTAGATGTATTTAACTTAAAAATTACCAATGCCAAACAACTTGAAACACAAATAAATTCAATTGTTGGCGTAGTTACCAACGGCCTATTTGCGATGCGAGGTGCTGATAAAGTGATTATCGGTACCAAAAATGGGCCACAAATTAAATAGGATGAGGTTATGAGTAAGGTATCGTTAGCAAAAGACAAAATTAAAATTCTCTTGCTTGAAGGTGTTCACCAAAGCGCTGTTGAAACGCTAAAACGTAACGGTTACAGCAATATCGACTACGTTAAAACATCCTTACCTGAGGACGAGCTTAAAGAGCGCATTAAAGATGTTCACTTTGTAGGACTTCGTTCTCGTACTCATATTAACCAAGCCGTATTAGACTCAGCTGAAAAGCTAGTTGCTATTGGTTGTTTTTGTATTGGTACAAACCAAGTTGATTTAGATGCAGCACGCGAACGTGGTATTGCTGTATTTAACGCTCCATTTTCTAATACTCGTTCAGTTGCTGAACTTGTACTTGGCGAAATACTACTTTTATTACGTGGTATTCCAGAGCGTAATGCAGCGGCTCATCGTGGTGGCTGGTTAAAAACAGCAAATGGTTCGTTTGAAGCACGTGGTAAAACATTAGGTATTATTGGCTACGGTCACATTGGTACTCAGCTAGGTATTATGGCTGAAAATATCGGTATGAACGTGGAGTTTTACGATATCGAAGATAAGTTATCACTGGGTAATGCAACACAAGTTCATAACCTTACTCAGCTGTTACAACGCTCTGATATTATTAGCTTACATGTACCAGAAACACCGCAAACTAAAAACCTTATTGGTACAGCAGAACTTGCAGTTATGAAGCAGGGGTCTATTTTGATCAATGCCTCACGCGGAACTGTTGTTGATATTGATGCTCTTGCAGAAGCGCTTACAGAGAAAAAACTAAGTGGTGCAGCAATCGATGTGTTCCCTACTGAGCCAAAATCTAACGATGAAGAATTTGTATCGCCACTGCGCCAATTCGACAATGTTATTTTAACGCCACACATTGGTGGTTCTACACAAGAAGCGCAAGAAAACATTGGTATTGAAGTAGCGGGTAAATTGGCCAAATATTCAGATAATGGCTCAACTATTACTGCGGTTAACTTCCCTGAAGTATCGCTACCTGAGCTTGCTAATCGTAGCCGTTTATTACACGTACACCACAACCGCCCAGGTGTACTAACGCAAATTAACCAAGCGTTTGCACAGCACGGTATTAATATTGCTGCGCAATACCTACAAACAGACGCATCTATTGGTTATGTAGTTATTGATGTTGATACAGATCAATCTGAAGTAGCACTTAAAGAACTAAGCGCTGTTGAGGGTACAATTAGAGCACGTATTTTACATTAACCATTCTTTGATATTAAAAAAGGGTCCTTATGGACCCTTTTTTGTATTTAGATTACATATACTTTCTCAAGTATTTTTTGAATACCGGATCTGTTGCAGCCAACTCTTTTTGCTCAGCTAATATCTCTTTTAAAATAGCGCCTGAGGTAAGCGGGTTAGCAAGAACCACTCTAAATACAACCGTTGGTTGATTGTCGTATTTAGGAGGCGTTAAGCGTGTACGTGATACAAATGAGCGACCAGACTCGCGTTGACGCTTTTGCATACTGGCAGTAAAACGGTTCAGTGAAGCAAAAATATCTAACCGAGTTGCGGCATCAGCATCAGCTATTGCTTGTTTAATTTGCTTAGGTACATAACGATACGTTAATAAGCACAACTCAGGCTCCGAAATAAGCTCAAAGTCTTCATCAGCCTTAATTAAATCAGCAAAGTAATGTGCTTTTTTGATGCTGCGATCAATCAGCATTTCGTAACCTTTGCGACCAATAACACGTAAGCAAGCGTGTACTAACATTGCCATACCCGGTCGGCTGCCTTCAAGCGTGTGGCTACCTAAGTCTTTTGAACCTTTACGTAATATATACTCAGCGTGATGCTCTATTGCATCTGTGGCAGCGGGGTCTTTAAATAAAACCAAACCCGCTCCCATTGGTACATACATTTGTTTATGTGCATCGATGGTAATTGAATCTGCTCGCTCAATCCCTTTTAGTAAAGGACGGTGCGTACTCGATAAAAGGGTCGCTCCCCCCCATGCAGCATCTACATGAAAATGGCAGTTAATGTCTTGTGCTAAGTCGGCCATTTCATCAAGTGGGTCAATATTACCTGTTTCGGTTGTCCCCGCGACCCCAATAATTGCCATTACTTTAATACCTTGCGCTTCAAGCTCACGTGCTTTTTCGCGCATAGCTGTTACATCGACTTTATTATTTTCGCAGGTTTTAATACCAATTAAGTTCTCGCGACCAATGCCGAGTAAATCAACCGATTTACCTAACGAGTAATGCCCGCGTTCTGATATTAATACCGCTAAACCTTTATAACCGTAATGCAGCATACCAGCAATTAAGCCTTGTGCGCCGATACCTCTAAAATCGCCATCAGGTTTTAATAAGCGGTTTCGCGCAATCCAAAGCGCTGTAATATTAGCAACCGTACCACCAGAGCAAAATGCACCTAATGAGGTTTTAGCACTGTGCATCCATTTAGAATAAAATGAGTCTTCTTGCCCATAAGCTAAATGATGCATCATCCCAAGCACTTGACGCTCAAGAGGCGTAAACGCTTTAGATGTTTCTATTTTTACTAGATTTTGATTTAGCCCTACCATCAATTTTGACAGCGGTAATAAAAAGTGCGGCAAGGCAGAGGTCATGTGACCAATAAAACTAGGCGCAGCTGTATGCACAGAATGTGCAACAAGTTGCTCCATTATGTCTTGGGCATAAGCAGAGACAAACGTTGGATCTTCTGGGATCACTGCCGATTGAAAATCTTTTTCTATTTCATGTAATGGTTTTTCAATTGCCGCTATATTTTCGTTTAGAAAACCTGCTAAATTACTCGAAATTTCAAGCTCGATTTTGCTTAAAGTTGAGTCTGGCGCTTCAGGTACAGTAAATATACGCTTAAGGCTTTCTTTAGAGGCGACGGCACAACGCTTTTGATCCATCTTAATACCTAGTGTGTGTAGCTAAAACACGCGCTTACCCATCAAAAACGCCTACTTATTAGGACATTTGGAGCAATCGTGTTTCTTTAAAAATTGCGCTAACTTTACTGCAATATAACTAAAATGTCTCGTTTAAACCTATAAAAGCAATCAAAGCGATGACAAAAAAATGATAATTTAATTAAAACTCTACCAAACCTAATTATTTATTGGGCATTTACTTATTTTGGGTATAATAAATTTGATAACAAAAAAGGGACACATATGCCAGAAGGAAGAGTCAAAGTTAGTTGGATAGTGGCAGGCTTTAGCTTGTTTTTAATAAGCTTGCTAACCTACGTTTACTACACTTACCAAACCACGCGTGCTGAAATAATGCAGTCAGTTGATAATCGCTTACTTAATGCCGCCACCAGCGTTAAACATATTTTAGGTGACGATTATTTAAGTGCGGTTAATCAAGGCGATAATATAAGTTTTTCTTACTATCAAGATAAAAGTAAACAACTCTCTGAATTTGCTCAAGCACTTGATATTGCTTATGTCTATTCAATGATTTTAAAAGACGGTAAGGTGCTTTTTAGCTCATCAAGCTACACGCAAGACGATCAGAATAATGGCAAGGTAACTCAATTTTTAGATCTCTACCCTGAAGCTACCGATGCAAATATAAGTGCTTTTTATTCAACAGAGCCAGTATTTGAAATATCGAGCGATCAGTGGGGCCACTTTAAAACAATTTTTATTCCTTACGTTGACCCAATTAACGGCAATACCTATTTAACGGGTGCCGATATAACTATTTATGACTTAAACGAGAAACTTAAAGAAAGCGTATCAAAAGCTGCTGCAATGGCTAGCTTCTTCTTTTTTATCGCGATACTTGTTGCCGCCATATATATTTATTTACTAAAACGGTCTTTAGCAACTGACTCAAGTACTGGTTTTTCAAATCATATTGCTCTTGAGTACTTTATTAAAAAAAGTAATGCACATCACATGCAATTAGCCGTTATTTGGGTTAATGAAATAGAAGATATAAACAGTTTTTATGGCACTGAAGTGGGTGACAAGGTAATGAAAAACTTACTTATTCACTTTAAACTTAGAAGCTCTACGCATTGCCATATATACAGACTAGCAACAAATAAAATAGTATTACTCGCGCCTAAGGAAATGAGTAATGACGAATTTACCGACCTCGTAAAAACATATAACTTTAATACACCGGTATTAACTGACCCTTTTATCTACATAACCCTATGTGCAGGTATTGCCAGTGGTAATAAATCGCTACTACTTGAAAACGCTCATATAGCAGCGCTGCAAGCTAAACAAGGCAGGCATAGTGTAGTTAACTACTCAAAAGCGCTACACGATGTAAAAACGCAATATCAATACAATGTAGAGATGGCTAAAGAAGTGCGAGAAGCGTTTGATAACAATCGTATAGTGCCTTACTTTCAACCCATTATTGACACAAATACCAATAAGGTCGTTCAATACGAATGTTTAGCTCGAATGGTAACAGCGCAAGGGGAAGTATTAAAACCTGATGCATTTTTAAATGTTGTTACCCGCTCAAGAATGGACGGAATACTTACCCGTACTATATTTTCACAATGTGTTAGTCGCTTTAGAAAAACCGATATTTGCTGGAGTTTAAATATAACAGCACAAGATATGCTCGATCCTAATTTAAGTGAGTTTATTGCGGACGAACTTAAGCGCTACCCGCATCCAGGTAATATCACATTAGAGCTTTTAGAAACCCAAGCTATTGCCAACTTCTCTGAAGTAAAAGCATTTATTGGAATGGTTAAAACGAAAGGCGTTAAGGTTATTATTGATGACTTTGGTAGTGGTTATTCAAATATATCAAACGTACTTAAGCTTGAAGTAGATGGTATTAAATTAGATGGCGCACTAATAAAGCAAATAGTGAATGACAAAGATATCTACTTGTTTATTGAGCATATAGCCAGCTTTGCTAATCAACTTGGTTTACAATTAATGGCAGAATCGGTAGAAAATACAACCATAGTAACCGCACTTAAAAAGGCGAATGTGACACTAATGCAAGGCAACTATTTTGCCCACCCAGTGCCACATGTTAATACGGTTACAGAAGAATTAGCACTTTAACTTACTTTGACTAGGGCGTGTTGATCTTTGTGGATTGAAATTTGTTCAATCTAGGGGCGATTAAATCGCGGCGCGAGGTTTGTAATCTAGTGGGCTAAGTAAAAACTGAGCAAAGCTTCCGCGTCCTGCTCACGCCCCTTACCTACATCCATGTAGGCAACAAAGAGTTAATCGTCCCTAGAAAGAACCCAAAGGGCAGCACATGTTTGGTCTTTATGCTGCTGCAAAATCAATCACGAAAGGTCAACACGCCCTAGGTAAGTTAATAACGAGTCGGTGGCTTTGCTGGCCACTGGCCCAGTATTTACGCTCAAAAGGCGTAATTGCATCGTCTGACTCATAAAGTGTTACATCGCAAGGGTTGCCTGTTAATTCAAGCGCCCGAGCAAACTCCTTAACGTAAATATCCCAATTGCTGCGCACTTCTAATTTTCCACCTAACTTAACGATAAATGGAAAAATAGCTGCGCCATGCCAGCGCCTACGAATATGCTTAGATTTAGGCCACGGGTTTGGATACAACAAATAATGGTGCGTAGGTTGCCAATTGGCGGCTACCGCTAAACGCCAAAAGTCATTTAAATCTGCTTGCACTAAGATGTACTGACCACTGTCGGTTTGCTTATATTCAACATCGTGCTTATCTAATCGGTGCGAAGATTTATCAATACCAATTATAAGTGCGTCAGGGTGGCGCTTAGCTAAGTTAGCTGAGCTTTCACCCACGCCACAACACGAGTCCAAAATAAGCGGACCACTAAAGGCTTGTACTTTAGCGTTTACTTCATCAAATGCGGCCTGAGTATGCGCTGCAATCGGTTTTTTAAACTCAGCCTCTAAGTGCTTATTTACTATTTCATCAAGCTTTTCGTGAATACCCGCTTGATTAGATACAATACTACGTGAATTTGCATCACTCATTAGTGTCTTAGCCCCACACCTTTTTTAATTAAAGTTAGCGCTAAAGTAAATAACACCGTAATAAACACCAAAATAACACCTAGCGCTACACTTAAATCAACATCCGACACACCTAAAAAGCCATAGCGAAATGCATTTACCATGTAAATAATAGGATTTATTTGCGATACGTTTTGCCAAAATTCTGGCAATAACGTTATTGAATAAAATACACCGCCTAAGTAAGTTAATGGCGTTAGTATAAAGGTGGGAATAATGCTTATATCGTCAAAGCTATTTGCGTAAATTGCATTAATTAAACCACCTAAAGCAAACACAGCTGAGGTTAAAATAACGGTCGCCATAATTACAAAAATATTATGAATTTGAATATCAACAAATAACAACGATACACAGGTAACTATAAAGCCCACCATAATACCACGCGTCATACCGCCGCCCATATAACCCAGTACAATGATGTAATTAGGCACTGGTGCAACTAAAAGCTCTTCAATGCTTTTTTGAAATTTTGTTGAGTAAAAACTAGAGGCTACGTTGGAATAGGAATTAGTAATAACCGACATCATTATAAGACCAGGTACAATAAACTCCATATAACTAAAGCCGCCCATATCACCAATACGTGAACCAATTAAGTTACCAAAAATAACAAAATATAAGCTCATCGTAATTGCTGGCGGCACTAAGGTTTGTACCCAGATACGTAAAAAACGAATACACTCTTTAATCCATAAACTCTTTAAGGCTACGCCATATTTAAACATTTATTCGCCCCGCCCTTGCTCTAATAATCCTACAAATAACTCTTCTAGTCTGTTTGCTTTATTTCGCATACTCAATACTGTATTTCCTTGGGTTGTTAATGCGCTAAATACCGCATTTAAGCCCTGTGATTTAGCGACTTCTACTTCAACAGTATGATCGTCCGTCATCGTAAACTTATAACCTTCAAGCGTGACAGGGTATGCTGGCATTTTTAAATCTAAAATAAAGGTTTCTTTATCAAGTTTTGCAAGCAGCGCTTTAATGGTGGTGTTTTCAACAATTCGACCAGAATCAATAATCGCTATGTTTTTACACAGTAACTCAGCTTCCTCAAGGTAGTGTGTGGTTAAAATAATAGTAACGCCTTGCTCATTTATTTGGCGTAAAAAATCCCACATTGAACGACGAAGTTCTATGTCTACACCCGCTGTTGGCTCATCAAGTATAAGTAATTTTGGCTCGTGCATAAGGGCGCGTGCAATCATTAATCGACGTTTCATTCCGCCTGAAAGCGTACGTGCTTGCTTGTCTTTTTTCTCTAACAAACCCAGCTGCGCTAGGTATTTATCAGCACGTTTATGGGCTTCACCACGTGGCACACCATAATAACCGGCTTGGTTAACCAGTATTTGGCTAAGCGTTTCAAACTGGCTAAAATTAAACTCTTGCGGCACTAGGCCTAAATGCGCTTTTGCAGCTTCTAAATCAGTATCAATATCACAGCCAAATACTTCTACTTTGCCTTTTGTTTTATTAACAAGTGACGAAATAACACCAATAGTAGTTGATTTACCAGCTCCATTAGGACCAAGCAAAGCGAAAAAGTCGCCCTCTTCAACTTGTAAATCAACGCCTTTAATTGCCTCAACACCATTTTTATAAACCTTGGTAAGGCCTTCTATATTTAAAGCAATATTTTGCTTATTCATTTCTTACCCTCACCATAACCCCAACGTTTTGTTAGGTTATGCTCAATGTTTAAATGATCTAAAATTCTCGCCACCATAAAATCAACTAAGTCTTCGATACTTTGTGGCTTATGATAAAAACCAGGTGCGGCTGGCATAATTGTTACCCCTAAACGAGATAACTTAAGCATGTTTTCTAAATGAATTTCGTTAAATGGAGTTTCGCGAGGCACTAAAATGAGCTGTCCGCGTTCTTTAATTACCACATCAGCGGCGCGCTCTAATAAATTATCAGACGCCCCCACTGCAATTGCAGAAACCGACCCGGCACTACATGGGCATACTACCATTTTTTTAGGAGCAGCAGAGCCCGAAGCCACAGGGCTAAACCAGTTATCTTTACCGTATACTTTTAGCTGTTCAGGTTTGGCATTAAACAGCGTACTTAACTGCTCTGTGGCTTTATCTTCATTACCAGAGAGCTTAATATTTGATTCTGTATCAAGCACCACGCGTGCTGCACTTGAAATGAGAACGTAGACCTGAAATTGCTGCTCTAGTAATACTTCAAGTAACCTAAGCCCATAAGGCGCACCCGATGCACCACTAAAAGCGAGCGTAATTCTATCTTTAAATTGCACACTATTCTCCGCTGTATTTATCAGCTAAGCCATCAACAAGGTGTTGATGAAGGCCATTAAAGCCGCCATTACTCATAATTAAAATATGCTGATTAGGCTCAATATTTTCAAGCACCGTATCAATAATTGTTTGCGTGCTGCTAAAGCACTGCATGTCTGCTTTATCTGCTTGCTCTTTTAGCGACCAATTTAGATTCTCTGGTTCAAAAAGTAGTACCTCGTCAGCATCACGCAGTGAATCTAATAATGTATGTTGGTGTACGCCCATTTTCATGGTGTTTGAGCGCGGCTCTAAAATAGCGATAATTTTTTCATCGCCTACTTTTGCCCGCAAGCCCGCAAGCGTTGTTTTAATTGCCGTTGGATGATGCGCAAAGTCGTCATACACTTTAATATTATTTATATCAGCCTTAAGCTCCATACGCCTTTTAGGGCTAATAAATTCTCCTAACGCATCAATACTATGATCAATGGCTATACCCACATGGCGCGCTGCTGCGATAGTCATAATCGCATTTTTAACGTTATGCTCGCCTATTGCTTGCCAACAGACAGTGCCCTGCTTTTCGCCATTAAGTAATACATTAAACTCACTTCCATCGGCTTTTATTAATTCATAGCTCCAATCATCGCCTAGCGTTTCGCTTTCGCTCCAAAGCCCTTGTGCTATTACGTCATTAAGCGCTACGTCTTGCTTTGGCCAAATTACCTTGCCGCTTTGAGGTAATGTACGCATTAAGTGATGAAATTGTTTTTTTATTGCGTTTAAATCTTCAAAAATATCAGCGTGATCGAATTCAAGATTATTTAAGATAAGTGTACGCGGGAGGTAATGTA
Organism: Pseudoalteromonas sp. SR43-7; assembly: GCF_014163785.1. NCBI lineage: Bacteria > Pseudomonadati > Pseudomonadota > Gammaproteobacteria > Alteromonadales > Pseudoalteromonadaceae > Pseudoalteromonas > Pseudoalteromonas sp. SR43-7. The sequence continues at coordinate 36,683 of NZ_JACJDY010000001.1, read as the reverse complement.
CAAACTTACTGCGCTTATCAAAAAAAGCAGTGTCGTATTCATCGGCTTCAATAACAAAAAATGGCGTTTCACCCACTTTTGCCGATACACCAAAATTTTGCACTATGCCGCCAATTAAAAACCCTGGTTTCAAACCTGCGTACTCTAACACCCACGCAAGCATACTTGCTGTGGTTGTTTTACCATGCGTACCAGCAACCGCAAGCACCCAAGAATCTTGCAGTAAGTTATGCTTAAGCCACTCAGGGCCTGAAGTATAAGGCAGGCCTTTATCAAGCACATATTCAACACATGGGTTACCCCGGCTCATTGCATTACCAATAACGACCATATCTGGCTTTAGCTCTAACTGAGATACCGCGTAGCCTTGAGTTAGTTCAATGCCAAGCTCTTCAAGTTGCGTACTCATTGGTGGGTATACGTTTTGATCGGAACCCGTTACTTTATGACCCAACGATTTAGCAATGGCTGCAATACCACCCATAAACGTGCCACAAATACCCAAAATATGTATATGCATATACTTTCCTTAAATCGTATGCTCACTTTACAGCTATGCAAAGTTTAATGGCGCTATAATGCCAAAATTCGTGCTTAGTTACCATTGCGAGTAAGCATTTCACTCGTGCCAAAATGACCACTTGATAATAAAAAAGCCTTCTTAATTAGAAGGCTTTTTTATTAGTCATTATTTGCTACATCATTAAAAATACTATTAAACCTACACCGAGCAATAAACGATATATCACAAATGGCAACATGCCCATTCGCTCTATTACTTTTAAAAACATAAATATACATGCATAAGCCGATAAGAACGATAGCACCACACCTAGTAATAATGTATTCCAATCAACCACATGGTCACCCAAAGCAAGCTCTGCAGTATAATAAAGCCCCATCATAGAAATAATTGGAATTGCCAGTAAGAACGAAAAACGCGCTGCGCTTTGCTTATTCATTCCAAGCATTAAACCAGCAGTCATCGTGATACCTGAGCGAGAAGTTCCCGGGATCATTGCAACAGCTTGTGCAAAACCAATAATAAGTGCTGTTTTCCAATTAAGCTGATAAATAGTTTTAATTTGCTTACCTTTTGCATCCGCGTACCAAAGCAATAAACCAAACACAATTGTGGTAGTGGCAATTACCCAAGCGCTTCGTAGGTACAACTCTATAAAGTCTTTTAAAAGTAAGCCTAAAATAGCGGCAGGCACAGTGCCTAAAATTATCCACCAACCTAGCTTACTATCATCACTAGTACCTTGTGCTCCAAAGGATTTAAACCACGCACTGAGTATGTCGACGACCTCTTTGCGAAAATAAATAACAACGGCAATTAAAGTACCAACATGTACTGCCACGTCAAACGCAAGCCCTTGATCTTCCCAGCCTAAAATTTGCGATGGGAGAATTAAGTGCGCAGAACTAGATATTGGTAAAAACTCAGTAAATCCCTGTATGAGGGCTAAAATAATTATTTCAATGATACTCATGGGTTAGAAAACTCCACCTTCCATAGCTTTTGTTGAGGGTTATTATATTCATTCCATAACTGCGCAATCGTTTGTTTAGCTACAGGATGATAGAAATCTGGGGCAACCTCGCTAAGAGGTTGTAATACAAATGCGTTTTTAGTTATTTCATCTCGTGGTAATTGTGCTGGAGAAGCGCAAATTACATCATCATAAAATAGTAAATCTAAATCGAGCGTTCGTGGACTAAACTTTTTATCGTTCGCTGTGCGTCCATTATCACGCTCTATTTGTTTTAATAAAGCGCATACATCAACAAGCGACATATCAGTTGTAGCGCCAACGACTGAATTATAAAAATTATTGCCAGCAAACCCTACTGCTTCACTTTCAAAAACAGACGAGTGTACAATATGTTCAAAGTGCTGCTTAAGTGCAATTAATGCACATTGTATATAATGCGCTTTATTTATATTTGACCCTAGGCTGATATAAATTTGAGCCATTTAGTCAGTTGCCTTAACACGTGTAATTTCAACACCTACAGTTTGCGCTTGTGCTACTGCTGCTGGTTTACTTACTCTTATAGTAACTTGTGGAGTATTAAACTCGCTTAAAATAATATGCGCTAATTGTTCAACTAAAGTTTCTAGCAACTCTACAGGTTTTAAAGTGCAGTGCTCAATAACTCGCTCACTTACTTTTGAGTAATCGAGTGCTAAATTAATATCGTCATTTTCAGCTGCAGGCTTAATATCGCTTAGCATTTCAATATCAAAATAAAGGCTCTGTTTACTTTCTTTTTCAAAGTCGTACACTCCAATAATAGTGTCGACGTGCAATTGAGATATAAAAACCTTATCCATTGATACTCCAAATAACAACAAACTACTAAGCAACTATACTAAGCATCAATAAAATTAATACTGTATATGGTTTAGCCAGTGTTTAAATATGTAAAAATAACTTCTACAATAGCAAAATAACTAAACTAGCTATTAAATAGCCCGTTAATAATTTTTACGATAAATTTTGCTGCCAATAATAGCCTAAAAGCACTATCAATTGGTATAGCAATTAAAAAATAAGGAAGCGCGTGTTAGCCACTATAATGTTTGTTTTAGCTTATTTACTTGGGTCGATTTCGTCGGCTATTTTAGTGTCGCGGTTGTTCAAACTCCCAGACCCTCGTAATAGTGGTTCTAATAACCCAGGAGCTACAAATGTTTATAGATTAGGCGGAGCATTTCCGGCTTGCTTGGTTCTAGTGTTTGATATTTTAAAAGGCACTATTCCGGTATGGGGGGCTTATTTTTTAGAAGTTGAACCTTTAGAGCTTGGTTTAGTCGCAGTAGCTGCTTGTTTAGGCCATATGTATCCACTGTTTTTTAGCTTCAAAGGCGGTAAAGCCGTAGCAACGGCATTTGGCTCATTATTACCTATTGGCTTATCATTGGCTGGTTTACTTGTGTGTACTTGGTTAGCTATAGTGGCAATAACACGCTATTCATCACTGGCGGCGCTTGTAGCTGTATCTTTAGCGCCCTTGTATACATGGCTAATAAAGCCACTTTATACTCTTCCCGTTACTTTTATCACGCTGTTAATTATATTTCGTCACCGTACTAATATTATTCGATTATTTAGTGGGGAAGAACCAAAAGTGGGTGCTAAAAAAGCACCCACCGATGAAAACAAAAATATCTAAAATATGATTCATTAAATCGGCTCAAGGCTATCTATAGGCCAACGAGGTTTTGTTTTCATATCAAGCGTGGCAAATTGCCCTGCTTTTAAGCGTTGCATTCCAGCATAAGCAATCATTGCACCATTGTCGGTACAAAATTCAGTACGCGGATAAAACACTTCGCCTTTCATACCTTTCATTACGCGTTCGAGCTGCAGTCGAAGCTGTGTATTTGCACTCACACCACCGGCGATGACCAAACGCTTAATACCTGTTTGTTTAAGCGCACGCTTGCACTTAATAACGAGGGTATCAATAACCGCAGTTTGAAATGCATGCGCTATATCAGCTTTGGTTTGATCGTCGTCGTCATTTTCACGAATCGTGATTGATGCCGCTGTTTTTAAACCACTAAAACTAAAATCAAGACCTGGCTTGTCGGTCATAGGGCGAGGAAATACAAAGCGCTTTGCTACGCCATGTTCAGCCATTTTAGCTAAGCGTGGGCCACCGGGGTAATCAAGACCAAGTAACTTAGCCGTTTTATCAAAGGCCTCGCCTGCGGCATCATCAACTGACTCACCTAGTACTTCGTATTGTCCAATACCCGCTACTTTAACCATCATGGTATGACCGCCCGATACAAGCAATGCAATAAACGGAAACTCAGGGGTATTTTCCTCAAGCATCGGAGCAAGTAAATGCCCTTCCATGTGATGTACTGCTACCGCAGGTATATCCCAGCCGTATGCTAATGAACGTCCAATAGACGTACCTACCAATAATGCACCAACTAGACCTGGGCCTGCAGTATAAGCAATACCGTCTAAATCTTCAGGGCCACAACCTGCTTGTGCAAAAGCTGCATCTATAAGTGGTAATGTTTTACGAACATGATCGCGCGATGCAAGTTCCGGCACTACACCGCCGTAATCAGCGTGTACTTTTACTTGGCTGTATAATTGATGAGCTAACAAGCCTTTTCCGTCATCATATATTGCAATACCCGTTTCATCACATGACGATTCAATGCCTAAAATTCGCACTGTACTTCTCCTGCCTTTTAAATTCTACTTTGCTTCTTTTATAACGTAAGACCAATATTTGTTTGGCCATCTTCAAGGGCAAACTTTTTGAGTGCCTTTACGCTATCAGAGGTAATACGCCCCATATTTTCTACAAAATCAATTAGCTCACCTAATACTTCAATTTCGTACTGCATTAATGGGTGCTCTCTCACTGCTGTGTTATCTGCAACCTCACCTTCAACCGTCATTTGATATTCAATAAAGCGAGCCACTGTTGCTTGAGATATTTTGCTCACACTAATGAACTCTTGCTCATCTTGCGCCACTAAACCGTGCATTAAGCTAAGTAAAGACGTTGCAGCATCAATAGCAGGATAAGTACCAAACATATCAAAATCAGCAAGTTCAGGAACATTTGGCTCTATTTTTTCAACTTGTTTTTCGAGATCTATTTTACTTTTAGGCAGTAATATTTTTTCCCAACAAACATTAAGCGAATTACGTAATAAGGTTTCATCACCAAAACCCGTTGCTTCGCTAAATAAACCGTAATTTGGCAGCATTCGCTCTATTAAAGCACTTGCTAAGACGGCCTTTTGTAAATAGTTAAGCTCTCTAATACGCTGAAAATTATTTGCTTTAGTCATTCTTTAACGTCTCACACGACCAACAAAAATCAAATGTTGATCCATTATGCTCATTACAATTAGGGCATACCCAATCTGGAGCGGATTGTTTTACTTGTTGATAGTTTACCAATATTTGCCGCGCATGGCGCTCTTTTATCGCATAAACCTGCACACTAACTTGCGCCTGATCATATGGAATTTCTCCAAGCGCCCCTTGGAGCATCTCGCCTTTAATTTTACACTCTATTCCAGCAGTTTGTATTAAGCCTTTTACGATATTCGCTTCCAAGGTATTTTCAGCTTTATAAATTGTAACCCATTGAAAAGAGCTATCTGTTGAATTGTTATTATTAATATTTTGCAATATTCACCTCATTTATTTTGTGTTAACAATATCCTGCGCTAGATTATTAGCATGCTGTACTTTTAAGGAATAAACATGACACTAACAACCCCAGGCTTACTTTTTCCGGCCATATCGCTGCTATTACTTGCCTATACAAACCGATTTTTAGTTTTAGCGCAATTAATTAGGGAGCTAAATGCACGTGAAGGTGAATCTATTCGGCCTGTTGTAGTGGCTCAAATCACTAACTTACGTAAACGTATTAAGCTAATTAGAACGATGCAAGTGTACGGGGTAGCCTCTTTTCTACTGTGTACACTATCAATGTTTGCATTATTTATTGAGTTTAATACCACAGGAATTATTTTATTTGGCATTAGCTTAGCTTGCTTGAGTTTATCGTTATTAACGTCTTTATTTGAAATACATATTTCCTGTGATGCAATCGAGATAGAACTGCAAAGCATTGAAAATAAACCACTAAGCAGCCGAATAAATAGAAATTTTGTAAAATAGAGTATTATAAATAAAACACTCTATTATTTGTCACAATCATGTTGTATGAACGCCCCTTTTTGGGGCGTACTTTTTTATTAATTAGAACAATTGAATCCAAATATCGTAACTAACTCACTGACAATAAATAACTTTACTTAGATAACCCATTGCAAAAATATAGATAAAATACAATAAACAACTAGTTATGAATTTAAAAAGTAATACTATTTGGTCGCTTTACTCTTTAATTAATACTAAAAGGGGGGTATCCTGCTGGAAACACGTATGAACTTACAAACGTATTTCAATATAGAATTTTACTAAACTTTAGAATAAAAAATTAATGTATTTGATGCCCGTGGTATCTGCGACTTACTTATAAAAAGGGACTATAAAGTGAGATTTGAACAATTAGAGCAATTTGTAGCACTTGGTGTATTACGTCATTTTAGACAAGCTGCTGAACAAACCCAAATTAGTACTTCAGCGCTAACGCGCAGCATTCAAACACTTGAAGATGAAATGGGATATGAATTAGTTAAACGCTCAACACGCTCAGTTAAATTAACGCCAGAAGGCGAACTTTTTCTAGAATATGCTAAAACGACCCTATCGGAACTTGAGCTAACAAAAAAGCGGATTTTTCAATCAGTAAACGGTAATGCTAATGAAAAACTCGTAATTGGGTATACCAATAAGGCAAGCAGCATAGTACCTATTTCTTGTGGGCAGTTTTTGGCTCAATACCCTCATATAAAAATTGAGATGCAGCTTCAAGATCAGCAAGAGCTAACACGCAAACTCCAACAGGGTGAAATAGATATAAGCGTATACTCTCAAGCTATTAACAGCATTGGTAGTGACATTCACTTACCAGATCAGCTTGTATTATTTGTTTCAAAAAACCACCCTCTTGCCCATAAAAACGATATAAGTAAACAAAACCTTGATAGCTACCCGATGTTTGGCTGTTTCTCTGAGTCTAAACAAGTACAAACTATGCTTAATGAAGCAATTGATTCTTTAAATAAATCATCAAGTATTAAAGTGGGCAGTATTGAGCAAGTAATGGCAGGTGTAGTTAAATCAGATCATTTTGCTATTGCAAGCATTGAACATGCTAATGCAATCGCAGAGAATTCTGAATTAGTACAACTTAAAACAAATAAAGATTTAAACCACGAACAACTCGTTGTACAAACAAGCCAACAGACGTCGATTACTGCACATGTAGAGCATTTACTATCGCTTATAAAAAAAGCGGGTGCTGCATTTAGCTAATCTGATATTTCAAAAAGTGCGGCACAATAAACAGTAGCTTTTAACAGCTTTTCGGCTACACTGTCGCACCTTTTTTAAACAGCTGATGTGAATGAACACACTTTTTGGTCCTGATGTCTATTTAGATGATATAGAACGCCAAGGATATACCGTAATTCATAACGCGCTTATTGCCGATTTAGTTAACGATTTAGTTGCAGACTGCCACCGTATAAACCCTCACTTTAGCCTTGCTGGTATTGGTCGATTAAATGACTTACAAATAGATAAAACCGTACGTACTGATAAAACCTATTGGTTTGACGGCAGCTCTCAAGCACAGCTTACCTATCAAGCAATAATGCAAAGTATAAAGACCACGTTAAATCGCAGTTTTTTTATGGGGTTATTTGATTACGAATGCCATTATGCAAAATATACACAGGGTGATTTTTACAAAAAGCACTTAGATGCATTTAAAGGTCGCTCTAATCGAGTATTTACAACGGTACTTTATTTAAATACGCCTAAGCAAGGTGGCGAACTTGTTATTTATAAACCTAAAAGTAAAGAGATAGAAATAACAATTAAACCAACTGCTGGCACATTAGTAATGTTTGAAAGCGAACGCTTTGCCCACGAAGTACTTCCCGCCGTTGACGATCGCTATTCTATTGCAGGCTGGTTTAGAAAAAACGCCTCTATTAGCGGCATTATTGATCCGCCCCGATAACTCCTAATAGAGCATTTTAACAGCCTTTATTGAGGCTTTTAAAATGCTATTGGGTATGAAAGTAATAACCCTATAAAGATAGCCAAACCCACGTAATGATTATTTAAAAACGCTTTAAAACAGGCATCTCTTTCACGTTTATGAATAAGCGTTTGTTGGTATGCCAATAGGCCCGCAGCAATACTTAAACCAACGCCAAACGCGACACTTAAATGATTGCTTATACCAATAAAAGCAACCAACGCTATAAATACAGCATTAAGTAAAAAGATAATATGGCGGTCGTATTTACCAAATAAAATAGCGGTTGATTTTACCCCTATTTTTAAATCGTCGTCCCTATCAACCATCGCATACATGGTGTCGTAAGCCACTGTCCAGCAAATATTGGCTATAAATAATAACCATGCCTGCTGTGGTAGTGCATTAATTGAAGCCATATACGCCATAGGAATAGCCCAACCAAATGCAGCCCCTAAAACAACTTGAGGTAACTGTGTATAGCGCTTCATAAAGGGGTAACAAAAGGCTAAAGCCAAAGCACCAAAAGAAAGCAAAATAGTATTAACGCTAAGCATTAATACTAAAATGAACGCAATAACTATGAGTAGTAAAAATAGACTAAGTGCTTCACCACTACCCACCTGCCCTGAAGCTAGCGGCCGTTGAGCTGTACGTTTTACCGAGCCGTCTATTTTTCTATCTGCAAAATCATTAATTACACACCCTGCGCTACGCATAACAACAACGCCCAGCGTGAATATAATAAGGTTGAGTAAGCTCGGCATCCCACTATTAGCAAGCCATAAAGCCCAGTATGTTGGCCAAAGTAATAACAAGGTACCAATGGGCTTATCTATACGCATTAACTGTATATAATAAGGAATATGTTTTGGCTTTAAAGCGGCTAATTTCATGAGTATAAATATGCTCCAGGTAAAAACACTTCACACACTAAAAACTTATATTCTTTGAGTGAGAATACACTTCGACGCCCTAGTAAGTTTTTCTCGGGTAAGTTCAATTTTGTAACTAATTGCTGAATAGGGTGCGTGTCATCAAAATAAGCAATTTCTATATCCGTTCTTTTTAATGCTGGGTCTCGAAAAATCACATCACCTAAAGGACGCTCGCCCATATTGTGCAAAGGATTAATAGAATCATTTTTAGGAAGCCAGCTTTGTGCGTACACCACAGGTTTGTTATCGCACAGTAAGAGAACTTCTCTATTGATAGCTGTTTTAGCTGTGCTGTTTAGTAGTAAGTTTTGCTCTGGGCTTAAAGTAAATAACTGCTCACTTAATACCTTTACATTAAAAGTTTTTGAGTTACTTTTTAATTTAGCCGTTAATGAATTCTGTTCAAAAAGCCACTCTTGCTCTAGAGGAGATAAGTCACTTATATAAGAAGTGGACTGCCAATTAGCAGATATAGACAGAGGATAAGTAATCACAATAGCTCAACAAAATAAAAAACAACGAGATGATACCATTGCCAAAGCTTTTGAAAAAGTGATGTTTTATAACCATAAATAATTGCTTGGCGCTGTTTATTACCTACTATTAAGTATAAACTATTTGTAACAAGTTTTAAGAAACGCTTTAAATATGAAAAAAATAGTATACGCAGGTCTTTTTACGTTCTTTGTAAGCGTTATAAGCTTTACAGCTCGTGCTGAATCCACAGTTGGTTATTTTGGTTTTGAGCCAGATATAATCACCAACTACATTGGCGCATCAAGTAAAAAAATGGGCTATGTGCGTGTAACTATTGATTTAATGCTTACTGATACTTCTGATATTGCAGTGGTTGAACACCACACGCCATTACTTCGTGATGCCCTAGTAGAGATTTTATCTAAAGAACCAGAAGAAAAAATAAAATCACTTACTGGCCGTGAAGAAATACGTGCAAAGTGCGCCGAAAAACTAAAAAGCCTGCTAAAAGAAGAAACAGGACAAGAGATCATCCGTGAAGTCTTGTTCACTAAATATTTATATCATTAGTATTTAACGTTTTGCGTTAAATATTTTGGCGGTATAGGCAAAAGCCATACCGCTAAGTAACCCACCTAAGTGCGCCCAATTAGCCATACCTACAAACAATACATCAGCAAACCCAAGCACTAACCAAATCAACATAAAGCCAACAATAGCCGTACTTACAAGCGCAGGCTTGTTAGGGTTTAAAAAGCTATGAATCCAGCAAAAACCAAGTAGCCCATACACCACACCACTCAAGCCGCCAAAATTGGGGCCAACCATTAAGTATTGTGCCCAATTACTTATAAGTGCAGTTACTAAAAACAAACCTATTAGGGTGAGTTTTCCGCATTGTTTTTCGATATTGTCACCAAGCGACATCCACCAAATTAAATTAAACACTATATGCATCGCGCTAAAATGTACGAGGGCGGGCGTTAACCAACTTAAAGGCTGCGTAGGTTTAAACTGCATCATGGTGTAAATGGTCTCAAAACCACCTAGTAAAAAAGCAAAATAGATTATAACGCTTACAATACTTACGGTTTGATTTAACCAGCTAAGCGCTTTAAATCGCGTCATTAGATTAAGTGATTGCCCTTGGTATTTAAGCGGCGATTGTGTGCTACCTACATCCCATGAAGCTTGTTGATAGCGTTCATGGTTAGGGTTTTGTGTAAATTCGGCCCATAAAGGTTGTATTTGATGAAAATGCTCAGGCGCAACACTAATAATGACATTGCTACCATCTGAGGAGCTTAATTGTCCTTGTAAACCTTGGCTTTTTAAATAATCTATAAAGCCCTGTGCGGCGCGCGGGTTATTTAAACTGCCAAGCTCTATCATCGCTCTACTTTCTCGCTGTAAGCAGCTTCCCAAGCTGTAAAGCCGCCATCCATACTGTAAACGTCTTCAAAACCTTGCTCAACTAAGTAGCTAGCTGCGCCTTGTGAGCTCATACCGTGGTAGCAGACAATAATAATTGGCTGATCGAATTCTTTTTCCATCATAAATTGTGCGATATTACCGTTAGAAAGTGCTTCTGAGCCTGGAATGCGACCGGCTTGATACGAATTAGGATCGCGAATATCTGCAATTACCACGTCTTCTTTATCTAAAAGCTCTAACGTTTGCGCTATAGAAATATGTTTAAATGCCATTGAAATCTCTTTAATTAATAGTATAAAAAAGGCGGCTAAAGCCGCCCTTCTTGTAATTTAGTGAGGAACTAATCCCAGTTTAAAATTACTTTACCTGACTGACCTGAAATCATCATATCAAAGCCAGCTTGGAAGTCATCCACAGAATATTGATGTGTAATGATTGGGTTTAAATCTAGGCCAGATTGAATCAAACTTGCCATTTTGTACCACGTTTCGAACATTTCGCGACCGTAAATACCTTTAATCACTAAACCTTTAAAAATAACTTGGTTCCAGTCAACTGCCATATCAGATGGTGGAATACCCAGCATGGCAATTTTACCGCCGTGGTTCATATTATTAAGCATTGAATTAAACGCGCTTGGCACACCTGACATTTCAAGGCCAATATCAAAACCCTCTGTCATACCTAGCTCTTTCATTACATCTTCAAGCTTTTCATTAGCAACGTTTACAGCGCGTGAAGCCCCCATTTTACGTGCTAAATCTAGGCGGTATTCGTTTACGTCGGTAATTACAACGTGGCGAGCACCAACATGTTTTGCAACAGCTGCTGCCATAATACCAATTGGGCCTGCACCAGTGATAAGTACATCTTCGCCAACTAAGTCAAACGATAGTGCGGTATGCACTGCGTTACCAAATGGGTCGAAAATAGAAGCCAGTTCGTCAGAAATATTATCTGGAATTTTAAATGCGTTAAATGCAGGAATAACTAAATATTCGGCAAACGCACCTTCACGGTTTACACCTACACCCGTTGTATTACGGCATAAATGTACACGTCCAGCACGACAATTTCGACAATGCCCACACGTAATATGCCCTTCGCCAGATACGCGGTCGCCAACCTGAAAGCCACGAACTTCTTGTCCCATATCAACGACTTCACCAACATATTCATGACCAACAACCATAGGCGTTGGGATGGTTTTACTTGCCCACTCGTCCCACTTGTAAATATGTACGTCGGTACCACAAATAGCTGTTTTGCGAATTTTAATCAGTAAATCGTTGTGACCCACTTCTGGCTTTGGTGCATCTGTCATCCAAATGCCCGGTTCTGCTTTTAATTTAGATAATGCTTTCATAATCCACACTCAACTAAAAAACCGAAGCGAGGCTTCGGTTTAAAATAAAATTAAATAACGCCCATTTCTTTACCAATACGGGTAAATGCATCAATAGCTGTATCGAGTTGCTCAATACTATGTGCCGCTGAAATTTGTGTACGAATACGCGCTTGCCCTTTTGGTACTACAGGGAATGAAAAACCGGTTACGTAAATGCCTTCAGCAAGTAATTTATCAGCCATTAACGAGGCTACTTTGGCATCTCCTAGCATTACAGGGATAATTGCATGATCTTTACCTGCACACGTAAAACCAGCAGCTTCCATTTGCTCACGGAAATATTTAGCATTTGACCAAAGTTTAGCGCGAAGCTCGCCGCCATTTTCAAGCATTTCAAGTACTTTAATTGATGCAGTAACAATTGAAGGCGCTAATGAGTTTGAGAACAAGTATGGGCGTGAACGCTGACGTAACCATTCAACAATTTCTTTTTTACCTGATGTATAACCACCTGAAGCACCGCCCAGCGCCTTACCTAATGTACCGGTGATAATATCTACACGGTCTAATACATTACAGTACTCAGGTGTACCCTTACCGTTTTCGCCAACAAAGCCAACTGCGTGAGAGTCATCTACCATTACAAGCGCATCATATTTATCGGCTAAGTCGCACACAGCTTCTAAATTACAAATAACGCCGTCCATAGAAAACACGCCATCGGTAGCAATTAGTTTAGTTTTAGCACCGGCTTCGTCTGCTGCAATAAGTTGCTTCTCAAGATCAGCCATGTCGTTATTTGCATAACGAAAACGTTTAGCTTTACATAAACGTACACCGTCAATAATTGATGCATGATTTAATGAATCAGAAATAATAGCGTCTTCTGCGCCTAAAATAGTTTCGAACAAACCTGTATTTGCGTCAAAACATGAAGAATATAAAATAGTATCTTCTGTTTCTAAAAACGCACTGATTTTTTGCTCTAGTGTTTTATGGATATCTTGCGTGCCACAAATAAAACGTACTGAAGCCACACCAAAACCATGATTATTTAAACCATTTTGCGCCGCTTCAATTAACTCTGGGCTATTAGCTAAACCTAAGTAGTTATTAGCACAAAAGTTGATTACTTTACCTGATGCAACTTCGATTTGAGCTTGCTGCTGGGACTTAATAATACGTTCGTTTTTATACAAACCTTCGGTTTTTACGTCTTCAATTTGCTGTTGTAACTGGCTAAAAAAAGCAGATGCTCTCATCTAGGTTCTCCATCTATTTGAACGGGTAAACAACCGCACTTTCACGGCTGTTTATTATGCGGGGTATTGTAAAAGTTTAATGGGTAAAATGCACGGTTTGCAGTTCGTCGCAAACACCCTAAGTTGGAAGGAATTCCTGCCAGTTTACAGGCTGTTTATTTATGTGTTTAAAAGTGCAGGTAAACTACTTATAGAATCGATAATTAAATCAGCTTCTTGCTTAGCGCTTTCGTCAAAGCTTTGCCCTGAACGCACTAAAACACGTGTAGTGATCCCTGCTTTTTTCGCAGCCTGCATATCACTGAGTTTATCGCCCACCATAATACTGCAAGCAGGGTCGATATTATGCTCTTGTATGCCTTGTAATAACATACCTGGCGCAGGCTTTCTGCAACTGCACTCTTTCAAATATTCAGGGCCCGCTTTTTTAGGGTGATGCGGGCAAAAATACACATCGGTAACTGCAATGCTGTGGGCACTAAACTGGTCTTTCATCCACTCGGTCAGTGCTAAAAAATCAGCTTCGGTGTAATAACCTCGACCAATTCCAGATTGATTAGTGACGATTATGATTTTATAGCCTGCATCATAAAATGTTTTACAAGTACTAAAAACACCGTCAATAAATTCAAATTTATCGCTTTGATACACATAACCATGATCAACATTTACCACGCCATCTCGGTCTAAAAAAAGCGCTTTATTTTTTTGTTGTGCATTCATTACAAAGACTCTTTTTGTACAACATGGTCAAACATCGCTTTTACATCATCAACTGTAATTTGGCTCATTAAATCATCGCCTTTTACGCGTGTACCCCACGGTACTTGCTCAGCCGTTTTACCTGTTTGCTTAAACAAGTTTTGATGATAAACCTCTACCACGTAGTCTTGATATAAATAAGGACCTGTGCGTGCTGGATTTGAATGTGCATATAAACCAATAACCGGCGTACCAACTGTTACTGCCATATGCGCAGGACCCGTATCGGGCGCAAGCACTAAGCTGCCACGCTTTAACACGCACAACAACTCTTTGAGTTTTGTTTTACCTACTAAATTTAAAATAGGCGTGTTGCTGTGCTCAATAACGCTATTTGCTAGGTTAATTTCAAGCTCTGTTGGGCCACCCGTCAATACCACCTTAAAGCCTTGCTCGCTTGCATAATCAGCCAATGTGGCATAACGATCAGCGAGCCAATTACGCTGCGCTTTACTAGCTGCGGGCGATATTACTAATAGTTTATTAGTTAGGTATTCTGATGTTAATAACTCATCTGCAACCGCTTGGTCTTGCTCGGTGTATGGCATGTCCCAACTCGGTTTATAATCAGCTACACCAATGGCTTTTGCAAAACCTTTAAAGCCTTCAAGCACATGCGCCTGGGCTTGTGGGTCTATTCGTTTATTAATAAATAAGCTGTGCAATTCTTTTGAACGTGCCCAATCGAACCCTACTTTTACTTTTGCAGGAATACAACGCGCTACAAACCCAGCCCTTAATGCAACTTGCATATTGAGAAGCACATCAAATTTTTGGTTGTTGAAGCGTTGCTTTAAGCTTTTAAGCGCTGCTTTGCCTTGCTTTTTATCAAATACCACCAGCTCAACACCCGGTAAGTCAGCAAGTAACATGGCTTCTATTTTGCCAATTACCCAGGTGATTTTTGCATTCGGGTGTGCCTTTTGAATAGCTTGTACTGCACTCACAGCATGACATACGTCACCAATGGCTGAGAGTCTTAATATACAAATAGATGAATAATTAGGAGCTTGAGTCACACATTCCCTTAGGTATTAAATACAAAAGCCGATCTTAAATTATAATCACGCTATTGCAAGCACTTATCCTGCGCTTTAAAACGCGCTAATATAGACTCATTATTTAGCAATTACACAGAGCTATGTTTAAACAACACGTGCAAGGCAATCACACGCTATTAAGCCACCCTAAATACACAAGCCAAATTACCCTCGATTGGTTTGATGCAAATTATTGGCAACAACAAAATAAAATTGTGGGCGCTAAAAAAGGTCGAGCAACTGCGTGGTTTTTTAAGCAAGACGAATTAACAGCCGTACTTAGGCATTATTGGCGCGGTGGCTTAGTGGGTAAATTGCTAAGCGATCAATATTTATACCCAGGACTTGAACAAACCCGCGTATTTAAAGAGTTTAGCTTAATGAGTAAGCTTATAGAGCTTGGTTTAAACGTACCAACCCCTGTTGCAGCTAAAGTAACCCACAGCGGATTAATTTACCGTGGTGATATTATTACCGAGGCTGTTAAAGGCGCTAAAAGTGTACTCGATATATTAATTGAACGCCCATTGACTGAAGATGAGTTGGAGCGCATTGCTAAAACAATCGCGCTATTTCATTCAAAAGGCGTTTGTCACGCCGATTTAAACATTAATAACATTTTATTTAATGATATTGGTGATGTGTATATTATCGACTTTGATAGAGGTGAAATAAGAGCGCCTAACCCACAGTGGCAACAAAGTAATATGGCACGCCTTGAGCGCTCATTTTTAAAAGAGCAAGGTCGAAATGATGTCTTTAATTGGCAAGCGAGTGACTGGCAAACTCTGCACAGCAACTACCTCAAAACACTCGCTAATATAAGTTAACTTAGTTAGCCAATGCTAAATACTGCAGAGCAACCTGCTCTGCCTGTACTTGTTTTAGAATTTCAGCATTTTCTAGATTAGGTTTGTCAGTTAGTACCAACTTAACAGCATTGGCTAATGCCTCACTTTGTCCAGCGGGTACTAAATATTTACTCAGCTCGCCTGTTAATATCTCGCTTGGTCCAAATGTACAATTAGTGCTAACTACCGGAGTACCCACCGCTAAAGCCTCAATTAATACCGTTGGCAGCCCTTCAAAATCAGAGCTCAAAACTAAAGCTTTGGCATGCTGAATCCAGTTGTACGGGTTTTGTTGAAATCCAGGCACTACTAACTGTTTATCTATGCCATATTGCTGTGCAAGCTTTAACGCTTTTGCAGGTTTATTACATAAAAGGACTAACTTGTATTTTTTATCAAGTTTTGCAAATGCTGCAAATAATATATCGTGGCGTTTTTGTTTGGCGAGCCTTCCTACATGAATTAAGTAAGGCTCATTTGGGATGTCGTTATTTTTCTCATTTGCTTGCTGTCTTATTTTTTCAAAATCGAACGGGTTATAAATAGTCGCGATTGCACTTGGGTTAATTAAATCCCCTTGTGTTATTTCTTTTTCAACACCCTTTGATACGCAAATAAGTGATTTACCATTTAAGTTTTGCTTACTTTTTTTAAGGTATAAATATGAAAATGGACCTAATTTTTTTTGGCGTGCAAGTTCTGCATTAACAGAATTATGAATAACAAAGTGAGCATTTTTGATATTACTACGTGCAAGTAAATTATTACTTCTATCAAGGTTAGAAAGCACTAGGTCAATATTGCCAATCTCGCTTTGTTTTTTTTCAAACCACGCTTCTAATCGCAAAATACTATTTTTTCGCTGCCAGAATCTATCTACTTTGGATGCTCTATCAGGAAAAAGGCTATCAACTTTAACTATATCAGGAATGTCATACTCAGCGTTGCTCGCAAGAGATAATATAGTGACATTGTGCTGTAGTTTCGCCATTTTTTCAGCCAAAGTAAGCATTACTTTTTCAGCACCACCACCTACTAGTGAATCAATTACAATCACTATATTCATAAGCGATCTCCTACAAGCATATTTTTTATGCCAGTAGTGATCACGTCGAAGCTATGTGTGCTATCGAGTTGCTTATATTTACCAATAAATTCACTATAAAAAGGCTCGGTAATAACTTGAGCTATTTTCGTTGTAATTTCATCAATATCAAGATTTGCTTTTATTACAACACCTGCATTAACGCAATGATCCAAACGTGTATTTTGATCTTTTGAGATAGCACATGCCACAACAGGGGTTTGAACTGCAATTGCTTGCAATAAAGTATCTCCACCACTAAGTAATGCGACTTTGGCTTGGCTCATTAATGCCAAAAATTCGGTTCCTTGCAGGCTTGATAAACAAGTAACCTCATCACTTTTAGGAATTGCTTTATTATAATTTGCACCAAACACTACAACTGCTTTTAAACCAGTATGCTTAGTAATTTTAAGCGCGGCTTTAAAGTAAACCTCCGCACAATTAAGATTATTTAATATATGCCCGCCAGAACCCGCATTAACAATAAAATAGCCATCAGATACTAAGTTATAGCGATTTAAAACATCACGTTTTTGCTCACAAGAAGCAAATGGAACAAAAGGGCCTACATTACGAGGGTGTGCCAAGGGAAACATGTCTAACTTCGCACTTTCAGCCCATGTAAGTGGCTCAATACAATAATCAGGCTGTACAACCCAATGTGTATCAATTAAATTAATCCTGTTTAGCTTCAATCCCTTAGCGCGTTTTTTTGCATGCTGAGAAATAAATATAACTTTAGCGCCTACTTTTTTAGCCGCTTTCATATGCCCTGCACGTCCTGCACAATCAAAAACAACGACGTCAGGTTTAAATTGCTCTATAAAATCGCAAACAGAATCAAGCTCTTTAGTCGCTGAGTGTTCAAGCAATGTGGCTTCAAAAGGACACTTTTTTGCGTAGCTTGTATGCTTGTTTAGTATGAAGTGAATATCGAGAGAATCAGTAAGTTCTGCCTTTAAACTTTGAGCCAACAACAACGAGCGCATATATTCACCAATGCCTTCTGGTGATGATACGGGAATAAATAAAAGTCGTTTGTTGCTCATTACATTCTCAATTTCCTATTTGAACTCAAGTATACCAATCAGATACTTATTACGATAGCTAGGTTACATTTTAATATATTAAATTAGCTCTATAAATTTGATTATTTACTGCAATAACAAGCTTAGGTTGATAAACTTAGCCGCAATCTAAATCACAAGGATCTGAACTTTGCGAAACAGAATTTTTCTACTTTCTACTCTTTTTTGCGCTATGGGCGCGTCAGTTAATGCTGAGCCTTGGGTAAAACCCGATGATTACGGTCTTAGAGCTGATATTCAACAATTAGCTGATGCCGGTGTTATTTTAGCTCCTGTAACTACCTATCCGCTTATGTGGAAAAGTTTTATAAGTGATGTGCAAAGCATGCCGCTTGAGCAATTATCTCCAAGCTTACAAGATGCTTTACTTCGCGTTAAGCATCGATATAAATCAGAAAATAGCAGCTCGCATAGTCTTCAATTATCAGCTTTTGCAGCCACAGATCCGATCATAGCAACAAGCTTTGGTGCAACAAATACACAAGAAACAGAGCTTTCAGCAGCTTACGCTTATTTAGGCGATAATTTTGCAGCTAAAGTAGCTATAAATTACAGAAAAGACGGTAAAAAATGTTTAGTTGATGGAAAAACGACTGACGATATAGTTACCAACGAGCAAGCTTTAACCGATTGTAACGATACCTCACTTGACGATAGCTACTTAGCTTACCGTTTAGGTAACTGGATTTTTAGAGCGGGTGCTGTTGAGCAATTTTGGGGCCCAGGTGTTGATAACAGCTTAATAATGTCTGGTAATGCGAAACCTTTACCTGCACTAAGTGTAACCAGAGAAAAAAGTACTGCTTTTGAAACACCATGGCTGAGCTGGATTGGTCAATGGAGCTTTACAGCACAAATGGCTAAACTTGAGTCTACACGTGTAATTCCTGATGCTTTACTTTGGAGTACTCGTGTTAATTTTCGCCCTATTCAACAGTTAGAAATTGCACTTAGCTGGTCTGCGCAATGGGCCGGTGACGGACAACCGGGCTCAGCGGGTGACTTTATTGATGTTATAACAGGGCAAACTACATGTGTAGGTGAAGCCAACAGTTGTGATGTTCAATTTGAGTCTAAAATTGGAAACCAATTAGCTGGTATTGATGTTCGTTGGTCAGATACACTATTGAACCAACCTTATGCTGTATATGCCAGTACGATTGGCGAAGATGCAAGCTCACAGTTTAAACCGTCTGATAGAGCTTATTTATTTGGTGTACAGACAACACAACGCATATATGAACAAAACATACTATTTAATATAGAGTATATTGATACAGGTGTAACATGCACCAGTGAGCTAATTCGCGAGAATTGTTACTATGAGAACATTGATTACAAGTCAGGCTATCGTTACCACGGTCGCACTATTGGCTCTACTTATGATAACGATGCACAGTCAGTTGTTTTAACTCTGTTAGGTCAGTTATCTAATGGAGATGATTGGCAGGTAAAATTACGCAGTGTTGATTACAATAGCGATAAAAGTGATCGTTATCCAAATAACCCAGATTTAGGTAATTCTATTACTAAAACAGGCTTTAATAGTAAGCAATTAGAGCTTCGTTATAGAATGCTTTCTATGGGCGGCCGCGTCACTTTAGGTGCTTTCGCATCTAACAATGACGGCGCTGAAAACGATACATCAGCATTTGCTAAGTACGAATTAAATTTTTAGTAAGTTACTTTATTAAAAATAAAAAGGGATGAAAACAGTGTTTTCATCCCTTTTTTGTATTTTTAGTAACTTCAATCAGTAATTACTGTTTAATTTTACTAATTACTTTTGATGTTGAACACCCATCTAAAAACTCAAGCACTTCAACTTTTCCGCCATGGCGTAGCACATGTTCAGCACCTGCTATTTGCTCTACGGTGTAGTCGCCACCTTTAACTAAAATATCTGGGCTTATTTGCTCAATTAATTTAGCGGGAGTATCGTTTTCATCTAAACTTCCAAACGGAATAACCCAATCAACTGATGAAAGTGCGCTAAGTACCATCGCACGCTCATCTAGCGGGTTAATAGGGCGTTCTGCCCCTTTTAAACGCGTAATAGATTCATCATTATTTAATCCAACAACGAGTCTATCGCCTCGTGCTTTAGCTTGCGCTAAATAACGTACATGCCCAGCATGCAAAATATCAAAACAGCCATTAGTGAATACAATGGTTTCGCCGTTTTGTTTTGCAAATTCAATATGCTGAAGGACATCATCAAATGGTGTTTGGTAATGCTCACCCGTAGTATGTAAATACTGACCAAGCTTGCGGCTTAGCTCTTCTGGCGAGACAGTTGCAGCCCCAAACTTACTCACAACTATACCTGCGGCTAAATTAGCAATTTCGACAGCATCTTTAGGTTCCATGCCCGCGCCAAGCATAACCGCGAGTGTAGCTATAACCGTATCACCAGCCCCGGTTACATCGCTTACTTCAAGCTCTTGCGCTGCAAAATCAAATTTTTCATCTGCACTAATAAGCGACATACCTTGCTCTGAACGAGTAAGCAACATAGCTTTAATGCCATTTTTGCTAATTAAATCACGCGCACTTGCGGCTAAAGCCTCTTCTGAATCGGTTTGACCACCCGCTAACTTAAACTCATGTAAGTTAGGTGTAATGTAATCAGCACCTTCATATAAATGTAAATCTGGCGATTTAGGGTCGATTAAAACCGTTTTTCCGGCGCCCTTCGCAAGGCTTACCATTTCTTTAATTAAACTCAAAGATCCTTTGCTGTAATCAGAAAACACAATAAAGTCGTATTCATCAAGTACAAGCTCTAAGCGGTTTAATAAAAGCTGGCTGTGTTGCTCAGTAAACGTTTCTTCTAAATCAAGACGAACCAATTGTTGGTGGCGGCTAATAACACGCATTTTTGAAATAGTCGGTAAATCACATACACTGACCAATTGTGAGCTTATTTTTTCACCTTTTAGGATGGTCTCTAAAATCTGCCCGCTTTCGTCCTCACCAATTAAACCCAATAAGCCAACTTTTGCATCTAACCGCGCTATATTTTTTGCAACATTAGCTGCACCGCCCGCTTTGTCTTCAAATTTACTTACTTTAACTACAGGTACTGGCGCTTCTGGCGAAATGCGACCTGTATCACCATACCAATAGCGGTCTAGCATTACATCGCCAACAACTAATATTCGTGCTGCTGATAAGTTTTTTAATAACGATAAATCCATTACTGCTGCTCCGCAACAACCATATCCATGGCTTCACATAACCAGTGACCTATAAACATGTGAGCTTCTTGAATACGTGCTGTTTCGTCATTTTTTATAATAATAGGTAACTTAGCAATATCTTTTACTTTACCGCCATCACGCCCAGTTAATGCCACTGTAAAAGCGCCTAGTTTATTTGCAGCCTCTAATGCTAAATTAATATTGTTACTAGTACCTGATGTAGTTAAACCAATTACTAAATCTTCTGGCTTACATAACGCTTGAACTTGGCGCTCAAACACCGTATCAAAGTGATAGTCGTTGCTGTGCGCTGTTAAAATTGAGGTGTCGGTGGTCAATGCCATTGAAGCAAGCGGACCACGTTCTAATTTATAACGCACTACAAATTCTGCTGCTAAATGCTGTGCATCTGCTGCACTACCACCGTTACCAAACCAAACAATCTTGCCACCAGCTTGTAATGCACTATGGCATGCTTCTAACAATTGCATAGATTCTTGATGATAAGCCTCCATCGTTTCAAATAATGCCTGATGACGGTTTAATGTTTCAACGTAGCTAGTTGCCACTGAATCGATAATTGACATGAAAAAATTCCTCTTGGAACTGAAATGGCAGGAAAAATTAAATTCATTATTCCATAATTTTATTTAATTGTGTGTATTTTATCGGGTTATAACTGAACCCAGACCATATTTTATAACGAGTCTGTTTAGAAAACGGCTATTTCACGGTAAACTAACGCCACTTCCCTTTAAGAAAGATCAGTATGGCACGCATTTTTTACTCATTCGCATTAATTATTATTAGCCCACTGATTGTATTTTATCTCTATATTTTACGAGGTAAAAAAAACCAAGGCTATCGTGCACACTTTAAAGAGCGCTTTGGGTTTGTCAGTAAGTCTTTGTTTTCGGTTAAAACTAAACCTTTAGTTTTTCATTGTGCTTCTGTTGGTGAGGTACTTGCCGCAACGCCACTTATTAAAGCTTTGCAAAAAGCGCATCCAAACTTAAATATACTTATAACCTGTAATACCCCAACAGGCAGAGAGCAAATACTTAACCAGTTTAAAAATACTGTGGCGTGTAGCTACTTACCAATCGATTTTCCGTTTGCGACAGCCCGATTTTTAAAGCGTATAAAGCCACAAGCATTATGTATTTTAGAAACCGAGCTATGGCCAAATTTAATGGCGATAAGCCACAAAAAAAACATACCAGTACTTGTCATCAATGCAAGACTCTCTGAAAAGTCACAGCAGGGCTATCAAAAGGTCGCTAAATTAACGCATATTATTATGCGCTCAATTACGGTACTTGCGAGTCACAATAAAACAGATGCTAAACGCTTTATTGAACTTGGTCTCGAAGCTTCAAAAAGCCATGTAACAGGCTCAATAAAATTTGATATAACACCAAGTGAAGAGCAACTAGCTAAAGTACTCAACCTTAAACAGCTTTATAGTAGTAATGAACGCTTTGTGTGGGTGGCAGGATCAACACATCCTGTTGAGCATGAGCTGGTACTTTCAGCCCATCAAGAGTTACTAAAAAAGCAACCGAACGCATTACTTATAATTGCCCCGCGCCATCCAGAGCAATTTGACAAAGTGGCAGAGCTTTTAACACAAAGCCCACTTAGCTTTAGCCGTCGTAGCCAAAATAACTATAATAATGAACAAATACTCCTTGCTGATACGCTTGGTGAATTACAGTGTTTATATGGCGCTGCAAATGTGAGCTTTATTGGTGGCAGCTTAATTCGTAGAGGTGGACATAACCCACTAGAATCCGCTGCGTTTTCGGTAGGTGTAATAACAGGTCCACACACATACAATTTTGACCATGTTTATCCCGAGCTAATAAAGCTTAAAGGCGCTGTAGTGGTTGATAGTAACGACGAACTCGCAAAGCAGCTCATAACGTTTAGCCAAAACACAAAAGCGTGCCAAACCTTAGGTATTAAAGCTGCGCAATGCGTAACTAAAAACCAAGGTGCTATACAAAAAACACTTAACATTATTAATCAATATTTAGAGCCAAAACCGTGACCAACATAGCTATAAGCCAAACCCGTGAATGGGTGTCATCTGTTATTGTTAAATATAACTTTTGCCCGTTTGCACGCAAAGAAGTAGAAAACAACTGTATTCATTACATAGTCAGCCCAGCAGCAACTATGGATGATGCTGTGATGGATATGCTTGAGCAATGTGTTGAGCTTGACCGTGAACCAGAGCGCGAAACAACCCTTATCATGTTTGACAATGGCTTTAGTGACTTTGAAGACTTTTTAGACTTGGTCGATTTAGCTAATGCACTTTTAGTCGCGCAAGGCTTTGAAGGTAAGTATCAAATCGCTAATTTTCATCCTGATTACGTATTTGCTGACAGTGATGAAACCGATGCCGCAAACTACACAAATAGAGCGCCCTTTCCTACATTGCATTTAATCCGCGAAGCAAGTATGAGCGAAGCACTTGATAGTTACAACGAGCCCGAGTCGATTCCAGAGCATAATATAAATCTAGCAAGGCGTAAGGGGATTGATTTTTGGCAGCAGTTACTTGAAGGCTGTAAAAAACCGAGCGCTTAAATGCTCGGTTTTATTTGGTTTGTGCAGAACAAGACAATAACAAACGCTTATTTTTTAACCCAGTTACCATTTACTTCAACGTAATGACCACTTTGGGTTTTTTCAATTGTTTTAGCGGCAGCAAGTGCTTCTACTTGTGAAAGCGACAAGTTATTCTTTTTAGCGAGCTTTAAGTACTGCGCTTTACGCTTTGCATTTATGTCATCAACAACGGCTTTTGCCTCTGCGTTTTGTACAACAAGTCCTAAATAACCAGAGCTATCTTCACCTACTAAACCTTGGTTTTTAGCGTCATCAAGGCTAATAGCCCAAGCAGAGAAAGACATACATACTGCACTAACTAACGTAATAATATTTAATTTTTTCTTCGTATTCATGTTCTAGCTCCTTAAAATAACTCACTGTCGTCACTAAATAAATTGTCGAGTTCTTTATCTACTTTTACGCGAATTTCGTGATCGACCTTCACATTTAAATTAATAGTAATGGGCTCTTTAGCAGACACCTCAACACGATGCGTGCAAGCACTGAGTGCACTAATAGCACTCAGCGCGAGCAGTACTTTTATCAATAACGACTGTCTCATTATTAGTTTCCTTTTTGTGAGTATTGTTGCTCAACTTTTTGTGTAATTTCGTCACTTAAACGCAGTGCACGTAAAAGTGTAAATACGTTTTCTTCGTGGTTATAATTAAAGTTAACCTGCTGCTGCTCTGCTTTATTATAGCCTTGCAAATTAACCCCTAGTTTTAACCAACCATCGTTTTTTAGTGCCACACTGCTATTAAGTTTTTGAATATCTAAATTAGTTAATAGCCCTAACACAGGTTGTAACTCTTGCTGTTGCTGCATTACTGAATCAAAAGCGGCATTATTGGTAATTTTTAAATTACCTGTTCCTTGGCTAAATAAGCTTCCGTCAATTATCTCAATTTTTCCACTATCAAAGTGAACCGGTAAAGACCCCGCCAAGCGTCCCGTTAATACAATGCCCGACTTATCGTCGAGTGTAACAAGTTTGCTTGCATCAATATTTTCAAACTTAACATTAGCAACTTGGTTTGGCTTCCCTACTGTGTAGCTATCTAATGAAAACTCGCCACCAAACACACTTCCTTTTACATCATTTATAAGCGCGGTATTGTTATTAACTTGCCATTGACCTTTAATAGTTTTAACTACGGCACCGGCTCTAAATTCATTTAAATTAAAGGTAGTTGGTTTTACATTAAGCTTACCTGAATTATATTCCCCGCTAAATGTACTGCTTAAATCACTCGCAAGGTAATCGTTATACAATGCACTTGTATGACTAATCCCTATATTGAACAGTGCATTTTGTAAGTTTATATCGCCACTAATATAGCCATTAAATTCGCCCTCTGTTAACTGTGCAAGTGGCTCAAATTGACTAATAAACGCATTTAACGACAGCGCACTTTGTTCAGGAATAACCACTTCAAATGGATGAGCTTGCGACGACATATGATGATTTATCACTAACTCAACATTATTTATAAATGCGTGATGCGTAGCTTTTAGTGCACGGCTTTGCAAGCCCGTAGACTCTACTTTTATATTATTAAGTTTTATGTCGGGGCTATTAACAGCCTTTATATTCGTTTTTGCTGTTAGATCAGCAAATAACTCACCTACGCCTAAATTAGCATTTGCTGTTAATGTGTTACTTATATCTGTGACTTTAAATTCTTTATATTCTGCGCTTTTTAATTGCTGCGTTAACGTTACTTCTGTGTTTAACTGTTTATCCATTTTTGCAGTTAAATCACCTTGGTATTGCACTGCACTTATATCAAACGCATCTACACTGTTAAGCGTTAATTTAGCATTTATAAGCCCAATGGGTTTTGAGTCTATAAACTCACTTATATTAAAGTGACCACTAAGGCTAAGCCCATCCGCTGTTGCGGGTACAAACTCAGGTAAATTTTCAAGCATAACGGCGTAATCGCCTTTAATCGCAGCGCCAGATAACTGAGCATTAACGTTAATATTATTTATATCGGGTGTATTTATTTGAGCTGATAAAGTTGACTGTAAGTCTTCAAATGAAGATGTAATATTTAGTGTTGTATCTGTTATTAAAATATCAAATTGCTTATCGCCCACGCTTACCAAATTAATTGCAGGTACCCTCAACTCACTAGCCTCTAAGCGAATTGATTGAGGGAGTTTAAGTTGCCAATTTAAAGGAACTTGTTTGCTAATAAAGCCTGCATATTCACTTGGTGGAATTAACTCAGTACAGCTTGGTGTTAAATTAATTTTGTTATTAAGCAAATCGGTATTAAACATTAACGCTTGGCTATTTAAATTAAAACGCGTCGCCAATTTACCAGTGGTTAATACGTTAACTTTGCACTGCTCATACGTGTGAGTAAACTGGGAGCTAATATCGCCATTTAACTTAAGTTCTATACCATCAAAGCTAAATGCTTGCTGAGTATTAAAGTTAAAATCTGCTATTAATGTATTTTTAGTGTTTATAACGTGCTTTAAAAAAGTGTCATTAATTTCAAACTGACCACTTACTTTATTAGCAGTCAAAATTGCACTTGCGTTTATATCACCTGAGACATTAAATTTATTTAGTTTGGGTTCTAATATGCTTATTTTAAGTGGCTTATTGAGCTCATCACTTTTTACTACAAGCTGTTTAATATTGATTAATGGGCGATTTAAGGGAAGTGCTAAATCGAGATTTTTAGCAAGCTGATTAGCATTATCACTTTTAGGGAGTGGATTAACTGTTAGCACTGCATTTTCAATATCTACACGCTTTGTATTTGCAGTAATACCAGTAAGTTGTAATTGTTGATTTTGATAATTTACACACACTTTATCAGCATGAATATTTAGTTCAGACGTTATTGAAAGATCGAGACAACTTAACGTAATGCCTGCTTTTTTGAGCTCAGGCGCTATAACCCACTGCAATAGCGGCAAGCGAAATACATAACCAAGCAGCAAGGTACTTAGCAATACAACGCCAACAATTAAACCAATTCGCTTAAACATACTATCCTTAAATGCTTTGTGCTTTGTGCTTTGTGCTTTTAGCTAAAACTATACTAATCAAAAAAGGCTGCACAATGCAGCCTTTTTTATTTTACAGTAAGATTATGAATCTAACTTGTATAAACGTAAATATAATTAACCTACGTTTTTACGTGCGTTACGGAACATACGCATCCACGGGCTATCCTCGAGCCACTCATCTGGGTGCCAAGAGTTGGCAACGCTTCTGAATACACGTTCTGGATGCGGCATCATTACAGTGGCGCGACCATCAGTTGACGTAATACCGGTAATACCTTCTGGAGAACCATTAGGGTTAGCTGGGTACTGCGTTGTAGGGTTACCGTAGTTATCTACAAATTTAACCGCTACAGTGCCGCTATCAAGCGCCGCTTTAGTAGCTGCATCGTTTGCAAACTCAGCATGACCTTCACCATGAGAAACTGCAATTGGCATACGCGAGCCAGCCATTCCGTTAAAGAACACAGACGGATTCTCTTGTATTTCTACTAAACTAAAGCGTGCTTCAAAACGCTCTGATTTATTAGTTACAAAGCGCGGCCAATGTTCAGTACCAGGGATCAACTCTTTTAACGTTGATAACATTTGGCAACCGTTACATACACCTAAGCTGAAAGTATCTTCACGGTGGAAAAAGTTTTGGAACTGATCGCGTGCCATGTCGTTAAACAAAATAGACTTAGCCCAACCTTCACCTGCACCAAGTACGTCACCGTATGAGAAACCACCACAGGCCACTAAACCTTTAAATTGCTCTAGTGTTAAACGACCTTCTAAAATGTCGCTCATGTGTACATCAACGGCTGCAAAACCTGCGCGATTAAACGCTGCCGCCATTTCTAAATGAGAGTTAACACCCTGCTCACGTAAAATAGCCATTTGCGGTTTAGCACCGGTTGCAATGTATGGTGCAGCTATATCTTCGTTTAAATCAAAGTTAAGTTTTACGTTTAAGCCTGGATCTTTTGCATCAAATTTAGCATCAAACTCTTGCTTAGCACACTCAGGGTTATCACGGCGTGCTTGCATTTGATACGTTGTTTCAGCCCAAATAGTACGAAGCTCAGTACGCGTATGATTAAGTACCGTATTTTCGCCACGGTGAAACATAATCGTATCGTCACTGTTAAGCGTGCCAATATTGTGACTAATGGCTGCTATACCATGTTGTTCAAACACCGCATTTACTGCATCTAAATCAGCATTCGCAACTTGAATTACCGCACCTAGCTCTTCGTTATAAAGCGCTTCAATGTCAGAACCTGTTAAAGCTGCTAAATCAACCGTTACACCGGTATGACCCGTAAACGCCATTTCAGCTACTGTGGTAAATAAGCCACCGTCTGAGCGGTCATGATAAGCAAGTAACTTACTATCAGCCACAAGTGCTTGCATTGCGTTATAGAAGCCTTTTAATAACTCAGGGCTATCAACATCAGGGGTTACATCACCTAATTGCTTATAAACTTGTGCAAGGCTTGATGCGCCCATGCGGTTTTTACCCGCACCTAAATCAACTAATATAAGCGATGTATCGCCTTTATCTGTGCGCAGTTGTGGAGTTACTGTTTTACGTACGTCGTCAACACGACCAAATGCAGTTATAACCAGTGAAAGCGGCGATGTTACTGATTTCTCTTGTGAGTCACCTTCATCTTTCCATGTCGTTTTCATCGACATAGAATCTTTACCCACTGGAATAGTTAAACCAAGCGCAGGGCAAAGCTCTTCGCCTACGGCTTTAACAGCTTCATATAAACCAGCATCTTCACCTGGGTGACCCGCTGCTGCCATCCAGTTTGCCGATAACTTAATGTTTTCAAGGCTACCAATATTTGCACAAGCAATATTAGTTAACGACTCTGCCACAGCTAAACGAGCAGATGCACCGTAATTAAGTAATGCAGCCGGAGTACGCTCACCGAGTGACATAGCTTCACCGTGGTAAGTATCATACGTTGCCGCAGTTACAGCACAGTTAGCAACAGGTACTTGCCAAGGACCAACCATTTGGTCGCGTGCTACTAAACCCGTAACTGAGCGATCGCCGATTGTTATTAAGAATGTTTTTTCTGCAATGGTTGGTAAACGCATTAAGCGCTGCGCTGCATCTGCTGCATTTATTGATGTGATATCAAGCGCCTTGCCAACAACTTGCTTTGACGTTACATCGCGGTGCATTTTAGGTGCTTTACCTAATAATACGTCCAGCGGCAAATCAACAGGGTTATTTTCAAAGTGGCTGTCTGACACTGTTAAGTGAGGTTCCGCTGTTGCTTCACCAATAACAGCGTACTGGGCACGTTCACGCTTACAAATTGCTTCAAAGCGGTCAAAGTCCTCTACGCCAACAGCGAGTACATAACGCTCTTGTGATTCATTACACCAAATTTCGTGTGGTGCCATGCCTGGCTCATCGTTAGGGATGCTACGTAATTGAAACTTACCACCACGTCCGCCATCATTAACAAGCTCAGGAAACGCGTTAGATAAACCACCGGCACCTACATCATGGATGAATGCAATTGGGTTTTCGTCACCAAGCTGCCAACATTTATCGATAACTTCTTGGCAACGACGTTCCATTTCTGGGTTTTCGCGCTGTACTGAAGCAAAGTCTAAATCTTCGTTTGACTGACCAGAGGCCATACTTGATGCAGCACCACCGCCTAAACCAATGTTCATTGCAGGTCCGCCTAGCGCAATTAACTTAGCGCCAACAGGAATATCGCCTTTTTGAACATGATCAGAGCGAATATTGCCTAAACCACCGGCAAGCATAATTGGTTTATGGTAACCACGCACTTCTTCACCATTATGGCTTGTTACTTTTTCTTCGTAAGTACGGAAATAGCCTAACAAGTTAGGACGACCAAACTCATTATTAAATGCAGCACCACCTAGTGGACCTTCTGTCATTATATCAAGTGCGTTTACAATACGACCCGGCTTACCAAAATCGCTTTCCCACGGTTGCTCGTAACCTGGAATACGTAAATTTGATACAGTAAAGCCAACTAAGCCTGCTTTTGGCTTAGAACCACGACCAGTTGCGCCTTCATCGCGAATCTCACCACCAGAACCTGTAGCAGCACCTGAGAATGGCGCAATAGCTGTTGGGTGGTTATGCGTTTCAACTTTCATTAGTATTTCAATGTCTTCTTGATGATACGCATATTCACCTTGCGCATTTGGGAAGAAGCGACCCGCTTTTGAGCCTTTCATTACTGCCGCGTTATCTTTATACGCCGACAATACATTTTCAGGATTTAGCTCAAACGTATTTTTAATCATTTTAAACAGCGATTTTGGCTGCTCTTTACCATCGATTGTCCAGTCAGCATTAAATATTTTATGGCGACAATGCTCTGAGTTCGCTTGTGCAAACATAAACAATTCGATGTCGTTAGGGTTACGTCCTAACTTTGTAAAATTTTCTACTAAATAGTCTATTTCGTCATCAGCAAGCGCAAAGCCTTGCTCAACATTGGCTATTACTAATGCTTCGCGTCCACCACCTAAAATATCGACAGACGACATTTGGCGTGGGGCATCACTGCGAAACAGCTGAGCCGCATCTTCAAGTTCATTGTGTGTGGCTTCAGTCATGCGGTCGTGCAATAACGCAGTTACTTGTGCAAGTTGTTCTGCGTTTAAATCACCTTCAACATAATAAGCAATACCGCGTTCAACACGGTGAACCTGCTTTAAACCACAGTTGTGGGCGATGTCGGTAGCTTTAGATGCCCAAGGTGAAATGGTACCTGGGCGAGGTGTAACAAGTACAAGTTTGCCAGCTGGGGTATGCTCAGCAATAGTTGGACCGTAAGTTAATAGTTTTTCAAGCTTGGTTTGCTCAGAGCTACTCAACGGCGATGTTAAATCGGCAAAGTGAGCATACTCGGCGTATACGTTAGTGACTGGAAGTTGCGATTGTTGGCAACGCGCTAAAATTTTA
This sequence comes from Pseudoalteromonas sp. SR43-7, assembly GCF_014163785.1. Classification (NCBI taxonomy): domain Bacteria; kingdom Pseudomonadati; phylum Pseudomonadota; class Gammaproteobacteria; order Alteromonadales; family Pseudoalteromonadaceae; genus Pseudoalteromonas; species Pseudoalteromonas sp. SR43-7. The sequence goes on along the minus strand of NZ_JACJDY010000001.1, from coordinate 5,900 downwards.
TTAACTCTGAACTCTGAAAGTGCTGGTGCACCACGAAGGATCAACATAGGTAATTTCATCCGGGGTTAGGGATTGAACGATATTTTAGGCACGCATTATAGTCCAATTAGCATTCAGATTTAACTCAAAATTACGCTTTTCATAAAATTAACTTTTTAGCTTTATTTATAGCCTCTTTTGGTTAATAAAATAAAAGGTAAAGTGACGCGATGGCTTAGTTTTGCTATAACGGTGGCTGGCGAGCTTAAGGGGCACTCAATGTTCAAAGAAAAACTAATAATAATCATTACTTTAGTTATGCTGTTATGTGCATGTGATATGCAAGAGCAGCCAACTCAACTCGCCCAAATAAAAGAGCAAAACAAAATACGTGTGGGTACACTTGCAAGTGCTAGTAATTATTATCAAGCCGTTCAAGGTGAACAAGGCTTTGAATATGAGCTATCTCAAGCATTTGCTGAATATCTAGGTGTAGAGCTTGAAATAGTGCCATTTTTTAACTTATCCGATATGTTTGAACGCCTGGAAAGCGGCGATTTAGATTTAATTGCCTCAGGGCTTACCTATAATAAAACCCGTGCAGAGCAATACCGTTATGGACCAACTTACAGAACAATCAGCCAAAAATTAGTTTATAAGCAAGGACGTGTTCGTCCTCGAGAGTTTGCCGACTTAGAAGGCAACTTTACTGTTATCGCTAAAAGTAGCCATTCGCTTACTCTGCAAAAAATGAAAAAAAACAATCCAGATCTTACTTGGATAGAAAGCGAAGAGTTTGATGAAGAAGAACTACTTCAAGCGGTTATTGATGGCGAAATAGATTACACACTCGCTGATACACATACCCTATCGCTGTTTCGCCGTTATCATCCAAATTTAAGTATCGGTTTTTCTGTTAGTCATAACGACCCGATTGCATGGATACTTAATAAATCAAAAGATGATTCTTTATATTCCTTATTAGTGCCATTTTTTGGCGATATAAAACAGAGTAATCAGCTCTACGTACTTGAAGAAAAATACTTTGGCCACGTGCGCCAATTTAACTATGTAAATACCCTTGCTTATATCGAAGCTATCAAAGAAACCTTACCAACATACCAACCATGGTTTGAACAATATGCTGGTAGCCTTGATTGGCGTTTATTAGCGGCACTTAGCTATCAAGAATCTATGTGGAATCCTCGCGCTAAATCTCCAACAGGCGTTCGCGGTATTATGATGCTAACCCGCAGTACAGCAAAACAAGTAGGTGTTACCAACCGCTTAGAGCCAGAGCAAAATATTCGCGGTGGTGGTAAGTATTTAAGTAAACTGATTAAGCGTATTCCTGATAGAATTCCTCAACCTGATAGAACATGGCTTGCACTAGCGGCTTACAATGTAGGTTGGGGGCACGTTAACGACGCGCGTATAATTACCGAGCAGCAAGGCGCAAGCCCTGATAAATGGGCTGATGTAAAAAAACGCTTACCGCTGTTAATTAAAAAGCGCTATTACCGTAAAACTCGCTATGGTTATGCGCGTGGCGATGTAGCGGTTAAATATGTTGATAATATTCGTCGCTATTACGATGCACTTGTTTGGCTAGATGAGAATAATGCTATTGCTGTAGAACCAGAATCAGAACCAATCACAGAGCAGAGCACTGATACCGAGCCAAAGCTAAATGAAGAAAGTGACGAAAAAAGTAACAAAGATGAAGCGCAAACAGGAAAACAACAGCCTATAATTGAGCCCGAACAACCGAGTGAAAACAATAACTAAGATTTGTATAGGTATCAGCTTTTTGAGTAAGCCAGTAAGCAAAATTTAAGTAAATTAAATATCTGTTTACTTGTCATCAAATGATCACTAATGTGTATTACTTGTATATTATTATTTTATAAGATATACCCTGCGCCTTTCTCACTCTTGCATTAGGAGAAAACATGCTAAAACGTAGACGCACACAAAAATTAAAACGCAATGTGATTTATTCAACAGCCACACGTCGTCGTGTTATGCTAAGAAAACTGCACAAAAAAATCATCTGGCGCCGCCGAATGTTTGCTATGCAGCAAATGGCTGAAACAGAAATAGAGCCAATCGCTAGTTAACTTTAGCTAGGTTTATTTATTTGTTCATCACGAGCAGCTTTCTTAGCTGCTTTAATTTGCGCTCTTCTACGCTTAAAAAAATTCGAAATAGTATCACCACACTGTTGTGCTAAAACACCACCGCATACCTCTACTTGATGATTTAACCTCGGCTCTTGTAATAAGTTCATAATTGAACCTGCAGACCCTGTTTTAGCATCGAGGGCACCAAATACTAAACGCTTTATTCTGCTATGCACCAACAGTCCTGCACACATAGAGCAAGGCTCTAACGTTACATATAGCGTGCAATCAATTAAGCGATAATTATTAAGTACTTTTCCAGCTTCTCTTACTGCAATCATTTCGGCATGAGCAGATGGATCGTTATCCGTTATTGAGCGATTGTACCCCACTGAAATTAGCTGGTTATCTTTTACTACAATTGCTCCAACCGGAATTTCATCAAGCAACTCTGCTTGCTTTGCATACAAAAGCGCTTGCTCCATCCAGTAGGAATCATTAAATGGCTCGTTCATTCTTTCTACTTAAATAACTTTTTATGCTTTAATTATACCTAGTTAGCACCCTAAAGTGCGTCATTCATTACTTTATTGCAAAAATAAAACGATATTTACCTGTTTGTAATGGCTCACTCGTGTGGATTTACGCTATAATCTCACGCTTTTTTTATTTAGCTCACAACACGGGTAGCAAATGAAATTTCCTGGACGCCGCAGGCATAAACATTATTTTCCAGTGGAAGCCAAAGATCCACTTACCAATCAACTTAACGCAACAGAGCGATTACAACGTAGTTATATTACGGGTATCGATCAGATCGTTGTTGATATAGAGGCCAAAGTTGATCAAGCTTTCCTTGACGAATTTCAACTACGTAGAGGTATGTCGCAAGTTATTGATAGCGACATAACAAACGCCTTATACGATCGTTTAAAATTAAACGATATGGTTGATTTTGAGTTTGCCGGTGGGACCATTGGTAACACTATGCACAACTACTCTGTACTTGCAGATGATCGCTCAGTTTTATTAGGCGTAATGAGCGAAAATATAAAAATAGGTAGCTATGCTTACCGCTTTTTATGTAATACCTCAAGCCGTGTAGATTTAAACTATCTTCAACCAGTAGATGGGCCTATAGGTCGTTGTTTTACATTAATTGATGAAACCGGTGAGCGTACTTTTGCAATAAGTGCGGGCCTAATGAATCACTTACGTCCTGAATCTATCGATAAAAACCTTATTGAAAATTCATCAGCATTAGTGATCAGTGCCTACCTCATGCGTACGCAAGGTAGTGAAACGATGACTGAAGCGACTATGCAAGCGGTAAAATACGCTAATGATGCAGGTGTGCCAGTTGTTCTTACACTCGGCACTAAATTCTTAATTGAACAAGACCCGACCTGGTGGGCAAACTTTGTTGAAAAGCATGTTGATATTCTTGCTATGAACGAAGAAGAAGGGTTAGCTATTACAGGTTTTGAAGACCCTCTCCTAGCTGCTGATAAAGCACTTGATTGGGTAGATTTGGTAATTTGCACCGCTGGCGAAAAAGGCTTATTTATGGCCGGCTACGTAGACGAAAGCTTAAAGCGTGAAACCGAATACCCGTTATTACCAGGAGCAATACCTGATTTTAATCGATACGAATTTTCACGTGCTATGCGTAAAACCCAGTGTGATGAGCCTATCAGAGCATATAGCCATACAGCCCCATTTATGGGTGGACCTGACTCAATCAAAAACACCAATGGTGCAGGCGATTGTGCTTTAGCGGCTGTGCTACATGACTTATCAGCAAATGTTTATCATAAACTTAATGTGGCAAACTCAGCTAAGCATCAGCAACAAGCTATTACTTACTCATCACTATCGCAAATTAGTAAATATGCTAATCGAGCTAGTTATGAAGTGTTGGTTCAGCACTCTCCTCGTTTATCTCGCGGTTTACCAGAACGCGAAGACTGCTTAGAACAGGTTTATTGGGAACAATAATAACGGTGGGAGCAATCATTGCTCCCTATCAACTTCCTAAAAAATAGAAATATCGAGCTTTTTAGATAGCAGTTCCAGCGCTGCAATTCCTGCAACCGAATTACCAAACGAATTAAGTCCCGGAGAATAAACAGCTACCGTAAACTTATTTGGTAACACGGCTAAAATAGTCCCTGACACTCCCGATTTACCTGGCATACCTACTCTGTAACCAAAATCCCCCGCAGCATCGTATAAGCCACTGGTAAATAATAGCGAATTAAGCTGCTTATTTTGACGGCTACTTAAAACACGATCGCCCGATCGATTATCAACACCTTTATTTGCTAAAAAATTATAAGCTTTGGCTAATTCAATACAGTTGAGCTCAATAGAACAAAAGTTAAAGTAAGACCATAAAACATCATCGACTTCATTTTCGAAATTACCAAACGACTTCATTAAATGTGCCATAGCCGCATTACGATGCCTAAATTCATACTCAGAATTAGCGACTTTTTTATCAATCACTATCCCTCTATTACCAGCTAACAACCTAAAGGTCTCGAGCATAGAGTGCATTGGTGCAGATAAGCGGCTGTATAACGCATCACACGTTACAATTGCGCCTGCATTTATGAAAGGGTTACGAGGAATCCCTTTTTCAAACTCAAGCTGTGTAAGCGAATTAAAGGCAGTACCTGAAGGCTCCTTTCCAACTCGATGCCAAAGTTCATCACCATAACGTTGCAGTGCCATAGTAAGTGTCATAACTTTTGAAACAGACTGAATGGTAAAACGTTGAGAGCAATCCCCCGCACATACAGTTTTACCATCAGTTGTATAAATAGCGATAGAAAATTGCTCAGGATCGACCTCTGCAAGGGCCGGTATATAATCAGCTACTTTTCCTTGTGATAATAAAGGGCGTACTTCATGTGCTATTTCATCAAGCACCTTTTGGTAATCAGCTGTAGGCAAACTAGACCTCTATATCATCATTCATAAAAATTGGATTTTAGCACGCGCGAATAGACGCAACTAGTTTTGTTGTTGAATTTAAAGGGGGATGTTTTTCTTAATTTAAAAAAGCAAAAAACCCGTCACATTACTGTAACGGGTTTTTCTTAATTAAATCCTGGTAATGTCGTAGTGCCACAGCAGTGGAGAAGCACATAGCAAATGCTACACTATCTTTGTGTCGGGGCGTCCTTCTGCGGGGCTCGCCTTAGAACTATTTTATTTCGCCACTGAGTTCGGCATGGACTATTTACAAAATTTCAAAAAGCAAAAAACCGTCACATTACTGTAACGGGTTTTTCTTAATTAAATCTTGGTAATGTCGTAGTGCCACAGCGGTGGAGAGCCACATAGCAAATGCTACACTATCTTTGTGTCGAGGCGTCCTTCTGCGGGGCTCGCCTTAGAACTATTTTATTTCGCTACTGAGTTCGGCATGGACTATTTACAAAATTCCAAAAAGCAAAAAACCCGTCACATTACTGTAACGGGTTTCTCTTAATTAAATCCTGGTAATGTCCTACTTTCACATAGCAAATGCTACACTATCATCGGCGCTGTTTCGTTTCACTACTGAGTTCGGCATGGGATCAGGTGGGTCCAAAACGCTATTGTCACCAAGAAAATTCTTTTCAATTTTCTTATTTTAATTATTAAGGTTAAAGTCCTTCGACTGAATTTGAAGCCTGGTAATGTCCTACTTTCACATAGCAAATGCTACACTATCATCGGCGCTGTTTCGTTTCACTACTGAGTTCGGCATGGAGTCAGGTGGGTCCAAAACGCTATTGTCACCAAGCA
>NZ_JACJDY010000019.1:0-98961 GCF_014163785.1 Pseudoalteromonas sp. SR43-7 | reverse complement strand
ATTGCCCGAAATTAATGCATTACTGCAGCTTAGTAATGTTTTTACTCTGGCATTATTGAATGGCGCTAATGCATGTTTAAAGTACTTATGGCAAACTGATGTCTCAGGCATAGCAGTTGTGACTTGTGTGGGTTGTGGTGATTTACATAAGATCATAAATTGCTGTGCCTGTCACGTTTTGGGGATTCGTCAGCCCTTCGGGCAGCGCATGTTTGGCATTTATGCTACGTTATCGCCTATTTATAGGGAATAACCACGCTACATATGCTCTGCCTTGCTTAAATACCAAACACACTGCTGCAAATTTAACCTCGAAAGATAAATAGGCCCTTGCGGTTGCTTAATCGATAATTATTGGCTGTTTCCTAGACGCTGAATTTTTTGCTATAATCGCGCGCCAAATGCCTGGGAGCGCGAATTCCCGCAGTCTAAGAGTGAACTATGCTTAAATTTATCGTCAAACTACATCCTGAAATAGCCATCAAAAGCCGTTCGGTCCGTAAACGCTTTACTAAAGTGTTAGAAAATAACATTAAAATTGTATTGCGACGTCTTGACGAAAAAGTACAAGTAAGAAATAACTGGGATAATATTTCAGTTGTTACAAAGCTTGAAGATGCACAAGTTCGCCTTGATTTTATCGACAGCCTTAAACGCATACCTGGTATCGTTCAGTTTATTGAAGTAACTGAGACGCAATTTGAAACTCTCGATGATATCTATCAAAAAACAATAGAGTTAGTGGGTCACACAATTGTGGGTAAAACTTTTTGTGTGCGTGCTAAGCGTATAGGCCAACATGACTTTACCTCGACTGATTTAGAGCGTTATGTTGGTGGTGGGCTAAATCAACATATTGAAGGCGCAAGCGTTAAGCTTAGCCGTCCAGAAGTGACAATACGCTTAGAAGTAAAAGACGATAAAGCTTATATTGTTTCGCAAACGCATTTTGGTATGGCGGGCTTTCCACTACCAACGCAAGAAGACGTGCTTTCACTTATGTCGGGTGGTTTTGACTCTGGCGTAGCAAGTTACCAAATGATTCGTAAAGGCGCACGTACGCACTTTTTATTCTTTAATCTAGGTGGCGCAGCGCACGAGATTGGTGTTAAGCAAGCGAGCTATTTTTTATGGAAAAAATACAGCTCAACACATAAAGTTAAATTTATTACAGTTGATTTTGAACCTGTTGTTGCTGAAATTCTAGAAAACGTTGAAAACAGCCAAATGGGTGTTGTACTTAAACGTATGATGATGCGAGCAGGAAGTGTAGTGGCTGAAAAGTTGAACATTCAGGCGCTTGTCACTGGTGAAAGTATTGGCCAAGTATCTAGTCAAACATTAGCGAACTTAAGTGTGATTGACCGTGTTACTGAAACGCTTATTTTACGCCCGCTAATTCAAAATGATAAACAAGAAATTATTAATCTTGCTCGCCAAATTGGTACTGCTGAAATGGCTGAAACGATGCCTGAATATTGTGGTGTTATTTCTAAAAAGCCGACAGTTAAAGCCAAAATTGAAGTAATAGAAGCTGAAGAAGAAAAGTTCGATTTTGATGTGCTAGATACCGTAGTAAATAACGCGCGCATAATGGATGTACGCGATATTGACGTAGAGGCAAAGCAAGAGCTAAAAGAGGCTGAGTCGGTTGCTGATTTACCTGCAGGCTCTGTAGTTATTGATATTCGCTCACCTGAAGAAGAAGAAGCTGCACCGCTTGCAATCGATGGTGTTGAGGTGGTGCATTTACCGTTCTTCCGTTTGGCTACTAAGTTTGGTGATTTACCAAAAGACACTGACTACTATTTATATTGTGACAGAGGCGTAATGAGCCAACTACAGGCACTTATGCTGCACGAACAGGGCTTCGAAACTGTAAAAGTTTATCGCCCGTAAAGTTAAAAGCTTATATAAGCGTGGTTTATACCACGCTTTTTTTTGCCTGAATTTTGACTAGCAACTCATCGTTGAAAGGCGTTGGAATACTGTGAAGTTTACCTTGTTGGCTAATATAGCCACATATAGCTGATATTTCGGTTTCTCTATTGTGAGCTATATCTTGCTGCATTGATGAGTAATTATTTGCGGTTAATTCCATTATTTTATAAGCGGTATTGAGAGCTTTAATTAATGGAATATTAAGCCCTTGAGCCTTTGCAATATTACACGCTTCAGTGAGTGCATTAAAAATTATTGTATTGTACTTAGGTGCACGTAATTCACCATTTTTTACATTACTTAAAGCGCTTAATGGGTTAATGGCAATATTGACGAGTAGCTTTTCAAAACGAAGCTGCTGAATGTTATTAGTAAACTTTAGGTTGGGTATTACTTTAAAAATATCAGCTATTGGCGCGCTATTTTGAAGTGCAAGCTCATTACAGCCACCAATAACGCTTTGTCCTTCACCTGTGTGTTGCACAATATATTGGTTTGATTTAAAGCCCGCTACGCTTGTCGTTAAAAAGTAGAGTGCTTGATGGGTGTTTAGCTGGTTATTTATCTCATCAACGTTGCCCATTCCATTATGCGAAAGTACAACAGAGCAATGTGTTGGTAAAAATGGCTTTATTTGAGAAAACGCATCAAGCACTTGAAAAGCTTTAACAGTAAATAAAATTACATCAAATTCAGTTGCTTTATCTAACTGATTTAATGAAATGAATTTTGCGTCAATTTTTTTTGATGCACCCTTACCCCTACTGTAAAAGCGGGTGTTTGTTGGGTTTTTACGAGTTAAAACACTGACATTATGCGATGCGCTCAAAAAGTGGCTCAGCAATAAGCCAATAGCGCCATCGCCAACGATTAAAATATTAGCCATGTGGGTTCTTTTTTCGAGGTGTAAAAATTACTCTAAGTAAAAAGTAGCTTGCAGCACCTGCAAAATCAGCAAAAAAATCACCAAGTGATGCTTGCCTATAAGGGAGTGCGTCTTGCATTATTTCTATTGAGGCGCCATAGCCTGCTAATAAGAGTATTTGAGCATATAAAGGAAGCTTAAAAGCCTTGTCCATTATTATGGCTAATATAAAAAAAATCCCAAAATGGGCAACTTTATCAACATGAGGAAATAAATTTACAACGCCACCTTTTATTTCTTTGGCAAATAAAAAGGTGAAAGCCACTATGCTGATTAAAAAAACTGCTTGATAAACACGCCTTGTCACGACAAATCCTAAAATCGCTTAAAAAAGAGGCGCAAGTATATCAAACTAATTTAGTATCGCACCTGAACAAGATGCAGAAAAATGTAAAGATTTATAATTTTAGCGTTATAATTGCCACATAAAATTAAGATTAAATAGTTAGGAGTATACTAATGCCTTCATTTGATATTGTATCTGAAGTAGAAATGAACGAAGCTAAAAATGCGGTTGATAACGCAAACCGTGAACTAGAGACTCGCTTTGATTTTAGAGGCGTTGATGCATCTATTGAGCTAAACGATAAAACAATTAAGCTTAAAGCAGAAGCTGACTCTCAAGTTATGCAGTTGTTCGATATTTTAGCGGGAAAAATTTCAAAGCGCGGTATGGATGTAGCTAGTTTAGAACTTCAAGATATTAGCCGTGCAGGAAAAAATGTATTTCGTAACGTTGGGTTAAAGCAAGGTATCGAAAAAGACATGGCCAAAAAAGTGGTTAAAGCCATTAAAGATTCAAAAGTTAAAGTACAAGCCGCTATTCAAGGCGAAGAGGTACGTGTGACAGGTAAAAAGCGTGACGATCTTCAAGAAGCAATGCAGGTAGTACGCAGTGCCGATTTAGGTCAGCCTTTTCAGTTTAAAAACTTTCGCGACTAATTTATAAACTGTTTTTAATAAAAGTGCTTTAATTTGTCTATATTTGCAGACAGATTAAAGCTACTTAATCTTTTTACAACTTTCCCACTTTATCCTCTCGTAGTTCTGCATGTGTTAATCCTCTTTTTGATATTTAAGCTATTATATTTAATTGAATATAATAAAAATTTCACTGTAGAAGGTATTAAAATGAGACCCCATCAATTATTTCTGTTATTTGTTTTGCTTATATTTACCAAGCCAAGCTTATCAAAGGCAGTTGATATTGATGTATTGGTCGAAGATGGCTACTTTCCGATTATTATTAACGCGCAAAAGAAGCAGGGCTTTGCTCCTGAGTTTATTAATATTTTAAACGACGCACAGGAGGAATTTAATTTTATACTTATTTCTTTACCTGTAAAAAGGCTTACTTTGTCTGTTGAAAAAAATAACTTCGACGTTTTATTTTTAATGGCAATGCAATGGCTGCCAAAAACAACGCAGAAAAACATTGAAAAAACTGAATTTTATACCATCACCAAAAACGAGCTTTATACACTCAAAGAGAATGCGTCAGAGCAAACTTATTTTGACAATCTGGACAAATTAACCAAAGTTGGGGTTTTAGGGTACTCGTATCAATTTGCAGGATTTAATACAAATGCCGAATACTTGAGAGAAGAGCACCAGGTAAGCCTAACAATTGATGAATTCAATGTAGTTAAAATGCTGCTATTGAGGCGCGCTGAAGTCGGGGTTTTAAACAGTATTGCTTATCAGTATTTTAAAAAGCAGAATATCTTAAATATGGATTTACTATTTAAGAGTGACGTACCAGATGCAGTGTATGAAACACATTTTTTGATTAACTCACAATCAAATAAAATATCTAGTCACAAAATGGATGAAATATTAAATTTACCTACTACACAAATGCAACTTCAGAAGCTACTTGATAAGTACGGTATTCCTTCAAGCTATAATAATACAGCACTGAACTGAAATAGCTTTTAGCTATATAGACGTCCATTGACATTTGTAAACAAAATGCTCACAATGACGGCATATTTTCAAGGTGCTTGCTAGCCACTTCATGTAATGATTTTTTTAGCAGGATAATCGGGAAGTTGGTGCGTTTTCATGATGACTACAAGCCCAACACTGCCCCCGCAACGGTAGAGTATTGCATGTTTTTATGTGCTTACTGAGTCCGGAGACCGGCCTTGATGCAATCTTACTTACTTAAATCTTTGCGGTGGGCAAAGGTAGGGGATCTCATGTTAAACAAAACAACTCTAGGCGTTGCAATTTCTGCTGCGCTTTCATTTTCTGTGTCTGGTGCAGAGCAATCAATTGAAAAAATAACCGTTAAAGCTAATAAGTTTGAGCAATCAATTAACGACGTTTTAGCGAGTGTAAATGTTATTGAACGTGCTGAAATAGAAGCTAGTAACGTACGCGATTTACCTACACTTTTAAGCACGCGAGTAGGTTTTCAGGTTAATCCAAACGGTGGTTTTGGTCAAAATACAGGTGTGTCACTTCGTGGTACGGGCTCTGGCGATACGTTGATTTTAATTGACGGTGTACGTACAGGCTCAGCAACACTAGGTCAAAAAGCATTAAATAATGTTCCTCTAAATAGTATTGAACGCATAGAAATTATTAAAGGCTCTCGCGCGGCTGTTTATGGCTCTGATGCACTCGCTGGTGTTATTAATATTATTACGCGTGAGTCAGATAACTTATCCCTAAGCGCTACATTTGGTTCTGACTCTTATCAAAATTATCAAGTTGCAGGCTCTGTAAAATCAGATGATATAACAACAGCATTTAACGCAGGCTTTGAAAAAACAGATAACTTTGATGTACTGCAAGGCGTAGCACCTGATGAAGATGGCTATGAAAATAAAAACCTTGGTTTTAAAGTTAACTACACCGATGCACATTACGGCGACTTTAAGTTATTAGGCCAATACAGTGAAGGCTATGCAGATTACGACAGTCGCTTTAGCCCTGCAGACAGCACGATTGAACGAGATGATTTTAAAAACTATCAACTTTCTGCAGGTTGGAGTAAAAACTACACTAACCAAACGCATAGTATTGATTTAGCGCTTTCAACAGATGATTCAGATAACACTTATGTCGATTTTTCAGTTGGGCCAACAACAAGTACATTTATAACTAAACGCACACAAATTGATTATAACGGCCAGTACCTGTTATCTAATGAACTTAACATTAGTGGTGGTATTAATTGGTACAACGATGATGTGTCGCATAGTTCGCAACTATTTGTTGAAGACAGCCGCGATGTACTTGCTGTGTTTGTAGGTGCTTACTACGATGCAGATAAAGTATTGGCTAATTTAACTGTTCGCCAAGATGATGACGAGCAATTTGGCGATGAAACAACGTATACAGCCGCTGCAGGTTATCATTTATCTGAAGATGCAACATTTCGTATAAGCCAAAGTACTGGCTTTAAAGCTCCTACATTTAACGATTTATATTATCCACTTTATGGTAACCCTGATTTACAACCTGAAAAATCAGTAAACCGTGAGTTAGGTTTGAGTGTAGATTTTGATATAGCGCAAGTTGATATTGCAATATTTAGAAACGATATAGAAGATAAGATTGATTACGATGCAAACTTTGCATTGGCTAATATCGATGAAGCACGTTACGAAGGGGTTGAATTTAGCTTATCTCAGCAGTTTTTTGGTTTTGATAGCAACCTTAACTTTGCTTACTTAAGCGCTGAAGACGAAGAAACGGGCGCAGAGTTGCGTAATGTTGCTAAACGTACTTTTAACTGGGAACTTGCAAAACAGTTTGGTGCTTTTGATGCAAGCTTAGACATGCAATACCGTAGCGACCGACAAGGTGCTGTGACTCGCTTAGGCTCTTATACACTTTGGAACTTAGCGGGTAATTATCAAGTAAATGAACATATTGAAGTTTCGCTTCGTGTAGAAAACTTATTTGATAAAGAATATAACGCTGTTGATTCAAACACTGATTTTACAACGGGTGAAGTGTATTACTACAACACGGCAGAGCGTCGCTTTTTTGCAGGCGCAAGCTACCAGTTTTAACGGTATTTATTAATATTAAAAAGCCCGACTTATGTCGGGCTTTTTAATGTGTAGCTAAGTTTAACTACTAAAATTAGCTAGTCAGCTAAGAACTCTTTAAATACGGTTTCAAACTTGTGTAACTTAGGTGCTATTAAAATACTACAGTAACCCTGCTGTGGGTTTTCGTTATAGTAATCTTGATGATAATGCTCTGCTGGATAATACGTAGTGGCAGGGCTGACTTCTGTCACAATTGGCTCAGCGACATGGCTTTGCAGTTGAGCTATCACTTCGGTGGTTTGCTTAAGTTGAGCTTCATCGTGATAGTAAACCACACTTCTATATTGTGTGCCTATATCGTTACCTTGGCGATTCAATTGTGTTGCATCATGCAGTGTGAAAAACATTGCTAAGAGTGTTTCAAAGCTAACTACAGTCGCGTCAAATTCAATTTTAACAACCTCAGCGTGACCGGTTGTGCCTGAGCATACAGAATCATATGTTGGGTTATTTGTTTCACCGCCGGTGTAGCCAGAGCTTACGGTTAGTACGCCATTTACACGTCTAAATGCAGCATCTATACACCAAAAACAGCCGCCACCAAATGTTGCTACTTGCGTTGTTGAGCTCATAAGTATTCCTAAAATGTATATGGGGTTTAAAGGCGAGCATAAATTGTATGCGCCGCAACAACAAGGTTACGGCGCAATTAAGAGGCTAGATCTCTTCGAAAGGTTTTTCAGCGGCTTGTTTGTCTAATTTTTGCTGTAAAAATTCAGGTGATTGAGTGTTACGTGCAAGTGCATAATATGCAGCAGGTACAACAAAAAGAGTTAGTAGGGTCGATACAATAACCCCAGTAAACACGACTACACCTATCACCATACGGCTTTCAGCGCCCGGACCTGAAGCAAGTACTAAAGGTACCGAACTCATAACCGTAGTCAGCGAGGTCATAATAATAGGGCGCAAACGCTGAGTTGCTGCTTGCAAAATAGCTTCACTAAATTCAACGCCTTTATCGCGCAGTTGGTTAGTAAATTCTACAATCAAAATACCGTTTTTAGCACTTAGCCCTATGAGCATGACAATACCAATTTGGCTGTAAATATTTAAGGTAAGTCCTGTAGCCCAAAGTCCGAACATAGCGCCCATTAAACCAAGTGGTACGGTAAGCATAATGACGAACGGATGCATAAAGCTTTCAAACTGCGCTGCCAGTACTAAAAAGGTAACAGTGAGTGCAAGTATAAATACGTAGGTCATCGCTGATGCGCCTTCGTAATAAAGCTGCGACTCGCCTTTGTAATCTACGGCGCCATCTATATCGTTTTCTTGCGCGGCTACTTCGTTTAAAAAGTTAAGCGCTTGCTCAAGCGTATAACCGTCGGCTAAGTTGGCGCTTAATGTAATTGCGCGCATACGGTTGTATCGGTTTAAGCGCGATGCGGTTGCTTCTTCTTTTAAGCTGATAAGGCTATCAAGTGGGACTAGTTCACCGCTTCGTGATTTAAGGTATATATTTGAAATGTCAGTAGGGTTAGTAAAGTCTTCTTTCGTCCCTTTTAAAATTACATCGTATTCTTCACCGCGGTCAATAAAGGTTGTAACACGGCGCTGGCCAAGCATTGTTTCAAGTGTACGGCCTACATCAGATACTGAAACGCCTAAATCAGCGGCCTTGTTTTTATCTATGCTGACTAAAAACTGCGGGAAGGTTTCTTTATAATCATGATCGATTCTTACTAAACCTGGGTTTTGTTCAGCACGCTTAATTATACGGTCACGCCAATCGGCAAGTTGTGCATAATCATTACCTTGCAATACAAACTCAATAGGGCGAGATGAACCACCACCGCCAATACCACGGCGCATAATGGCAAATGCACGAACATCGGTAACTTCTTGCATTTTACCGCTTATTTCGTCCATTACTTCCCATGTTGAGCGTTTGCGCTTATCCCAATCGGCCATACCAACAATAGCAACACCGCCGCTGCCACCCCAGCCAGGTACTCGAACAAGTACGCGACTTAGCTCACCTGCTTGCGAGTAAGGCATTAAGCGTTCTTCAATTTTAGCCATATTAGCGGCGTTATTTTCGTAACTTGCGCCCTCAGGGCCGCTCATCATAATAAAGAACGTGCCACGGTCTTCTTTTGGCGTTAGCTCAGAGGGAACTTGTAAAAACAACGAGTAACTAACAAAGCCCGCTAATAATAAGCTCACCATTAAGCCCCATTTACGGGTTATGTTAGTGGAGAGCGAATTACGGTAACTTACTTCAATTTTAGTAAACTGGCGGTCCATCCATTGGCTAAATTTATTTGGTTTGTCTGATACTTTAAGTACTTTAGAACACAAGGCTGGTGCGAGAGTCAGCGCTGTAACACTTGAGAAAAATACGGCAGCACTCACCGCCATTGCAAACTCAGTAAATAATGCCCCTATACGGCCATCCATAAATACAAGTGGCACAAACACCGATATTAGTACAAGCGTGGTTGCGACAATGGCAAAACCAACTTCACGCGCACCTCTATATGCAGCTAGTAATGGCGGCTCACCTAGTTCAATACGACGGTGAATGTTTTCAAGCATTACAATGGCATCATCTACTACTAAACCAATAGCCAGTACTAAGGCAAGTAAAGTGAGTAAGTTGATTGAGTAACCCATTGCTAATAAAAACATAAAGCTACCAACAAGTGCGACCGGTACGGTAACCGCAGGAATAAGCGTTGCTCGTATATTGCCTAAAAACAAAAATATAACGAGTACGACTAAACCCATAGAGATGGCAAGTGTGCTGTAAACTTCACTAATTGATTCTTTAATAAATACAGACGAATCGTAGCTGTCTTGAATTGTTGTGCCTTCAGGTAGGTTACGTTTGATTTTTTCAAGTTCGCTGCGTGCGTTGTCTACTACGGTAAGCGTGTTTGCTTTAGCTTGTTTTACAATTCCTAGGCCAATCATGTTGCGCCCGTTACCACGAAATAAGCTTTCGTCATCGGCAGCTTCTAATTTTACGTCGGCAACTTCACCTAAACGCACTAAATAACCTTCTTCACCACGTTTAATAACAAGGTTTTTAAAATCGCGCTGATCTTTATAACTACGTGCAGTACGCACGGTAAAGTCGCGATCTATTGATTCTATTTCGCCGGCAGGTAATTCAACGTTTTCTGTACGCAGTGTATTTTCAATATCGCTTGAGGTAATACCGCGTGCAGCCATTGCTTGGCGGTTTAGCCAAATTTTCATAGCGTATTGGCGCTCACCACCAATACGTACATTAGATACACCATCTACTACGGCTAAGCGGTCAACAATAAAACGCTGCGCGTAATCAGAGAGCTGTAACGAGTCCATTGTTTCGCTGTTTAATACAAACCATGCAATAGGGCTTTCATCACTGTTTGATTTAGACACTTCTGGTGGGCGTACCTGATCGGGTAAACTATCAAGTGCACGTGCTACACGTTCACGTACATCGTTAGATGCAGCATCTATGTCGCGGTTAATATCAAACTCAATGGTAATGTTTGAGCGCCCATTACGGCTCGAAGAGTTAATACTTTTAATACCTTCAATACCGGAAATTCGATTTTCTATTATTTGCGTTATTTTGGTTTCTATAATTTCGGCAGAAGCTCCTGTGTATTCAGTGCTGATATTTACTATTGGCGTTTCAATATCAGGGTACTCACGAAGTGGCAGCATAGTAAATGCAACCAGACCAAAAGTAAGAAGCAGCAAATTAATTACTATGGCAAAAACGGGGCGTTTAACGCTAGTATCAGTAATTTTCACGTATTACCCCTTTACGCTTACTTTACTACCAGAGCGAATTTTTATTAGCCCTTCAGTAACAATTTGCTCGCCATCATTTAAACCTTCATCGATAGCAACCCAGCCATTATTTCTGCCAGCAACATGCACTTCAACCTTATTGGCTACTCCGTCTTGAATTTGAAAAACAAAGTGTTTGTCTTGTAAAGGGATAACCGCTTTTTCTGGCACCATTAAAGCTTGGTTACTGCTTAGCTCAAGTGCTGTATTTAGTAGCATACCTGGGCGAAGTAATCCTGATTTATTAGCAAAACTTGCAGTTACTTCAACACTGCGTGTTACCGAATCAATACGCGAGCTAATATGCGTTACCTTGCCGTTAAATGTCTGCCCTGGGTAGGCATCGTTTTGGGTAAGTACTTTCATACCTATGTTTAATTGTGCTAAATATTTTTCAGGTACTTTAAAGTCAACTTTAATAATACTAATATCATCAAGTGTGGTGATTATTGTTGTGTTGCTTACGTAGGCACCAACTGATATTTCACGCTTACCTAACAGGCCTGAAAATGGCGCGGTAATAGTCATTTCATTTAACTTTGTTTTAGCGCTTTCTAGTTGAGCTTCAGTGGCATCAACACGAGATAATTGTTCTTCAAGTAATGACTTTGCCGTTGATTGCGAGCGTGAAAGTTCGGTAAGGCGTTCTAACTGGCGTTTTTCCTCACGTAAGTTAATACCGAGTTCTTTAACTGCAAGTTGCTCTTGTTGGCTTTGTAACTGTACTAATTTTTGTCCTTTACTGACTAAGTCGCCATCTTTAAAATATATATCTGTGACATAATCGTTTTGCGCACTTTTTATATAAATAGCTTGGTTTGCACGTGCACTACCGATGGCCTCTATCATCACTGCGTTTTCCTCAGAAGTAACAGTATGAGCCGTTACTTGGGTAGACATTTGTGATGAATCGGCTTGTTCGCCGTGGCTAGCGGGTAAATATAAATAAACGCTAAATATTAGAAGTAACGTAATAATAAATGGAAAAAGTGCTTTACCTGATTGTCTTGAGTACATTGATTTCATACCTGAAAATGAATTGTAAGTATTGTACGAAATAAGACCGTGAAAAGACGGTTATGTATCTCATAAATTTGTGCGTTAAGCGTAAAAGTAAATAAGATTTATTCATTGTTCCTATTTTGTTGAGGAAAAAGCGGTAATGTATGAAATTTAAAACTAGCTGTAACTTATGTATAACAACAAGAAAGGTCATAATTTGGGGCATTATTATGTTTGTTTTTTATATGGTGTTTTACCGATATGGATAAATCTGACAATGTCATTAAGTTTCGGGCACAGGGCGCGCGAAACGCAATTGAGGCGATTGTTGTAGGTGCTATAGGCTTAGTCTTTATTATGTTATTTAATTTACTGAGGCCGGGTGAAATTAGCATACTTGAAATATTTTTAGTGAGCTTGTGCCTTGTGGCTATTTTTATTGGATTTTTAAAATCTCAAGAACCATACCATAGCCTTATATTGAGCGAATCTGAGCTCGTTTATTGCCACAAGTACGGAGCTTGGTGTATGCCTCATAGTAACTTTCATCACAGTGGAATACCCAAAGTAGAAGATGGCTTTGACTATTTAGAATTAAATGCGGTTGGCGTTAAGGTAAATGATATAGACGACTTTTTATCAAGCATAGCGCCTAGAATTGCAGGGAAATTATTAATAGAGCAGCGTAATTTATTTATGCAAGTTGTTCAAAAACATTGCAAAAATGGCAATTGCCCATCAGAATGGTTAATAGAAGATACACATTACACATCCCATAAAGGGATAAGCTATACTGGGCTTATAGCCATGTTTGCTAATAGAACTAAGCACCTTCAGCAGCTAACAGGTTACGATTTATTATTGCCTGCCAGCGTGTTAGATAGAGATATTTGGGCATTTAGTGCTAACTTAAATAAGTGGAAGCTCGAGCCTAGTCAGTTTATAGCGTCGCAGCTTAGTAATTAAGCTACGACTGTAGGAAAGAAAAATGAGTCAAGAGAGAGCCTTTTTAAAAAGTGGTCGAAACACCATAATACATAAAGATAAAAAGCATGATTTAGTGATTGTAAACTCTGAAATTCATCCTCGAATTAAAGTAACGCAACATGGTCTGGAGCCATTTAAAGAAGAATTACCTAAAAACCGCCGTGATGCAAAAGAGCGTTATTTAGAAATGGTTTATGTAAGTAGCGCTGATGTATTTGGCGAAGAAAAGCAGTTGCTGTTTATTCAAGCTCTAGACGGGCGTGAATACAAAATAGATTACAGTAAAATCGGTACGAAGTTGTTTGTACGTATTCATCAAGACACATATATGTAGTACTTTAATGGCATCTTTATTGCTAGTGATTACACTATAGTAATTATTTGACATAATAAGGTGCTGCGTATGAAAGCGTTTGCTTTAATCCCCCTCATTTCTTGTAGTTTACTGAGTGCGTGTGGAGGCGGTGGCGGTGATAGCGATAATACAGTTGTTGAAACGTCTGTTAATGCTGGAGCCGATTTACAAATTATCGAAAAATCTGAATTTACCATCACAGCACAAGGTTCCCCCGCTGATGGTACGTTTTCATGGCAACAAGTTAGTGGCCCAAGCATAGAAGGTTTCCCCCTTGAAGGCGCTGAGCAAACACTTACTGCACCTGACGTAAAAACTGATAGTGAAATAATATTAAGAGTGAGCTATCAAAGTACAGGTAGTAGCGCTGTTAGTGACGACATTTCTATTTCAGTGAGCTCTAATAACCAACTACCTCTTGCTGTTGTTACACAAACATCTCCTGAAACACTTCCCTCTGTATACAAAGATACAGTGACTTTGAGTGCCCTAGAGTCGAGCGATCCTGATGATAATGGCCAAATTGATAGTTATTTGTGGCAATTGCTATCGGGTCCTGATTTAGATATTGAGAGTTTTAATGAATCAACTCTTAGTTTTTCTCATCCATTACTTGAAAGTAACGTGAATTTATCTTGGCAGCTAACTGTCACTGATGATGAAGGTGGCGAGGCGAGCACTCAATATTCAATGACACTCAACAAAACAAATGAGTTAGTGGATGCAAATGCAGGCGCTGATCAAAATGTCGAAGAGTTTGAAGAAGTAACGCTTGATGCAACGAATAGCGAAACCGTTACCGATACCTATAAGTGTAAATGGCAACAACTTACCGGTAATACCGAAACATTAAGCAATAGCGACCAATGTACAACGACATTTTTTGCCTCAGATGTTGATACTGAGTCTACATTGAGCTTTGAAGTCACGGTAACCGACTCAAAAGGACGCACAGATACAGACTCCTTATTTGTTGATGTATCAGCTAAAGCACTTGGATTCATCAACGATAGTGGTGTTGGTGAGTGTTATAACAATACTCAACGTAT
This sequence comes from Pseudoalteromonas sp. SR43-7, assembly GCF_014163785.1. NCBI lineage: Bacteria > Pseudomonadati > Pseudomonadota > Gammaproteobacteria > Alteromonadales > Pseudoalteromonadaceae > Pseudoalteromonas > Pseudoalteromonas sp. SR43-7. Next base: position 84,837 of record NZ_JACJDY010000019.1, on the reverse strand, counting down.
TAATTGTGAAAGTGATGACTTTCCAGCGCAAGATGCAGAGCTTGGACGCGATAGCTATGCAAACCGCTTAGATAAAGTTGGCAAAGGTAATTTAGCGTTTGATTACACTAAACTTAATGAGTTTGCTGATGAGGTTGGTGATGATAGTCCTGACTTTACCTGTATACGCGATAATGTTACTGGGCTTGTATGGGAGGTGAAAAGTGTGGCATCTGGCACGGTACCAAATACTTCGTTACGTGATGGTCAAAATCATTACTTTTGGGATGTAGGGAATACGACTTTTACCGATACCAGTACCGCCAATTCAACGTGTCCGGACAATACAAGTTGTGGAGTACAAAGTTATATAAACGAAGTTAATGATTTAGATTTTTGTGGTGGTACAAACTGGCGATTACCTACTTATACAGAGCTTTTGGGCTTAATTGATTACGGTAAACAAGGGCAAAGTATATTAATTGATGAGGCATTTTTTCCTAATATGCCAAGTGAAAGTGCATTAAGCCATTTACGTTACTGGACCTCTCAAACAGCAGCTGATGGTACCAGTTTATCTCAAGCGTATATCATTGATATGAGTGATGGTAACGACCTTGCTTATCCAAAAGAAAATACTGCTTATGTACGTTTAGTTAGAAGTCGTTAGGAGAAAATAATGAAATTTAAATTACTCTATGCACTAGCAACTATAAGTTTGAGCTTTAATATTGCAGCGGCGCAAACGTGCTACGACGGTGCAGATACCACAACACCGACAGATAGATTTACTATAAATACAGATGGCACAGTGTCTGATAGTGAAACAGGCCTTATGTGGCAACGCTGTAGTTATGGACAAACTTATAATACAGAGACACAACTTTGTGAAGGTTCAACACCTTCTCTTACTTGGCAAGAGGCACTACGCGGTGCTAAAAATGATACAACCGCAGATTACGATGATTGGCAAATGCCTAACATTAAAGAATTGGCGAGTATTTTAGAGCACAGTTGCACAGAGCCGAGTATTAATGAAGACGTATTTTTGGGCACTAAGCTTCAAAACTATTGGTCAAATACATCGGGTGTAAGCACGATGAGCTCAGCGTGGGTTTATCAATTTGATAGTGGGTTGAATAGCTTACATGCTAAAACCAGTAATGTGTATTTACGATTAGTGCGCTACGAAGAGTAAAATGCATACTAAGATTAGACAGACAAAAGTGCAGCCTTAAAACAGCTGCACTTTTTTGTTTTACATAAATTTACGTTATTTCAATAATAAAGCGCTTACAACGTTGTCACTCAGTGCAATTTTTTGCCATTATAGGCCGTGATTTAATTACGAAGGAACATCACGGTGTATTTAAGCTATTTTGGCCTGAACGAAAAACCTTTTTCGATTTCGCCCAACCCTCATTACTTATTTTTAAGTGAACGACATAAAGAAGCCTTAGCACACCTTACCTATGGATTAGGTGAAGACGGTGGTTTTGTATTATTAACAGGTGAAGTAGGTACAGGTAAAACTACAATTACCCGCAGTATGTTAGAGCAGCTTCCTGAAAACACTCAAGTAGCGATGATCCATAACCCAGCGCTTTCAGAGCTGGAGTTATTAGCCAGTATTTGTGATGAGCTCAATATTAGTTACGATGTTCATAATGCGACGCTTAAAAGTCTTACCGATATTATAAAAAAGCATTTAGAGACTAATAATAAATCGGGCGGGCACACTATACTTATTATTGACGAAGCACAATTACTTGCCCCTAACGTGCTTGAGCAATTACGTTTGCTGACAAATATAGAAACCGATCATAAAAAATTATTACAAATAGTATTGGTTGGTCAACCTGAGCTGCAAGATCTTTTGAAGCGCAACGAATTAAGGCAACTTGCCCAGAGGATAACGGCTCGTTACCATTTATTACCACTTACGCAAGGCCAAACAGTCGCTTACATAAAGCATCGGTTACATATTGCAGGGTGTGATAAAGGAATCTTTTCGATGGATGCCATGCAAGCTGTTCATCAATTAACTGGCGGTGTGCCACGATTAATGAACTTGGTCTGTGAGCGTGCTTTAGTTGGGACTTTTGCAAAGCAGCAGTTGATAGTTGATAGCGATATAATAAAAAAATCAGCCCATGAGTCATTACCCATGGATTTTGTAGCACCGGTTAACGAAGCTAACAAAGCAACGTCATTTGTACCCTATAGCCTTGCATTCGCTGCTTTATTTGCCGTAGGCATTGGGCTTTCATTTATTTTATAGTTAGGTAAGTTATGTCTTATTTATTAGATGCGCTAAAGCAGTCGCAGCAATCAGATATGAGTGCTGAACAGTACGACTTACAATCTGAGCAGTTAAAGCAACAGCAAGCACTTAAGCGTTATAGACGATTAGCATTAGTATTTGGTACAAGCTTAGCTGCTTTTATTGCGGTAGCGGGTGGCTTTACCGCCGGAAAGTGGTTTCAAAGTACGACTTTATTAAACGCAGCGGAACCCGCTGTAATTAAGGTGGTGGAAAGCGAAAAATCATCGCCTAACAAAGACGTTAAAGAGGAAGATGCTGAAGCTGAAAAACAGCAAGTAGCTAAGTTGGAGCCTGCTAAAGTAGCTCCAACAAATACTGCAACGATTGAAGGGCAACTTGTGCATGTGCAAACCCCCAATGGTGTACAGCAAATGTTATTAACCCCAAATGGTCAGTATATTCCTATGCCGTCGAGCCAGGTCACGAGCGCAGCAGGTTATAATCAGCAAAACATGCAACAAGTAATGCCTGTTCAAAATTATAATCAGCCAGCGTTTAACCCACAAAGTAATTACAATCCAAATAATGCACAAAACACTGCGGTATTTGGGCAAAATCAAAATACCGCATCGGCTCAACTTGATATGAGTAAATATAAAGTATTGGGTAAGCCAATTAAAGGCAGCACCCAATCTCAACAGACGAGTGACCCTGAGCTTGATGCTGTGCCTACAACTCTTAAAAATGCATTTGCGCAAGCTATACAAGATGTCGAAAAAAACCAAGATTATGAAGTTACTCAAGCGTCAAAAACGTCATCACGTGTTGAGCCTGTTGAGTTATTACCTGATGGTTTGCAATCAATGTTACCTAGTATTAAATATCAAGCGCATATATATTCATCGAGTGCTGATAAACGTTGGATCAAGCTAAATGGCCGAGAATTACACGAAGGAGAAAGCATAGGAGCTCTAACAGTCACAGAAATTACACCTGAGCAAAGTGTGCTAGATTTTGATGGTTATGAGTTTAGCTTAAAAGCTTTGCAAGACTGGCCGCAGTAAGCGCTTAGTTATCATGTTGAGAGCTCGGTAGAATATTGAGCTCTCAATAGTGCTTAGGATAATATTGAATTTTTATAAAAGCGTTCTAAATCAATGTTATATTCTTTAGGTTTAATCGCTGACTCAAGAGTGTCTACAGTTTTTTTATTAGATAAATCAATATCTTTTACTTCGGTGTAGCGGCTATGCTTAGCGCTGTAAAATGTTTTAACGACAGGTTTTAGTGGTGCCCCCGGATTACTCTCGGTGACCAAACCCACTCTTTGACTCGATAACCTTACAAGCGTTCCTACCGGATGGATGCCAATACATTGAATAAATTTATTAAGCAGCACAGGATCAAAGCTATCAGGGCACCCGTCTTTTAATATTTTAAACGCCTTTATTGGCTCCATGCCTGCTTTATAAACACGTTCTGCGGTAAGTGCATCATAAACATCTACAATTGACGCCATACGCACATACTGACTTATCTCGTCACCTTTTTTACCAAACGGGTAGCCTTTACCATCGAGTCTTTCGTGGTGCATACCTGCAATATCTACCGCAATTCCTGTTAAGCCAGAGTCTTCTAATATCTCTTTACTGAAAAGCGAATGCATTTTCATTATTTTAAATTCGTCGTCTGTAAAGCGGCCAGGTTTGTTTAGCACTTCATCAGGGATTTTTATTTTACCAATGTCGTGTAATAGTGCGCCAGTAGTCAGCTCAACAATAGTGTCTTTCTCTATATTTAAGTGTTTTGCAAAAATACCCATTAATATTGATACATTAATTGAGTGCTCAAGTAGGTAGGCATCTTTTTGGCGCATTTGGGTAAGGCAGGCTAGGGCATCTTGATTTCTAAAAACAGAATCCATAAAGCCACTTGCCAGTTCTCTAAACGGGGTTATATCTATATCACGGCCAGCTTTTATATCTTTAAATGCTTTTATTTGCAGTGTTTTTGCTTCGTCATAAAGCTTTTTTGCTTTTCCCATTTCTTGCTCAGCGCTGTTTATTTTTTGCCAAGGATCACGCTTTATTTTTGTTGTAGGTGTAGTGATAGGATCTTTTTCAGGGACTGAATCAATGAGGGTTTTATCTGGGTCGATTTCTACTTCTAAAATACCTGCTTTTATCAGGTTATTAATACCAGCTTGAGTTTTAACCCAGCCTTGGTTTTTAATTTTAATGCTGCCAGTTTGTTTGGTAACGCTTTGCACAAACATACCTGGGACTAACTTAGTAATAGGAATGGTTTTCAATTTCACGGCTTCAGTTGTTAATCTACTTTTAAACTAACAAACTTATACGTAACGACCAAATAAAAAAGGCACTTTACAGTGCCTTTTTTTATTTTTTAGTGAAAAACTATTAGCTTAATTATTCATCATCTTCAACAAGCGTCATTAGCGAGGTATTACCGCCTGATGCTGTTGTATCAATACTAATTGTTTTTTCAGTAATTAAGCGCTTGATTAATGTATCGTAATACTCAGAGCTAATTACCGGTAAAATTGCGCCTTTACGCTGTGCAAGCTGTTGGCTGAAGTAGCCTAAACGAGACGAGCGAGCGGCAACTACCGCACCAGCTAAATGAGGGTGAGCTAAGATAGCTTGTAACTGATTAGGTTTAGCTACTTGGAAAACACCTTCAGCAACACCTGTAGAGATAAATTTATCTTTAAAGGCAACAGCTTCATCGTAAAACAGCTCAGACGCTACAGTAATTACCGTATTACCTGCGGCAATAGCGGTAATGATAGACAATGCCCAGAAGTTAAATGATGTGCTCTTATCTGCATAACACACTACACAACCACGCGCTTCTAGATGAAGTGTATTAGACTCACCCGTTGGCCCTGGCAGGGTAGTAAATTTACGCATGTGCTTTTCAAGGCGGTTAAGCTGTGCACGAGCTTCTGATAATGTTAATGCTAAATCGTCTGCTAAATCGTCGATAATTTCTACCGTCGCGATTTTAGCAAGCAACTGACGTACAGCCGAAACTCGGTCGTTTAGTGGTGTTGCACGCCAGATTTTTTCATCGCGCATTGAGTTAGCCATTAGCTTTTTAACTTGCTCATCTGCACCGCTGTAGTGGTGTAAATCAAGCTCATCTGGCGTCAGGTTTGTCATTTGCACGTTATCTGGTGATGCCTTTTCTTTTACTAAACGTTGAAGGTAGTTAGGGCCACCGGCTTTAGGGCCAGTACCTGATAAACCACGGCCACCAAATGGTTGCACACCAACAATAGCACCAATCATGTTTCGGTTAATGTAAACATTACCCGCACGTGACATTTTAGCAAGGTACTCACAGCGCTCTTCAATACGTGAATGTACACCCATTGTTAAGCCATAACCTGTGTTGTTAATTTGATCCATCACATCATCAAGTTCGCTCGATTTAAAGCGAACAATATGAACACATGGGCCAAATACTTCACGCTTAAGTACTGATAAATCTTTGATTTCGTATAAACGAGGTGCAAAAAAGTATGCGCCATTTTGCGTGTTATCCGGAATTTTACACTCGTAATGAAGTATAGAATTACCTTTTAAGTACTCAACGTGCTCGTTTAAGTTTTTAAGTGCTTTTTCATCAATTACCGGACCAACATCAGTTGATAGTAACGATGGGTCGCCAATGTGTAGCTCAGCTAGGGCACCTTTAAGCATTTCGATAATGCCATCTGCTACGTCATCTTGAATGAATAACACACGAAGAGCAGAACAACGTTGCCCAGCACTTTGAAAACCAGAACTGATCACATCGTCAACTACTTGCTCAGGAAGCGCCGTTGAGTCGACAATCATACAGTTTTGGCCACCTGTTTCTGCAATTAACGGTACTTGAATATCGTTACGTGCAGCAAGTGTTTGAGAAATTAATGTGCCTGTTTCAGTAGAGCCTGTAAACATAACCGCTTGAATGCGCTCATCAGGAACAATTGTTTTGCCTACTTCAGAACCACGAGCAATAACCGGTTGAACAACATGCTCAGGTAAACCAACAGACAGCATTAGTTCAATAGCACGAAGGGCTATTAAACTTGTTTGCTCAGCAGGCTTTGCAATTACAGTGTTACCTGTAACAATCGCAGCGGCAACTTGGCCTAAGAATATTGCAAGCGGGAAGTTCCACGGGCTAATACATAAAATAACGCCACGGGCTTCAAAACGCTCATCTTGCGATAGCTCCTCAGCGCGCGCCGCGTAGTAACGGCAAAAATCAACCGCTTCACGTACTTCATCAATACCATCTTGCGCTACTTTACCTGCTTCTTTAATACAGATAGCAACAAGTTCGTCGTGATGACGCTCTAATATGTCAGCAACGCGACGCAGTAAGTTAGCACGTTCTCTTACTGGTGTTTGTGACCATGATTCAAGTACAGCTTCAGCGTTAGCCAGTAATACTTTCATCTCTTCGCCAGTTTGCAATTTAACGTGGCCGATGATTTCTTTGTGATTTGCTGGGTTTTTAACAGCTAATGAGCCTTCAGGTACTTGGCTTTGCTCAATTAAGTGCTCGTTAAACCATGTTTCAAGATTCTCTTTGAAAGGGGTAATAACGTTAATGTCGGTTAAATCCATGCCTTTAGAGTTAGCACGTTCTTCACCGTATAAATCAATTGGCATTTTGATTTGCGTATTGTACTTGTTACGCAAGCCTTGCAATGTTTCTACAGGGTCTGGAAGTAATGATTCAACAGGTTTTGTTGTATCTACAATGGCGTTTACAAATGATGAGTTAGCACCATTTTCTAATAAACGACGAACAAGGTACGCAAGGAGGTCTTCGTGTTGACCAACTGGGGCATATACGCGGCACTGAATTTTTTCTTCGTTAACGATTTGGTCGAATAATGACTCACCCATACCGTGCAAACGTTGAAACTCAAAACCAGTGTTGTCGCCTTTGGCTACTTCTAAAATAGTCGCGGCAGTGTAAGCGTTATGTGTAGCAAATTGCGGATAAAGCACATCGCGCGCTTCAAGCATTTTAATAGCACACGCTTTGTAAGAAACGTCTGTTGTTGCTTTACGGGTAAATACTGGGTAATGATCTAAACCATCTTGCTGTGTGGTTTTGATTTCAGTATCCCAGTATGCGCCTTTAACTAGACGTACCATCATCTTGCGACCAACGCGGGTTGCAAGATCAGTTAGCCATTCAATTACAAAAATAGCGCGTTTTTGATACGCTTGAACAGCTAAGCCAAATCCTTGCCAATCACCAAGATCTTCATCACTGAATACCGCTTCAATTACATCTAATGAAATATCTAAACGGTCTGCTTCTTCAGCATCAACGGTAAAGCCGATATCGTATTTTTTAGCGGCAAGCGCAAGTTCTTTTAACTTTGGTACAATTTCTTCCATCACACGGTCTTTATGAGTGAACTCATAGCGTGGATGAATAGCAGAAAGCTTAACTGAAATGCCCGGGCTCTTAATTGGACCACGACCATTAGCCGCTTTACCAATTGAGTGTATAGCATTCATGTAGCTGTCAAAGTAACGCTTCGCATCTTTCATTGTGCGCGCGCCTTCGCCTAGCATATCGTAAGAATACACATAGCCTTTTTGCTCTGTTTCGGCAGCACGTTCAATTGCTTCGTCAATGGTACGACCCATTACGAATTGCTTGCCCATAATTTTCATAGCAAAGTTTACAGACTTACGAATAACTGGCTCGCCTAAACGACCAATGGTCTTTTTAAGCATGCCGAACTGTTGTTCTTTAGTTTTGTCTGTGTAGTTAACCATTTTACCGGTAACTAATAATCCCCAAGAAGACGCGTTTACAAATAAAGAATCGCTGCTTCCTAAATGTGAGCTCCAATCACCTTTGGCTAACTTGTCACGAATAAGTACATCTTGAGTTGCTTTATCTGGTACGCGAAGCAGTGCTTCGGCCAAACACATTAATACAACGCCTTCTTCACTAGAGAGTGAAAATTCATTTAAAAGCGCATCAACACCGCCTTGCCCATCTTGCTCTTTACGAATGTTCAAAACAATCTGGCGGGCTCTTTCCCAGGCACGACTTCGTGCTTTTACGCCTACTTCTGCAAGCGGTAAAATATGATCAATAACTGCATTTTCATCTATGCGGTAAAAGTCACGGATTCTTTGTCTGATAGGACAAGTAGTAGTTAAATCGCCGTTGAATAACATAAGCAACCCTCAGGATGTTAAGAATTAAAGTAAAATTAATTACCAATAAATTACCAGTGATATTGTGAGTGCATTCTAATTAAAATTCAGCAGAATATGCTGGTTAAATTTCGCGATTTACGATAATTTACAGGGTATAAATTTAACTTATCCGCATAAAATTCTGTTATGACAATTCCAAATAGATTACGCATGCTAGATCGTATTGATTTAGCCATACTAGACGTTCTTCAAAAGAACGGCAGAATTTCTAATGTTAACCTCGCAAAACAGGTTAATTTGAGTGCCAGCCCGTGCCTAGATCGTGTTAAACGATTAGAGCAAGAAGGGTATATTGAAGGCTATTATGCCAAGCTTAGCGAAGCTAAACTTAATCAGAGCTTAGTAGCGCATGTTCAAGTATCGCTTGTTGCTTCAAATACAGCTGTATTTAAAGTATTTAGAGAGCACATATTAAGGATAGAACAAGTAGTCGAATGTGACATGGTTGCTGGTGGTTATGATTACTTATTAAAAATTCGCGTTTCTAATATGGAAGAATATAGACAAGTTCTTGGCGACTTAGTAGATATTCCCGGCGTGGGTACTCATCATACTTATATGGTGATCGAAAAGATTAAAAAGGACGAAGGATTGCTAATCGATATTTAAGCTTTTCTCAAGTAATAAAAAAACCGCAATTGCGGTTTTTTTATTTTAGTAGATAAATGCTATGCCAAATAGTTAGTACATCACCTTATACATAATTTATTACGACCTTCCGACTTCGCTCTGTATAAGGCCGTATCCGCCGCGCATATTAATGCCTCAGATGTTCTGTATTGATTATCGTATTCACACGCTAAACCCTGACTTACACTTATTTTTACATTCGCTGGTAAACCGAGATCTCTAAAATTAATGTTGAGTATTTTTTCTTGAATACGCTTAGCAATCATTTGTGCATTTGAAATGTGCGAACGAGGCAGCACAACAGCAAACTCCTCACCACCATAGCGTGCTACTAAACTGTCTTTAGACGGTAAGCACTCTTCAATTGTACGAGCGACTTTTTGAAGGCACTTATCACCTTTTACATGGCCAAAGTTATCGTTAAATAATTTAAAGTAATCAATATCAATAAGTATAAAACTAAGAGGCTGCTTGTTAACTATGCATTCTTGCCAATTTTTAATGATGGTTTTTTCTAAAGTACAACGATTAGCAATACCAGTGAGGTGATCAAGTTTGGCTACGTTTTCCAGTACTTTATACTTTTTAACGTGCTTTGAAATATCATGCATTATACAAATAAAAAGTGGGGTACTTGCGACTACCGATTCGGGTAAACATGATATAGATAACTCAACATCTAAACAGTTACCATTGTTTTTTCTTATTTTAACTTCTTTCGGACCATGGTTGAGTGGTGTTTGATAGTTGTTTTTCCAACTTTCAAACATGTATTTATAGTCATCGCGATACTGTTCTTGTAAACAATCTTGCCATTTTTTACCTATTAATGAATCAGACGTTACATTGAAAAAACGTGCTGCTACGGGATTTACTGATTCAAACACCCCATCTGCATTAACAATAAAAATAGCATCGGCCATGACATTAGTGACATTAATAATTGCGCTTATTTTTTCATTGTTAACGGTATTAGAAATGCTGCTGATTAATGCAGATACAGCGCTGTCGGTGTTGTTTGCTCTGCTATTTTCATTATTGTTAGACATGGTGTTGCTCATTTTTATTGTTAATGAAACTTTATGTCTAGCAGTTTATTCAATTTATCGTTTTTAAACCTTTCGGTAACCTTCTGATTTAAGTTGTTGTTATTTATGTTTATTTAAGGGGCGTTTTTAAATAAATTGCACCGCAATTAATATGTCTGTGCAATTTAAAAATAAGTATTACTAATTAGAGTTCTTTTTCATTCTTAACTTGAGGATCAGCGCTTTCATATTTATTGCCATTACACTCAACGTTAAAGATTAAGCATACAGAGCCATTATTTTCATCTGTGTCGGTAATGATAATTGTGTGGCCGTTGTCACTTACTTTATAGCTGAAGTCTTGGGCGCATGGTTTTTGTGTGTCGATATTGGTGATAGTAGCGCCAGTAAATACGAAACCATTTTGAATTGTGTCATCGTCTAAATTGTAGTTGCCAGCGGTTTCAGTTCTTACAACACCACCGCCAGTAGCGGGTTCGCCATTTTTTGTATAGCTAAAAATAGCTTCACCGTTGTTAAGTTTAATATTTACTTGAAAGTCGACATTTTCTAGGGTGTTATTCATATCATTTCCTTTATGAGTAATTATAGTTGGAAGTTCGTAATGCCTAATTTAACTAGGCTTGTTTTTATTTCTGATATCTCGTCTTCTCTGTTTAAACAGGTATAAGCTTGTACTAGTGGGTATGTTATTTTTACGCTCTGACTTATTTTTGCAGCTTCAGAAATTGCTTTGATAGCACTTAAGCAAAATTGCTCTCGCTGTTTATTAGTTGTAGCTAAGTTTGCTTTGATTAAGTTTATTCTTGTATATACTAAGTAATCACCAGTTTTAGTTAGGCTGGCTAATTGATGTTTGTAGTTTTCATTATTCTCAAGCTCAGTTAATAACTCCTGCGCTTTGAGTGGTGATTGTCTATTTATAAAATATTGAATCAGTGTAATTTGTGTATTAATAGTGCTGGTATTTTTAAAATTTTGAGATTTTAAAAAATTAATTATTTTTTCAATTGTTGAGCCAGTAGCTTCATCAGTAGATAGCATTAGTGAATGTGCTAAAGAGCGATAATACATAAGCTGAAATTTATTGTTTTTTGGATCTTGTACTAAAGCTTCATTGATAACTTGATTAGCCAAGCTGGCTTTTTTATGGGCCATCCGTTTATCACTCAAATAGCTCAGTAAATAACTTTGTTGCATATATAGGTTTGCTGACGTGTAAAAAAGGCTTGCATCACGAGGGTAGTCAGCAATCAATTTTGTGATTACGCCAACTGCACCTTCCAATATATTAACTGCTTCATTAAAGTTACTTAGCTTCTCTTCTGTTTTTGCAAGCCAACTAATCGTATCGGATTTATCTCGAAGTAAATTTTTGTTATTAGGTTTCAGTTTAAGCGCTTTATTTTTAAGTAAAAGTGACTCTGCAAAGTTCTTTTTTGCAGCGCTGTAGTTGGATTTTTCTATGTATAAAGAACCTAAAGAATTAGATGAATACGATAATTCCATAATGGAGTTAAAATCATTGGCTGCCAGCGCATACATTTTTTTACTGTAAGCGTGGTATTTTTTAAACATTTGCTCAGTAGCTTGATGATTATTTTGATCATAAGCTAATTGACCAAGCCAAAAGGCATTGGCGCCTGCAAGCGTTAGTAGCTCTAAGTTGTTAGGCTGTATTTTTAATAATGCCTCAAGGCGGGTGCGGGCGTTTTCAAAGGCGGTAAAGGCTTCACCGGTTTTGCCGCGCGAATAAGCTACTTCACCCATTGCTTCGAGGGTTTGTGCGTACTGAAAACGGTTGTTAAATTGTGCTTTATTATCGCTAAAGCTAAAAAGTGAACTTGAATCGTCAGTTTGATCAGTAAAATACTCAAGTGCTTTATTACTAATACCATCAAGTAAGTCCATGCGTTCAACGCTACGTAATTTATCGGCAAAGTCACCCACCATAAACCCTAGTAAGCTTTCGGCCTCAAGCTGTTTTTTTTGCGCATGTTGTTGGGCCTTAAAACTAGTAAAGCTCATTAATAACGCGGTAAATGTAAGTAAGCACAATAAAGCAACGGTCACCCGTTTTACTCTTATTTTTGTTTTTGTTTTTTTTACAGAGCTTTTGATAAGAGCATGCTCGTTATCATCTAATTTAAACAGTTTGTCGTTTAGTAATAGCTGCGCTTCTTGTAGCGGTTTACCTGGCGCTAGGAGGTAAGCACTATTTTTACCTTCATCTATCCAATTTTGCGCTTGGTGTTGTAAACGACTTTTTATTGCTAAGGCATCTTTATGGTCATTAATCCATTGTTTTGCGCGCGGCCATTGACGTAATAATGCCTCGTGAGCAAGGCTAAAACAGGCTTCTTGGTTTTGTAAATGCGATACAAATAAACGGCTATCGACCATGGCTTGCACAAGCTCTTTTTGGCTTGTGTTCGTTAATATTTGCCAGCGGGCAGCGCGGCTCGTAATGGTTTTACCATCTGGGTTTAAAGTGATCAGTTGTGATAATACGCTTTTTAGTTGCTGCTGTTGCTCATTACTAAGGTCAATAAATATATCTTCAGCTTTTTTGCCTATGGCGCCCTCAATACCCCCGAGTTTTGTGTAAACACTGTGCAGTAGCTCGTTATTATCACTGCGCTGTAAGTACAGCTCTTGCAATGTGTATTGCAGCATGGGTAATGCATCGGGGTTATTGGCTGTATCGGCGCACAATATTTCATCCAGTGGTGTTTGGGTTTGTGGGTCATTTGAGAACGTTAAATTAGCGGTTAGCGCTGGCAGGCGAATAATTTGTTGGAGCTCTTGGCGGTTTGGCGGTGTTAAATCGTAGTGGGCGCCATGAGCTTTGCCTGCCATTAGACTTGGTTGTTCAACAACTAAAGGGTAAAAGTCGTTACGACACGCACTAAATACAATCACAGCTTTAGAGATTGCTAAGCGTTCAATAACCGATAAAAAATGGCTGCGTGTTTCGCTACTAAATATAGGAGAAGAAAGCAGTACTTCTAAGCGGTCAATAAATAAAAATAACTGTGGTGTTTTAAGTTGTGTAGAGGCTTTACTAAGTGCAGCTTGCATGGCGTTAATTACGCCATCTATTGCCAATTCTAGTTGCTCTGCAAGTGTTTGCGCGCTTAATCCTTCAAACACAGGCTGGGCGTTTATATCCCAATCAAGTAATGCAGAAGCTAAGTCTAGAAAAAGTCTATTTTTATGCACATCTGCAAAGTCGATCTGGGTGTAGGAAATAACCCCGATGCTATTATAGCCTCGCTCATCTAGCAGTTTTGGTAAAATTCCAGCATTAACAAGCGAGGATTTACCTGTACCACTAGGGCCAAGTATTAAGCAAAAAGCACGACCGTAATTTACCTGGCTAGATATCCTTTCCAGCAGGGTAGCTATAGATTGGGTACGGCCAAAAAAAACGTGGGTATCATTTGGGTTATATGCACGCAGGCCTAAGAAAGGGGATCCTCCCTGCCATGTACTTTTAGTGCTTGGGATAGGATCTGCTAACGGAAAAGATAATTTTGCAATAATGCGGTAGCCACGTTTACGGATAGTTTCAATATAATTTGGTTCATTGGCTTTATCACCGAGCGCTTTTCTTAGCTGAGTGATAGTTTTATGTAATGGATTATCGCCAATATCATTGTTTTTCCAGCATTTATTGAGCAATTCATCGCTGCTTACAATGTCGCCATTTTGTTGACACAAATGCAATAAAACTTCCATCGCTTTGGGCTCTAACTGTTTGGCTTTACCAGTGAGTTGAATTGAGTTAGTTGAAGGTGTTACTTGCCAATCGCCTAGGTAGAAGGGGTTGCGCATCATCATTACTCATTATTGTTTTTTTATTATTAAAATTAAGTGCGTATTGATATTTATTAACACTATTTATATGGCAAATAAATCTATAACACAACTATTTGAGTTTATTCTGAGCAGAGGGGGGAGTAAAGGATGAGCTTGCAGATATGCAAGCTCAAAATAAAAATAAATTAGCTTTCTAGGTCGGCTTTGTTAATTGTAATGACGCGTTGAGGGAATGGAATTTCAATATCAGCGTTATTAATTGCTTTATAAACACCACCGTTAATAGCCAGTTTGGTTTCGATAATTTTAGTAGTAGGCACCCAGTATCGGTAGCTTATTGTAACACCGCTATCGGCGAAGCGTTCAATACCCACTTGTGATAACGGATTTTGTGCGACTAATTCATGTGCTTTAAGTACGTCTTCAATGAGGCTAATCGCGTTATCAGAGCAAGCACTATAGGCTATGTCTATTTCACCTTTGACCAATGAGTAACTAAATGAGTTATGAAGTATTTCACCCACTATGTGCTTATTTGGAATGGTGATTTCTACTTTTTCTTCATTGATTAAAATAGTGTAGCCAAGCTCAATTGTTTTAACTTGGCCGCTTACATTTTTAACTTCAATAGTATCACCAACAACAAAAGGTCGAGTGGCTATAATGGCAAGGCCTGCACCATAATTAGAAAGCATTCCTTGCAGCGCTAAACCAGCACCTAAAGATGCAGCACCAATGGCTGCTACAAATGGCGTAACGCTAATACCTATTTTGCCAAGTGCAATAATTATAACCATTACAATTAGCAGTACTTTTACCACGCTACTGACAAAGTTTGTGAGCGTAATATCAACGTTATGACGGGTCATTAACGCGGCTACAAATTTGGCAAGCTTTTGTGCTATCCACAAACCAATGAGGACGATAAAAATAGCGCCAACAATTTGCATACTGTAGGTAACCATATACTCAGTAAGCATGGTGTAATATTTTTCAAACTGTTCGATTTCAGAACTGATCATAAAGCGCTCTAAGTTAGGGCTATGTTGTATTTTTCCAACTATAGCAAAATGTTGACTAAAAATGGATATAACAGCGGCACTATAATCGCTGTTAATAAAGCACTTAGTGCCATTGCAACTGATGAGTAAGCGCCTACTTTTGGATGCTCAGCAATAGCAGCAGCGGTCCCAATTGCATGGCAAGCTGTGCCCATGGCAACGCCTTGAGATTCGTGATTAAAAATATTAATGAGTTTAAAAAGCATAAAACCAAATAAAGCGCCTAGTAAACCAATAAAAATAACTAAAGCCGCAGCAAGTGAGCTAATCCCTCCTAACGAGTCAGTAACAATTAAAGATATTGGGGTCGTCACACTGAGTGCGGCAACTGATGCACTTAGCTGTGCAGGTGCGTTAAATAATATGCTTAGCAAAAATGCCACAACGGTTGCAGTAACAATGCCTAAGCTACATGTTGCGACTATGAGTAATAGATTTTTTCGTACGTGTGTAAACTGCTGATATAAAGGAAGCGCTAGAGCCACAATTGCGGGCTCTAATAACCAGCTTAGTAATTTGCTGTGCGTGGCAAATTGCGTATAAGGCAAGTTTAGATTAACGAGTAATAAAGCAATAATACTAATACTTAAAAATACGGGGTTGGTGAGCGATTTAAATACGCTGTTTTTTATACTTTGGTTTACGGCTCTTAGTGCTAAAAACAACACCATAATAAAAGGAATACTTAGCCACCATAAATTGGGCTGCAGCTCTGAAATAGCGGAAAAAGTAAAATCAGTCATTATTTTCTCTTCCCTTAAAGTACGCAATTACACTGCTAACAAGCAACAAGGTAGTTATAGGGACAAGCACCACCACTGAGGCTAAAAATGCCCAGTGCGATTTTATAAGGCCGAGATGCTCAATAAATCCCACACCCGCTGGAATGAAAAATATAGGCATAATATTTAAAATAGGGGAGGCGCATGGTTTTACATGTTGCTCTTTTACAATACCTGATAAGAGTAAAACTAATAAAATAACCATAGCGAGTAGCGGTGCAGGAAAGCTTCCACCAATAAAGTGCATAATGAGTTTAGCGCAGGCTAAACATAGTAAAATAATAGCGCTACTGAGCAGATATTT
This sequence comes from Pseudoalteromonas sp. SR43-7, assembly GCF_014163785.1. Taxonomy (NCBI): domain Bacteria; kingdom Pseudomonadati; phylum Pseudomonadota; class Gammaproteobacteria; order Alteromonadales; family Pseudoalteromonadaceae; genus Pseudoalteromonas; species Pseudoalteromonas sp. SR43-7. Next base: position 68,669 of record NZ_JACJDY010000019.1, on the reverse strand, counting down.
CATCAAAGTGGCTCACAGAAAAGATAAGAGCTTAACTTTAACAAATCAAACTCTTTTATGCATTGTGCAATAGTCTACCAGTGCTTTGTATTTGCGTAGGTTATATCCGCTTTTCCTTTTGCTTTAGCAATTGCTTTTTTAGTGTTTGGGTTTAGCAATAAGCGAATTTGGCTGAAGGTTTCTTTAGCGAGTATTTTTCGTTGGTTTGGTTTATAGCTAAGTTGTGTAACACGTTTAATAGCAGCAAGCGTATCGGGTGAGCGCTCAAGTAATGTATTGAGCATGTTTTGCGTGGCTTGTTGAGTATCATCGGTAAGCTGAGTAACTAAACCTAGCTCATTTGCTTGTTGTGCTGTGATTGGGTTTGCGTGGCTTGCAAGCCAAAGGGCTTGGTCACGCTTAACTAAACCGCTCATCATTACATTTGCGCCCATATCGGGGCACAACCCCCAACGCGCTTCCATAATGGCAAGCTTGGCATCAATATGAACAATCCTGTAATCGGCACCCAGCGCTATTTGTAAACCACCCCCTAAACAGTTGCCATCAATTTGTGCAATAACAGGCACGCTCAGTGACTGCCAGCCTAATACTACTTTTTGCGCTAAGTTTTGATTGCCAGGTAACCATTTAAGCAATAATTTTATAATATTCAATGGTGCCGCCATTACGGCTGATATATCAAGGCCTGCACAAAAATGCTCGCCATCGCCTTTTATTACTACAGCACGAATACTGCGATCTCTTTTTATGTTTTTAATGGCTTTGTTTAGCTCTACAAACATTTCAAAGCTTAATGCATTTTGTTTTTTTGCTCTGCTAAGCGTGACGGTTGCAATGCCATTTTGTTTTTCTAGTTTTATCATTACACACTCCTCTGACCTGTTAGTTGAGCTTATGTTGTTATAAGAATTAAGTAAAGTGACGGTATTTTTTAAATAAATGGAATTTATTGCTAAAGCTGTAGTCTTAAAGGGTTAGATTTAGATGAGAAAAAGCTAAACAATTAGAACTTGAGATAATAAAATTTTTTACGTTGTTATTTTAAGCTTAAATTAAAAAAGTAATCTTGATATTCAATGGGTTAGTTAAATTATTATTTATTGTTTGAGTTGTATGCTGAATAAAGCATGACTCAGTTACAAAAAACTCTGTGTTTTACGCTTTTTTTTATCAAAATGATGATGAGATTTGATAATATAGCGCAACTTAAAAGCTTAAGGTTAAGCACATATGTCGGGTCCACGTTTATATACGGTAGAAGAAGCTACTCACCAAGCTTATGATATTTTTTTAGAGCTAGCGCCAAATAACTTGAGTGATAAAGATGTTGAAGACTTTAATGAGTTTAGAGAAGACCTAGGCTTTATCGAAGAAGACGAGCCAGACGATCAGTGGCAAGATTTTGTTGCCCTTGAGATTGAGCCAGAGCACTTTATTCAGGTGCTAGTTGGTTTAGAATTTGAAAATGATGATGCTTTGTTTGCTAAAATTTTGATTAGTCGTGATAAAGATGCTCCGTTTTGTCATATTTTATGGAAAGAGAGTGAATAAGCAATACCGCTTATTTTTATAATTGTGTGCAGAGAGAGTGTTGTGTGTAAGTATTTATTTTTAATTTTTTTAATAATTAGCTGCCCAAGTTGGGCTGTTGATCCATTTGAAGATTTTCATGAATATGGCAAGCTCTCTGATGAAGAAATTCATGAGTTACACAAAGGTGATATGCTTTACGGTGATACTGAATTTGGTTTTATTCTAAGTAAAGGTAACACCAATTCGACCAGTTTTAAGCTCAAAGGTAATTTATACCAAGATTTTGAAAAGTGGCGTAACCAATTTAAAATAGACTCTCTTTATAAGCGTGATGAGAACGATGAAAGCGGTGGCACTGATGTTACTGCTAATCGTATTTTTGTATCAGCGCAAGGTAACTATAAAGTAGGTGTTAAAAACTCCTCATTTTTTATTTACGGTGATTACGAAGAAGATGAGTTTAGTGGACTTGATTTTAAAAGCACGGTGGCGACAGGCTATGGTGCGCGTGTATATCAAGGCTCTAAAAACAAAGTAGATATTGATATAGGACCTGGTTTATACCGTTCAGTCGCCGATGAAGATTCGGATGTGAGCGAAGATGAAATTGATAAAACCGGTTATTTAGTACGTGTTGCAATGCAGTGGGAACGTTTAGTTTCTAAGCGTACTCGTTTTAATCAAGATGTGAGTATAGAGCAGTCGCTTTCAGGTCTTAATTCTCGCTTAAAATCGGAAACCGCACTGATAAGCCAAGTGATTGGCGCGGTATCACTCAAATTTACCTACATGTATCGTTATAATTCAAAACCCGAAGATGATAAACTCAAGTTTGACTCAGAGCTGAGTGCTACATTGGTATACAGCTTTTAAGTATTTATTTAATTTAGAGAATATTATGTATCAGCATAAACAGTATGCGGTGTTTATCTTTTTTGTATTAGCGTGGATTGGCGGTTTTGTGGCGCTTGCGTGGAACTTGTTAGGCGCTGATGGACCTTTAATAATATTTACTGGGATTTTAGTGCTGGTGGGTTTTTTGTTCCATGGCCTAACAGTAAAAGTAGATGATAAAAATATTAGCTGGACGTTTGGTCCAGGCGTTGCTGGGCAAAGCATTGAGCTTAGCGAAGTAGTAGAAGCAAAAGCAGTTCAAAACTCTTACAGGCACGGTATTGGTATGCGAATTACTCATGATGGTTGGGTGTATACAGTATCTGGCTTTAGTGCAATACAGTTAACGCTCAAAGATGGCACCTTGTATAGAGTTGGTACAAACGATCAAAAAGGTTTACTAGCTGCTTTAAAAGAAAAAAACGTATCAATCGCGCTGCCTAGTAAGCCAAAAGCTGAAACGGTAAAGCGTAACAATATGATATAAAAAAAGCGCCTTAGGCGCTTTTTTTATTTGTTTAGCAGTGCATTAGTGGTCGTGGCCACACCCACCTTCGCCATGTACGTGGCCGTGAGTTAATTCATCTTCTGTAGCATCACGTACTTCTAGTATTTCTACATCAAAGTTAAGTGTTATACCTGCAAGTGGGTTATTACCATCTACAATCACTTCTTCATCTTGGATATCGATGATCATTACTGATTGGTCACCATCATCTGTTGATGCACGAAATTGCATGCCAACTTCAATTTCCATACCTTCAAACATTGATTTAGGTACTGCTTGCATTAGGTTTTCGTGGCGCTCGCCGTAACCTTCTTCAGGTTCAACCTTTACGCTAAGCGTGTCGCCTGGTTGCTTGCCCAGCAAAGCATTTTCTAGGCCTGAAATTAAATAGCCTGTGCCAATGATAAAGTGTAGTGGCTCACCACCGAACGAGTTATCAATGCTATTGCCATCATTATCCATTACTGAATAATGCATTTTTACCACTTTGTTTGCCGCAACGATCATAGTCATTCCTATTTATTCATCTTCAAGAGAGTAGGGTAGAGGCAGAATGCTTAGCTCCACCTGAGGTGTGTGTTTTGCACGAAGTACCTGAGTTACATCAGTATCGTTTGGCAACACAACGAGGCCTGTTAATTTATTTGTTTGCTCATCAAAGCTTTGTGCAATAAGTTTACCTGCACGGCGCCAATTTTCGCCTAATTGGGTTTCTAAATCAGGCTCTGAAAGAATCCCTTCGCTTTGCCCTGAAACGATATACATTGCACGTTTATTTTTACCAAGGTACTTCATACGGGCTACGGTTTCTTGACCTGTATAACACCCTTTTTTGAAACTTATACCGCCAATAGCATGTAGGTTTACCATTTGAGGAACGTACTCGCCAATTGCATCTGCACTTAGCTGAGGCTCACCGGCAAGCATCGCTGCTTGTTGCCAAGGGGCTTCGTTATCAAGTGTGGATACGTTATCAGGCATGCTAAATTGGTTATCAACCATTATTAAAACACGGTTATCAGCTAATTTTAGCGCTTTACCATTCGTAAAATCACACGCGCTTGCATCGCCTTCAAAGCTAATATCAAGTTGTGCCAGTACATCAGATAAATCATCACCAATTAAACCAATTAAACGCTTTGAGCATTCAGTAATATCAACTTTTGCAAATACAGCGTATTTTTTAAGTTCAGCTAATGATTTTTCAACTTCAGCTTGGCTACCCGCAAGGTAGTAGCTATCTTGGTAAGAAAATAATTTAAATACACCCCAAAGTTTACCTTTGGCGCTGCAATGGCCAGCCCACAAATAATTACTGCTGGTTAATTTATTTAGATCTTGAGTGATTTGTCCGTGCAAATAAGATAATTTATCAGCACCGCAGAGGCTAATAAGTTGATGAGATAACGGACATGCATAAACGCTCGACATAAAAACCTTCTTTGCAATATAAATGAAGTGACATAATAACGCAGTTGTTACGTATGGTACAGACAAGCGCTTATTGGTGCGGGTTTATTATTTAATGAGAGATTAATAGCTGCTAAATAGGCTTGTGTTTGTTAAACTCGAGTCAATTAAGTATGAGGTTTAAAATGGTTGAAATTCATAGTAAAGCACGTATTCGTTGGGCTTGTCGTCGTGGCATGTTAGAGCTAGATGTTTTGTTTATGCCGTTTGTAGAAGAAGCATACGACTCTTTGAGCGCAGAGCAACAGGCTATCTTTCAGCGTTTGCTAACAGAAGAAGACCCTGACTTATTTGCATGGTTTATGGGTCATGAAGAATGTAAAGACGAGCAGTTAAACGGTATGGTTTCGCTGATCTTAGACCGAGTTCGTGTATAGGTTTACGGTTACAAATAATAAAGCTGACCACAAACCAATTGTGGTCTTTTTTTGTATGCTCAGTTTTATATTATGTTTATTTTTAGATTCACTATTATCTATGCTTTTTTGTTTAATAATAAATGCACTAGCTGACTTGATAATGTGGCGCAAAGTATTAGCAATTCACCCAAATGAGGGAATTATAATATTAGAACCAAAGTTATTTAGATTTGAGGGCGAGAGCTTAAAAATTCAGGGTGAAATAAGTAACAAAAGCCGATTTTATGGTAATAATATATGGCTTCATATTAAAGGTTTTAGTAACAACCATTGGCTTATAATTTCAGCCAATGGCGTTAATGAGCAAAGTTATGCGCGTCTAAAACGTGCCACTGTCGGCGCAATTAATTGCGTTTTGGAGTCAAAATAGTCGGCGTTGGATTCTCACTTTGTTCAGGGTAATCAATAGTGTAATGCAAGCCTCTGCTTTCTTTTCGCTCCATAGCACTTCTAATAATTAGCTCTGATACTTGCACTAAATTACGAAGCTCAAGCAAGTTGTTACTAACTCTAAAGTTTGCATAGTAATCGTGTATTTCTTGCTGTAGCAACTCAACTCTATGCAGTGCTCGTTCTAAGCGTTTAGTAGAGCGTACAATACCTACATAATCCCACATAAATAAACGTAGTTCATGCCAGTTATGGGTAATAACAATTTCTTCATCTGAGTTACTAACACGGCTCTCATCCCAATGAGGAAGCGCCATCGGCTCTGGTGCATGTTCAATTTTACTTAAAATATCTTTAGCTGCAGCGTGGGCAAATACAATGCACTCTAATAGTGAATTACTTGCCATACGGTTTGCACCATGTAAGCCTGTGTAAGCAACTTCACCTACAGCATATAAGTTATCGAGATCTGTTTTGCCGTTAAAGTCAGTCATTACACCACCACAGGTGTAATGCGCAGCAGGCACAACTGGGATTGCTTCTTTCGTTATATCGAGGCCTACACTTAAGCATTTTGCGTAAATAGTAGGAAAGTGCTCAATAATAAAGTCTTTATCTTTGTGGCTAATATCTAAATAAACACAGTTAGCGCCTAAGCGCTTCATTTCAAAATCGATTGCGCGTGCCACTATATCGCGTGGAGCAAGCTCTTCACGGCTATCAAAGTCTTTCATAAACCGAGTTCCATCAGGGCGCTTTAAATAAGCCCCTTCACCGCGCATGGCTTCGGTAATTAAAAAGTTTTGTAGCTCTGGATGATAAAGACTTGTTGGATGAAATTGATTAAATTCCATGTTGGCAACTTTACAACCTGCACGCCAAGCCATTGCAATACCATCACCACTTGATACGTCTGGATTGGATGTATATAAATACACTTTACTTGCACCACCGGTTGCAAGAGCAACAAATTTAGCTGAAATGGTTTCTACCTTTTTAGCTTTTTTGTTCCACACATACATGCCTTCAATGTGTGAGCCTGTTTTTCCGGCGCTTTTATCTGTGATTAAATCAATGGCGTTGTATTGCTCTAAAAGCGTTATATTTTTATGAATTTTAACTTGGCTGATAAGTGTTGTTTGCACCGCTTTGCCTGTTGCATCGGCTGCATGCAATATACGGCGATGGCTGTGACCACCTTCACGTGTTAAATGAAAACGCTCTTTTCCTTTGCTATCAAACTCCATATCAAAGGGTACGCCTTGGTCGATTAACCACTGTAGGCAATCGTGGGCATTGCTGGCGGTATAATGAACAGCGTCTCTATCGCATAAACCGCCGCCTGCATCGAGTGTATCTTCAACATGAGATTCTATGCTGTCGTTTTGTTTATCAAATACAGCAGCTATACCGCCTTGGGCATACAAAGTAGAACCTTCGGTAAGCGCTCCTTTACTGATCACGGTAACGTTACAATAATTAGCTAGAGATAATGCAAGTGATAAGCCTGCTGCGCCGCTACCTATAATAGCGACATCTGCAATGTGATGTTTATTTTGGTTCATGTCAGAGGTACTTTGCGGTTACAATGCTCATATAGAGCAATATTTGTTTTTAATATCTATAGTTGTATCATATTTGTCATACTACTACGTAGTGATTTTAAAGGCTTAGCGCCGTTATTATCATCTATTTTATAAAAAAATAATATTAAGCAGAACTTTTTATTCATAAAGAGGTCAGAGTATTTGTGAACAATGACGACAATATGAATAACAAGCAAAAATCAGACATAGGAGTACCGGCTCGAATGAGCGAGCAGGAATTAGATTTAGTGCTAGTAAAAAGGGTCCAGCAAGGAGATAAAAACGCCTTCAACCTATTAGTAAAGAAGTATCAAAACAAAATTGCAGGTTTGATCTCACGTTATGTATCTAACCAAGGCGATATTGCTGATGTAGCACAAGAAGCTTTTATTAAAGCTTACCGTGCACTTCCTAACTTTAGAGGTGACAGCGCCTTTTACACGTGGTTATACCGTATTGCCGTTAATTGTGCTAAAAATTACTTAGTAGCCCAGGGGCGTAAGCCGCCAGCAAATGATATAGACGCTGAAGATGCCGAGTTTTATGATTGTGCTGATTCAATGCGATCGAATGCATCTCCTGAAAACCTACTTTTAAGCGAAGAAGTACGCGCTGTTATTTTTAATACGATTGATAGTTTGCCTGAAGATCTTAAAACCGCAATCACCCTTAGAGAAATAGAAGGGATGAGCTATGAAGAAATAGCAGTGGTAATGGATTGCCCAGTCGGGACTGTGCGTTCGCGTATATTTCGTGCCCGTGAAGCAATAGATAACAAATTAAACCCATTAATAGGCGAGTCTTAGTATGACAAAAGCACACCTTAACAAGTTAGATAACGAAGCGTTATCGGCATTACTTGATGGCGAGCAACATCTAACTGATGCAAAAATTGCAGAGCAAGATGTAACTACGTTTGGCCGTTATGCGTTAATTGGTGATGCGATGCGTGCTCAAAAAAATAATAACGACATACATATTGATATTAGCGATCGCGTTGCATTAGCACTAGAAAGCGAGCCTGTTTATGCTGACTTTAGTCAGTCAAAAACACAGCCTCAAGCAATCACTGAAACAGTACAAGATAATAAAGTAGTCGCTTTTAATTGGCGCAAACCAGTTGCTCAATTAGCTATTGCAGCAAGTGTAGCGATGTTTGCTATTGTGGGCGTTAATACGCTTCCTCAAAGTAACAATGAGCAGCAAAGTGAAATTCCATTACTGCAAACCACACCGCTAGCAGGTATGGCCTCGCCAGTAAGTTACTCATCTGAGCCTGCGCTTGAAAATGCTGAGCAAGGTTTACGTGAACTACAGCAACAGCGTATTGGTGCGTTAGTTCTTGAGCATCAACGCCAAGCACGAGTTGCGAATTCTTTAGAAACAGCGCAAACTAATACCAAAGCGTCTGAGGAAAAAAACTAATTAAATGAAAGTAATCACTTTTGTTCTGTCGTTGGTAGTAAGCTTTAATGCATTTGCCAACGACACAAATCCTGCCAAAGATTTATTACTCAAAATGGCTAATGCCGTTCACACCCGTAATTTTGACGCCTCGTTTGTGGTTGTCAAAGGTAAAACAATGGAACCCTACCGATGGGTGCATGCTTTACAAGGTGACACCGAGCTTGAGCATTTAAGTTTACTTAACGGTGCTGGGCTTGAAATGGTCCGTATCGATAATCAAGTTACTTATTTTGAACCTCAGTCTGAACCATATTCTCTAAAAACAGATTCAATAGCAGGTCCAATCCCTGAAGTACTTTTTAAAGATATAGATCGCTTAAGTGCGCACTATGATTTTGTACTAGGCGGTAAAGGGCGTATTGCAGGGCGCGCAGCGCAACTTGTTCGCATTGAATCTAAAGACGAGTATAAATATAATTATTGGATTTGGCTGGATATGGAATCGTCGTTGTTGCTAAAAGCCGCGTACGTTAACCATGAAGGTGAAGCCTTAGAGCAGTTACAGCTTACACATATTAGTGTGACAGAGCAGCCAGCCGGTATGCTAGTTGAAGTGCTCAATCGAAACTTTCCAACGCCTTTGCCAAACGATGCACTTATAAATGAAGATAGTACTGCCACTAATTGGAAAATTAGCTGGTTACCAGATGGCTTTGAGTTGCTAAAATCAGACAGACATAAGCTCGATTTAAATAACGAGTTAACTGATTATTATTTGTTCTCTGATGGTTTTGTTGAGGTTTCTGTATTTATTCAGCGCCCATTACCAGGTAAGCGTTTAAGTGGAGCACTCACTTCTGGTGCAACGACAGTATATGTGCATAATGGCGGTAATTTTGATGTTTCGGTTGTTGGTAATGTACCGAGTATGACCGCAAAAGCGATTGCAGAGTCAGTTACCCGCGCACTATAGACGATTCCGTAAGGATTGTTATGATTGAACAAACCCTCACTGTTGTGGCCCTCGATGGCCACATTGCTCATTTAGAAGCACAGCAAAAACAAGCTTGTGAAGGCTGCAATGGTCGTTGCGGCTCACAAGTGTTTAGTAAATTATTTGGCACTGCAAAAAAAACCTTTCCTTATAAATTTGAATCTTCTGTAGAAATAGGGCAAAAGGTCACTTTGTCACTAGATGATAGTCATGTTGTTAAGCATGCTTTTGCGGTTTACATGCTACCGCTCCTTTTGAGTCTTGTTTTTGCATTTGTTGCGGCGCAATTGTTTATAGCTTCCGAAGGCTGGCAGATTTTAGCTGCTGCTCTAGGTGGCGTTACTGGCTTTTTTATAGCTAAAACTCGCGTGAAATCTCTAAAGCACGATATAAAAGTTATAAAAATTCACCCAATTAGTATCCCTTTAACTCAAATAGATGGTGATTGACGCCAATTAAATGTAAAATTGCCGTTTTATACCAAAGTAACTTGGAAATACAGGGAACCGTGGTTTTTTAAATTATTTTATCTGGCTGAATTATTTAAGTTAAGTAAATATAACTTATTGTTATTCAATACATAAAATGGTTGTAACCCATCTTAAAAAGCGTAAGTACAGTTTGTTATATACAAATTTAGCTTATGGCATCCTAAAGCAAGTATTTTCAAGTCACTTAGGTATTCATATTTAGTCCATTAAAATAGAAGTATAGAATCCAGTTTATGAAGCATATCCGTAATTTTTCGATCATCGCCCATATTGACCATGGTAAATCGACCCTTTCAGATCGTTTGATCCAAGTTTGTGGCGGTTTAACCGACCGTGAAATGCAAAAACAAGTTTTGGATTCAATGGATATTGAGCGCGAACGTGGTATTACCATTAAAGCGCAAAGTGTAACGTTGAATTACAAAGCGAACGACGGCGAAACCTACCAACTTAATTTCATTGATACTCCAGGACACGTTGATTTTACGTATGAAGTTTCACGATCTTTAGCTGCTTGTGAAGGCGCGTTGCTTGTTGTTGATGCAGGCCAAGGCGTTGAAGCACAAACTCTAGCTAACTGTTACACCGCTATTGAAATGGAATTAGAAGTAATTCCAGTACTTAATAAAATCGATTTACCGCAAGCGGATCCTTTACGTGTTGCAGAAGAAATTGAAGAGATTATTGGTATTGATGCCCTTGATGCAGTGCAGTGTAGCGCTAAAACAGGTGTAGGTATTGCCGAAGTTCTTGAAATGATCGTTAAAGATGTACCGCCGCCAGTAGGCGACAAAGATGCACCTTTACAAGCACTTATTATCGATTCTTGGTTTGACCCATACCAAGGCGTTGTATCACTAGTGCGTATTAAGCACGGTGAATTACGCACTGGCGACAAAATAAAAATAATGTCGAACGAGCATATACATACTGCTGACCAAGTAGGTGTGTTTACACCTAAGCAAACCAACACCGGTATTTTAAGAACAGGTGAAGTAGGGTTTGTTATTGCTGGTATTAAAGAGATACATGGTGCGCCAGTAGGTGACACTATTACTCATCAAAAAAATGCAGCTCCACTTCGCTTACCTGGCTTTCAAAAAATTAAGCCTCAGGTTTATGCGGGTATGTTCCCAATTGCATCCGATGAGTATGAATCGTTCCGTGATGCACTCAATAAATTAAGCTTAAACGATGCGTCGTTATTCTTTGAACCAGAGAATTCAACTGCACTAGGTTTTGGTTTCCGCTGTGGCTTTTTAGGTATGCTACACATGGAAATCATTCAAGAGCGTTTAGAGCGTGAATACGATATTGATTTAATTACAACAGCACCTACGGTAATCTATGAGATAGTTACTAAAGAAGGTACATTTCAGATTGATAATCCATCTGATTTGCCTGCAGTAAACGATATTGTAGAGATTCGAGAGCCGATTGTTGAAGCTAATATTTTGGTACCACAAGAATACCTAGGTAACGTTATTACTTTGTGTATTGAAAAACGTGGTAGCCAAACAAAAATGACTTATCACGGAAAGCAAGTAGCTGTAACGTACGAGCTACCTATGGCTGAAGTGGTGATGGATTTCTTTGATAAATTAAAATCAACTAGCCGTGGTTTTGCGTCGCTTGATTATAACTTTAAACACTTTCAAACATCAGATATGGTGCGTGTTGATATTTTAATCAATGGTGAGCGCGTTGACGCACTTGCGATAATTGTTCACAGAGATGGTGCACAGTCTCGTGGCCGCCAGTTAGCTGATGCGTTAAAAGAGCTTATCCCACGTCAAATGTTTGATATAGCGATTCAAGCTGCTATCGGACAACATGTTATTGCCCGTACTACGGTAAAACAATTACGTAAAAACGTAATTGCTAAGTGTTACGGCGGTGATGTGAGCCGTAAGAAAAAGCTACTTAAAAAGCAAAAAGATGGTAAAAAACGTATGAAACAAGTAGGTAATGTTGAAGTGCCTCAAGAAGCGTTTTTAGCTATTTTAAAAGTTGGTAAATAAAAACAAAGGATTATAAATGGCTGGTTATTTTTCAGTTTTATTGGTGTTATTAACTTTAGGCTCAGGCTTAATATGGTTAATAGATCACTTAATGTACGCCCCAAAAAGGCAGGAGCGCTTAGCGATAGCGCAAACGTCTGCTGGAGCTCCGTTAGATGAAGAAACGGCGGCATTAATTGCACCAGAACCAGTACTAACAGAAACAGCAAAGTCGATTTTCCCGATGATTGCAGCAATTACTATTTTTAGATCATTTATCTTTGAACCGTTTCAAATTCCATCCGGTTCAATGATGCCTACATTATTAGTAGGTGATTTTATTTTAGTACAAAAGTATTCATATGGAATAAAAGACCCTGTTTGGCGTACTCAATTAGTTGATATTGGGCAGCCTGAGCGTGGTGATATTGTTGTTTTTAAATACCCTTTAGATGAAAATGTTGACTATATTAAACGTACAATTGGTTTACCTGGCGATAAAATTGTTTATCGCGATAAACGTTTATATATTCAGCCAAATTGTAAAGAAGGCGAAACCCAGCAGGGTGAGCTTTTATGTAATGAATTCAATAAAATTGATTTTAAACTAATTAATGATAACGAATTTAAACAAGGCCCAATGCCTCTAGCTCGTGTAAATGAAAATTTAACAACAGTTACGCATGATATATTAATCAACCCACAAGCGCCCGAGAGAAAAGGGCGTTACTACCAGCAACCGGGCACGCCTTCTGATGAATGGACTGTTCCTGCTGATCATTATTTTATGATGGGTGATAACCGCGACAACAGCCAAGATGGTCGCTTTTGGGGCTTTGTACCAAAAGAAAACTTGGTGGGTAAAGCTGTCTTTATATGGATGAGTTTTGAATTTGAGAATGGCCCTGATGATATTTTACCAGGATGGGTTCCAACTGGTGTTCGCTTTGAGCGCCTAGGTAATATTCAGTAACGATGAAAAAAAATGTAACAGAATTATATAAAAAAATTGGCTATGAATTTGCCGATCAAGGTTTACTTGAGCAAGCAATGACGCACCGCAGCCACAAAGGCCAGCATAATGAGCGACTAGAATTTTTAGGCGACTCTATTTTAAGCTTTGTGATTGCCAATGCACTTTATGCCAAATTTCCTAAAGCGCGTGAAGGCGATTTAAGCCGCATGCGCTCAACGCTTGTGCGTGGTCAAACACTTGCCGAGTTTGGTCTTGAATTTGGCCTAGGCGATTATTTACGCTTAGGGCCGGGCGAGCTTAAAAGTGGCGGATTCCGTCGCGAGTCAACGCTTGCTGATGCAGTAGAAGCTATTATTGGCGCTGCATTTTTAGATTCAGGTATTGATAGCTGTGGCGATCTTATATTGTCATGGTACGAATCACGATTAGATGCTATTTCACCAGGGCTTAACCAAAAAGATCCGAAGACCCTGCTGCAAGAGTATTTACAAGCCCGTAAATTATCTTTACCGGGTTACACTGTGGTTGATACCAAAGGCCAAGCACACAATCAAACATTCACGGTCGAATGTATTGTTGATGGAATGGATAGCATAATTTCTGTAGGTAGCTCGCGCCGTAAAGCCGAACAAAAAGCTGCTGAAAAAGCATTGAAGATACTTAAAAATGAACCTTGATACCCTAATACAGCCTCATGAAGGTGATGTAGATACGTTTTGTGGAATGGTTGCTATTGTAGGGCGCCCAAACGTAGGTAAGTCGACTTTGCTTAATGAAATTATTGAGCAAAAAGTGAGTATTACCTCACGTAAACCACAAACCACGCGTCATCGTATTATGGGTATTCATACCGAAGGTAAACACCAAGCGGTATACATAGATACACCAGGTCTACACGTTGAAGAAAAACGTGCGATTAACCGTTTAATGAACCGTGCCGCGTCTAGTTCTATCGGCGATGTTGAGCTTATTATTTTTGTAGTTGAGGGCACTCATTGGAATGGCGATGACGACATGGTACTTAATAAAGTATCGCAAAGTGGTAAGCCGGTATTATTGGTTATTAATAAAATAGACCAAGTTAAAGACCGTGACCTTGTGTTGCCTCATATGAAGTGGTTAAGTGACAAGTTTGATTTTGTTGGAATTATGCCTGTATCGGCAACGCAAGGTAAAAATGTTGATTTAATCAAAGCAGAAGTTACTAAACGCTTACCTCCTTGCGAATTTTACTTTCCGGAAGATTATGTAACTGACCGTTCAATGCGCTTTATGGCAGCTGAAGTAATTCGTGAAAAACTAATGCGTTTTATGGGCGAAGAATTGCCGTATTCTGTAACTGTTGAAATTGAGCAGTTTAAATGGCAAGACAACGGTATTTGGCATATCAACGGGTTAATTCTTGTTGAGCGCGAAACACAAAAACGCATGGTTATTGGTAATAAAGGCGAAAAGCTAAAAACCATTGGCCGTGAAGCCCGTAAAGACATAGAAGAAATGCTTGATAACAAAGTGTTTTTAGAGCTTTGGGTTAAAGTTAAGTCGGGTTGGGCTGACGATGAACGTGCACTAAGAAGCTTAGGTTACAGTGAAGACTAAACCAAGCAGTAGCTTAGTGAATGGATAGCGACTTCTACACCGCGTATTTATTACATCGGCGTCCTTATAGTGACTCCCAAGTAATGTTAGATATGCTTGTAGAAGGCGTTGGTCAGTTAAGAATGCTGGCCCGAATTAGTGGTCGCCAGGCCACTAAACATAAAGCACAACTTCAGCCGTTTCAGGCACTGCTTGTTAATTACAGTGGCAAGTACGATTTAAAATATATCAATAAGTTTGAACTGCATGGGAACTCGCACTTTTTAAAAGGTGATGAGCTTTATTGTGGTTTTTATTTAAATGAGCTTACAAATCGTATCGTTCCTGTTAACGAGCCAATTGAACAAGTATTTGAGCTATATAAAACTCATCTATCAAACCTAAACAGCGGGGCTAATTTACAAGAGGTGCTTCGCTCATACGAGTTTCAACTATTGGAATTACTCGGTTATGGCGTGGATTTTAGTTTTGACGCCAGTGGTGAACCAATAGATGAAAAGCAGACGTATAGTTATTTCCCCGAACTTGGTTTTTTAGTACAAGAAGATACACGTTCTGGATTTAGTGGCAAACAACTCAACGCCATAGCAAATCATGACTTTAGCCAAAATGATGTGCTATATATGTCAAAGCAATTAAGTCGCTATTTATTAAAACCCTTATTAGGTAGTAAACCATTAAAAAGCCGCGAGCTATTTATGGCCTCTCAATAAACGTAATTTTACAGGTAAGAAAATGAAAGATATTCTTTTGGGTGTAAACGTAGATCATATTGCAACACTTCGCCAAGCGCGTGGAACAAGCTATCCAGATCCCGCTCATGCAGCCAGTGTAGCAGAGCATGCAGGCGCAGACGGTATTACGATTCACTTACGTGAAGACAGACGCCATATTCAAGATCGCGACGTTTATGTAATGGCTAAAACCATTCAAACTCGTATGAATCTTGAAACCGCTGTTACCGATGAAATGATAAAAATAGCGCTTGAAGTAAAACCTGAGTACGTGTGTTTAGTACCTGAAAAGCGCGAAGAATTAACAACCGAAGGTGGCTTAGACGTAGCCGGTAATATAGATAAAATTAAAGTAGCAACAAAAACGCTTACCGAAGCGGGTATTAAAGTATCGCTATTTATTGATGCAGATAAAGCACAGTTAGATGCAGCCAAAGAATGTGGTGCTCCTTATGTAGAAATACACACAGGCGCGTACGCTGATGCAACAAATGATACTGATTTACACAAAGAGTTAGAGCACATTCGTGAAGGTGTTAAATACGCAGCAAGCTTAGGTTTGATTGTTAACGCTGGCCATGGTCTTCATTATCATAACGTGAAACCAATCGCTGCAATGCCTGAGATTTATGAGCTAAATATTGGTCACGCTATTATTGCTCGTGCAGCGATAGATGGGCTTGAAAAAGCCGTACGCGACATGAAACGATTAATGATTGAAGCAAGAATGTAAGATAAGCAAACATAAGCATTTAAAAAGCTTAATAAAAAAACGCGGTAAATACCGCGTTTTTTTGTATCTAAAATTCAAAGCTTATCTTTGCAGTTCGGTCACACTTGCATCCGCAAGTAGGTTTTCAAGCTCATCTTGTAACTCAAATAATTCAGGTTCAATATTCTCTAACAAGCATTTATTTTTAAGCGATGTTTCGATTGTTTCTGCGAGTGACTTAAGTTTTGGTACACCAGTGTAGCAACATGCACCATGAAATTTATGAACAATACTTAACACTTGCTGGCAATCGTTACTCTCTATTGCTTTAGCAAGTAATGTAAGGGTCTCAGGGACACTTAAAAGTAGCATGTTAAGCATCTCTAGCGCTAACTCGCTCTTTCCGCCAGCACGCTGCAGGGCTTGTGCCCAATCAATTCTACTACTTTGAAATGGTGCAGGACTTTGTGGTGTATCTGTCTTAGCTTTGTCACGATTAACAGGAGTCTGTGGACTATGGTCGCTAATAATTTGTTTAAGCATATCTTCATCAATAGGCTTAGTTAAATAGCCTTTAAAGCCATCTTTTAGTAGTTGCTCTTTTTCGCTTTGAAGGGCGTGTGCCGTTACAGCGATAATGGGTGTGTCTTCATTAAGTGATGATTCTTGTATAAGCTTACATGCGGTTATACCGTCCATAATTGGCATTTGTATATCCATAAAAATTATGTCGTATTTATGACTTTTACTTAAACTGTATGCCTGTGAACCATTATGAGCCGTTTCTATTACTTCAATCTGTTCACTTAACAAAGTATGGAGAAGTTTTAAATTAGCATCGTTATCATCAACAACCAATACTTTTAACGGCAGTAGAGCTTGATCGTTTTGTTCAATATTATGAGTCGGGTGGTCAAGTCTGTAAGGTGCTGCAAGTACTTCACATAACTTACGGTGATTAAGTGGCTTACTTAAACATGCATCAGCTCCGCTGCCTATAAAGGCTTCTCGCATATTGTGCGATACAGTATTAAGCATTAAATATAAGTAATCAGTAGATTCACGCACGGCTTTTACATAGCTTTTTAGTTGCTGCATATCATCAACTGATGCCATATGGCCAATTAAGCAAACGTCATATTTATGTTCAGTATTTTTTATAGCGTCTAAAAAGCTAGTTTCGTTAAAGCATGCCGTAACGTTTGATTCCCACTGGGTTAATAACGAAAGTACGGCGTGGTGCGTATGCTCATGTGGCTCTAAATATAAGATACGCTTACCAATGAGCGATTTAGTCGGTAAGTCATTTGTAAATACGTGATTTGGCAAACTAAACACACTATTGAATGTAAAGCAGGTACCGTTACCAGGCGCAGAATTTAACGTTATACGACCACTCATTGCTTCAACAATATGCTTGGTAATAATAAGACCAAGGCCTGTACCACCAAACTTACGTGTAATGCTTGAGTCTGCTTGCCCAAATGGAGTGAATAAAGAGTCTTGCTTATCCATAGGTATACCCACGCCAGTATCTGTTACTGACACAAGTAAAGAAGTGCGTTCGTCGTCGAGTAACCGATGGCTTATGTCGACCTTAATAGAGCCTTTTTCGGTAAATTTAATCGCATTACTTAACAGGTTTATTAAGACTTGTTTAAAGCGAGTGGGATCGCCTGTTAAGTCATCCGGTACTTGTTGGTTAATGTAAATGGATAGCTCTAATTGCTTATCGTGTGCGCTAGGAGCGAGTAGTGTCATTACTTCATTTACAGCATCACGAAGTTGAAACTGAATCGACTCAAGCTCCATTGCCCCCGCTTCTAGTTTGGAGAAGTCTAAAATGTCGCTAATAATAGTCATTAAACTATTTGCTGAGAGCATAATAGTGTCGAGATAATCTTTTTGATGTTTATTCAGCGGTGTTTTATAAAGCTGGCGTGTAAATCCAATAACACCGTTTAACGGAGTACGAAGCTCGTGACTCATTTTAGCTAAAAAGTCTGATTTTACACGGTTAGCATCTTGCGCTTCTTTTTTTGCAAACGAGAGCTCTATATTTGACGTTTCGTATTGCTCTAGTGTTTCGCGGTAATCGCTTGTTGCTTGATCAATATTTTTTTGCATTTCATCTTTTTGCATCACCATAGTGTGAGCAATGGTGTTTAAGCCTTCTCGAAGTAACTCAAACTCACCAATCATGTTGTCGTTAAGGCCAGTACTTCTTTTACCTTCAACTAACTTGTCGGTTGCAAGTACTAACTTATTAAGCGGCGTCATAAACATGCGGCTTAACTTTAAAGCTAAAATAGCTGCAAACACCAATGATAAAATAATGACAATACCGCTAATTAATAAAGCTCGTTGTTGCCCTATAACAGCTTGGTCTTTATTTAGCTGTATAATAACGGTGCCCAGAGATGACTGAAAAGCCGACGGGTCCCATTTAGAATCGTGACTTGTATGGTTAATAATGGGTGTGAAAAATGTAACAAGCTCATCTGACTTTTGCACATGGGTGGTTTTTAAATTTATGAGCGTTTTTTGACTAATTAACTTTTCAAATGAGCGGTGATAATTACTGGTCATTAATAGCGCATTATTTTTATCAAAAATTGCAATCGACTTAATTGTAGGGGAGTGCTTGTTATGTGTGTAGCTTATAAGGCGATTCAATAGCTGTTTGTTTTTTTCGAGCATGGGTTGCTCAAGCGCAATAGCAAGGGGCTCAGAAATAGTAGTGCCTTGCTGATATAAAATTTCATCAAGCTCAATGTAACGATTTATTGTAAAATAGCCACCAAGTAGTAATCCTATGATCACCGTTGGGATCAGGGTCAGTGTTAAAACAGAATCGCGTAAGCCTAATTTGGTCATAATGAGAGCGTTTTATCGTTATTAGTATGAATTGAGTATATACGGTTCAACACGCATTCTAAAGCATCTAAATATAGGTGCTTAATAAATAAAGTTAAGGTAATGCCTAATGGCGCAAATTTTTAAAGCGAAAAAAAAACCGTTAAAGCAACAAACACTAGAATTAACTATAACGGGAATGGATCATCAAGGGCGTGGCATTGCTAAACATAACAATAAAGTATGTTTTGTAAGCGGTGCATTACCAAACGAAACAGTCAAAGCAACACTCGTCGAAGATAAAGCTAAATACAGCAGTGCAAAAGTAATTAAAGTTATTCAAGCGAGTGAATCAAGAGTAGATGCTTTTTGTGAGCACTATAATCAGTGTGGTGGTTGCCAATTACAGCATTTAGAAGTAAGCCAACAAGTTGTAGAAAAACAAACTGCAGTTACTCAGTTATTTAGTAAGTTTGCTAAATTAAACAGCTTAAACTGGCAAACCCCATTATTAAGTAAACCTGTGCATTACAGACGCAGCGCTCGCATAGCCGTTATGTTTGATAAAGCAGCTAAAAAAATGCGCGTGGGTTACAGAGCAAGTGGCTCAAAAAATATTGTGAGTATTAATAAATGTGCAGTACTTGATGAAGTATTTACAGATGTTTTTACACTTTTTGATGATTTAATTAATCAATACAAAGCACTGCACAGTATAAGCCATTTACAGTTATGCCAAAGTGATAAACAAAACTTTGTTGTTATTCGCCACACTAAAGCGATCAACGATGAATTTAAAGCAATAGTGGAACAAGCCTCACAAAGTCAGCAATATCAAATTGTATGGCAAAGCGAGAGCGATGTAATCGAGCATTCACACTTAGCCATGCCATTTTATTATCTTAAAGAATTTGATCTAAAATTTGAATTTGGTTTAGGTAATTTTATTCAGGTAAACGCACAAGTTAACGAAGCTATGTTAAAGCAAGCTGCAAATTGGCTTGATTTAAAAGGTGATGAAAATTTATTGGATTTATTTTGTGGGATTGGTAATTTCTCATTAGTGCTGGCAAAACAAGCAAAATCTTTAATTGGCGTAGAAGGAGTGACTTCAGCGGTTGCAATGGCTGCTCAAAATGCGCAAACTAACTCTATTACCAATGCGCAGTTTCATTGCTTTGATTTAACCCAAAGCATACAAAGCGCCCCATGGTTTAGTAAAAACTTAGATGTGCTTGTACTCGATCCTTCTAGGACTGGTGCTATGGCTGTATTAGAGCAATTACCTTTAAAGCAGTTTAAAACTATTTTATATGTCTCTTGTGACCCTGTTACTTTAGCCCGTGACAGCGCAATTATTTCACAAGCTGGCTTTGATCTTAATAAAATTGGGCTAATGAATATGTTTCCTCATACAGGGCATATTGAAACTATGGCGTTATTTCAACGGAGGTAGAACGCATTATGGTAGCTACACGACAATCACATCAACAAGATGAGACAACAGATTTTAGCACTCGGCTTTCATTTCTTGCCTTGTCTGAAGAAAAAACAGAGCTACTTACTAAAGCCCAAGCGCTCTGCGTAAAATGTGATAGTGAAGGCAGGCAAACTACTGCAATCGAAATGGTTGAAATTTTAGCTGAGCTAAATCTCGACCCCGAATCGTTAGCTACTGCGTATTTAACCCCGTATTTTTTAAACGACTTAATATCGCTTGAAACCATCGAAGAGCAGCTTGGGAATAACATAGCCATGCTGTTAACTGGGGTTGCACAAATGGCCACTATTAGTACTTTATCGCATCAAGGTAAAGGCACTATGCAAGTTGATAATATTCGAAAAATGTTATTAACCATGGTTGAAGATGTGCGCGCCGTGGTCATTAAGCTTGCCGAGCAGGTATGTCATCTACGCAATGTAAAAAATGCGGATGAAGAAGACCGCGTTATTGCCGCTAAAGAAACAGCTGATATTTTTGCACCATTGGCAAACAGATTAGGAATAGGGCAATTAAAATGGGAACTGGAAGATTTATCGTTTAGATATTTGCACCCAGGCACCTATAAAAGCATAGCCAAACAACTTGACGACAAACGCCTTACACGCGAAGCCTACATGGAAGATATGGTTGAGCAGGTAAAAAACCGTTTAAGTGAAGCGGGCATAGAAGCCCAAGTTTATGGTCGTCCTAAACACATTTACAGCATTTATAAAAAAATGCAGCAAAAAAACTACGAGTTTGATCAGCTTTTTGATATTCGGGCAATGCGTATCGTCGTTGAACGATTGCAAGACTGCTACGGTGCGCTGGGCATTGTGCACACCAATTGGCGTCATCTTAATAAAGAGTTTGACGACTATGTAGCAACCCCAAAACAAAACGGCTATCAGTCAATTCATACCGTGGTATTTGGACCTGAAGGTAAAACAGTAGAAATACAAATTCGTACCAGCGACATGCATCAAGATGCTGAGTTAGGGGTGGCTGCACACTGGATGTACAAAGAAGGTGCATTACCAGGGCGTGGCTCGGGTTATGAGCAAAAAATTAGCTGGTTGCGTAAGCTACTCCAATGGCAAGAAGAAGTGGTCGATGGCGGCGATTTAGCAGAAGAGCTTAAAAACCAAGTAGTAGAAGACCGCGTATACATATTTACCCCAAGCGGCGATATTATCGATTTACCACTTGGCGCTACACCGCTTGATTTTGCTTACTACATCCACTCAAATGTGGGGCATCGTTGTATTGGCGCAAAAATATTCGGCAAAATAGTGCCGTTTACGCATCAACTTACAACAGGGGATCAGGTAGAAATACTGACCCAAAAACAACCAAATCCAAGTCGTGATTGGTTAAACCCGTCATTAGGATACATTAAGTCATCGCGTGCTAGAGCTAAAATTCATCACTGGTTTAAACAGCTCGACCGCGACAAAAACTTAAGTGCGGGGAAAGAAATTCTCGACAGTGAGCTACAAAAGCTCAATTTAACATACAAAGATTTAGAGCCAGCCATTAAGCGTTTTAACTTTAAAGAGCTGGATGACTTAATGGTTGCGATTGGTGCGGGCGATGTTCGCCTCAATCAAATGCTTAACTTTGTAAGTGATCGGACAGAAGACGAGCCGGTTATTCGCATTAAAGCACCAAGTAAAGTAACTGGTGATAAAAACGGCATTGTGGTTGATGGCGTTGGCAGCTTAATGAGCCATGTAGCCAAGTGCTGTCGCCCAGTACCTGGCGATGAAATAATAGGTTATATAACCCAAGGTCGAGGAATAGGTGTTCATAAAGAAGACTGTGATTCGTTTAATAACTTAAAAAACCAGCATCCTGAGCGTGTAATTTCTGTAAGCTGGTCAGATGATATTAACGGCTCGTACGCACTAAGTATTAAAATAGAAGCCACCGACCGTTCAGGGCTGATACGCGATATAAGCTCAGTACTTGCTAATGAAAAAGTAAATGTTTTAAACATGAACGTAAATACGGTTGAAGATAATCAGTTAGCTATATTTACAATGCAAATAGAAGTACATGACTTATCGGGTACTAACCGTGTTCTTTCTAAATTACACCAAATTGAAGGTGTACACGATGCCAAGCGTGGTCATTAATCATGAATGATAATACAGCGCTTACACAACTTCTTAGCATAATGAAAACACTGCGAGATCCCAAGGGCGGTTGTCCGTGGGATCTCAAGCAAGATTTTAAATCTATTGTGCCGCATACACTTGAAGAAGCGTACGAAGTTGCTGACTGTATTGAATCAGGCAACTTAGATGAGCTTAAAGGTGAATTGGGTGATTTGTTATTTCAAATAGTTTTTTATGCGCAGCTTGCACAAGAGCAAAATCTATTTGATTTTAATGATCTAGTAGAGCAATTAAACGATAAGCTTACCCGTCGTCATCCGCATGTGTTTGGTGAAAAAAAAGAGTTAACAGACGATCAATTATCGCAGCAGTGGCAAGCAATCAAAGCACAGGAGCGAAGTGCTAAAGCGCAAATCGAATCCCCTTCTTTTTGGCAAGATATCCCTGGCAATATGCCAAGCTTAAGCAAAGCCAAAAAAATTCAACAACGCGTGGCTTCCCTTGGCTTTGATTGGCCAACGTATCATGGTGCACTAGATAAAGTGAGTGAAGAAGTGCTTGAAGTAAAAGAAGCGATTGAGCAAGACCCGCTATCTGATCATACAGCGGAAGAACTCGGCGACTTACTTTTTGCCACTGTTAATGTTGTACGCCATGTTAAACGAGATCCCGAACAACTGCTTCGTAGCGCTAATGATAAGTTTTCAGCGCGTTTTGAAAAGGTAAACGCTTATTTGCATGCGCAAGGTAAAAGCTTAGATACAGCAACCTTTGAAGAGATGGATAGTGCGTGGGATGCGATTAAAAAAGTAAAATAGGCCTAATGTTAAATAGTGCACATTTTTTGTGCGCGTATTAGCTAATTTTAGCTGGATTGATAAGCAGTGTTTTGGTACAATTTCGCCCCGTCTTGATGATATACCCTTAGGCTCTTCTTTGGGTGTTATATTCCTTTTAATTCCTGATATTCTAGGGTTCGCATGAGTACAAAATTTATCTTCGTTACTGGCGGAGTTGTTTCTTCGTTGGGTAAAGGTATTGCCGCAGCTTCACTGGCCGCTATTTTAGAAGCCCGTGGTTTAAATGTTACCATTTTAAAGCTGGATCCTTACATCAACGTTGACCCAGGCACAATGAGCCCAATTCAACACGGTGAAGTTTACGTTACAGAAGACGGCGCAGAAACGGACCTTGATTTAGGTCACTACGAGCGTTTTATCCGTACCAAAATGACTAGTCGTAATAACTTCACACAAGGCCGTGTATATGAAGACGTATTACGTCGTGAGCGCCGTGGTGAATACCTAGGTGCTACTATTCAGGTTATTCCACATATCACTAACGATATTAAGCAACGTGTATACGACGGTGCTGAAGGTTATGATATTGCTATTGTAGAAATTGGCGGCACTGTAGGTGATATTGAATCACAACCGTTTATTGAAGCAATTCGTCAGATGGGTACTGAAATTGGTCGCGAACGCGCGCTATTTATTCACTTAACGCTAGTGCCATTTTTAGGCCCTGCCGGTGAAGTTAAAACGAAACCAACTCAGCACTCTGTTAAAGAGTTACGCTCAGTAGGTATTCAACCAGATATTCTTATTTGTCGTTCAGACCGTAAACTACCTAATAATGAGCGTGCAAAAATCTCATTATTCACAAACGTAGAAGAAAAAGCGGTTATTTCACTACCCGATGTAGACAGTATTTATAAAATTCCTGCGTTATTAAAAACACAAGAATTAGATAACTTTGTATGTCGTCGTTTTCACTTAGATCCACCAGAAGCTGATTTAGCTGAGTGGGAACAAGTACTTTATCAAGAGTCTAACCCAACGGGTGAAGTGACCATTGGTATGGTTGGTAAATATATTGAATTACCAGATGCGTACAAATCGGTTAACGAAGCATTAAAGCATGCGGGTCTTAAAAACCGCCTAACAATCAACATTGAATACGTAGATTCACAAGACTTAGAAAGCAAAGGTGTTGAATTACTTTCACACTTAGATGCTATTTTAGTACCTGGTGGATTTGGCGGACGTGGTGTTGAAGGTAAAATCTTAGCAGCTAAATATGCACGTGAAAATAAAGTACCATACTTAGGTATTTGTTTAGGAATGCAAGTAGCATTAATTGAATATGCACGTAATGTTGCAGGTTTAACGGATGCAAACTCTACAGAATTTAATGCAAATTCAGAAGCGCCTGTAGTTGGCTTAATTACTGAATGGCTAGATGCTGAAGGTAATGTTGAAACACGTAGCGAAAAATCTGATTTAGGTGGCACTATGCGTTTAGGCGCACAAAAATGTCATTTAACGCCTGGTTCTAAAGTACATGGAGTATATGGCAGCGACGAAATTGTTGAACGTCATCGTCATCGCTACGAAGTAAATAATAACTTCGTAGAAATACTTGAAAAAGCAGGCTTAAGCTTTACTGGTTTATCAGAAGATAAAAAACTGGTAGAAATTATCGAAAATAAAGATCACCCATGGTTTATTGCCGCGCAGTTCCATCCGGAATTCACGTCAACGCCACGTGATGGTCATCCGTTATTTGAAGGGTTTGTAGCAGCTGCGCACATCCACCAAAAAGCGAATTCGTAATTTTAAAAGCCGTGCATATTGCACGGCTTTTTTGTTTTAAGGGCTGACTAAGCTATATAAAACGTAGTAAAGTTAGCTGAACTCACCATTTTGGGAATATAGAGGAATCAAGATGTCAGAAATCGTAAAAGTAATCGGTCGCGAAATTATGGACTCGCGTGGTAACCCAACTGTTGAAGCAGACGTACATTTAGCAGATGGTTCTTGGGGTCGTGCAGCAGCACCTTCAGGCGCATCTACTGGTACTCGTGAAGCATTAGAGTTACGCGACGGTGATAAATCACGTTACTTAGGTAAAGGCGTATTAAAAGCAGTTGGTTATATTAATAAAGAAATTGCTGATGCTTTAGCTGGTCAAAATGCATTAGATCAAAACGCTGTTGATAAAGTGATGCTAGATTTAGATGGTACCGAAAATAAAGAAAAATTAGGTGCAAACGCAATCTTAGCTGTATCACTAGCATCTGCGAAAGCAGCTGCACAGTCTAAAAAAGTTGAGCTTTATGAGCATATTGCTGACTTAAATGGCACACCAGGTGTTTACTCTATGCCACTTCCAATGATGAACATCATCAATGGTGGTGAGCACGCAGATAACTCTGTAGATATTCAAGAATTCATGATCCAACCTGTTGGCGCTAAAAACTTCCGCGAAGGCCTACGTATGGGCGCTGAAGTATTCCACAGCCTTGCTAAAGTGCTTAAAGCTGATGGTCATTCAACAGCGGTTGGCGATGAAGGTGGTTTTGCACCTAACCTTGCATCTAATGAAGCGGCTCTTGCTGCAATCAAGGTAGCTGTTGCAAACGCAGGTTACGAGCTAGGTAAAGATATTACTTTAGCGATGGATTGTGCTGCATCTGAGTTTTACGACAAAGAAGCAAACATCTACGATCTTAAAGGTGAAGGTAAAAAATTCACTTCTGAAGAATTTAACTTCTTCTTACAAGATCTTACTAATCAGTACCCAATCGTTTCTATCGAAGATGGTCTTGATGAGTCTGATTGGGATGGCTTTGCACATCAAACTAAACTAATGGGTGATAAAATCCAATTAGTAGGTGATGATTTATTTGTAACAAATACTAAGATTTTAAAACGTGGTATCGACAACGGTATTGCTAACTCAATCTTAATTAAGTTTAACCAAATCGGTTCTTTAACTGAAACTTTAGCTGCAATCAAAATGGCTAAAGATGCTGGTTTTACTGTTGTTATTTCTCACCGTTCTGGTGAAACTGAAGATTCAACAATTGCTGATTTAGCAGTGGGTACGGCTGCAGGTCAAATCAAAACAGGTTCATTGAGCCGTTCTGACCGTGTTGCAAAATACAACCAATTGCTACGTATTGAAGAGCAATTAGGTGATAAAGCACCGTACAACGGTCTTAAAGAAGTTAAAGGTCAGTAATTCTATTTTATATAGAATCTAACTTTTAATTTAGATGATAAAATCCTCGCCTATGCGGGGATTTTTTATGCCTGATACTTTTTCCAAAGAGATGAAAATAAGTTGTAGGCTTTAAGCTTGTTGATGTACGCAGCACTAAAGAGTGGAACACAAAAGTATAACGCTTTATTCATACTTTAACTTCTTACGTACTCATAGCTGAAACTGCTGCTTTAAAATATCACCTGTAAAACTGGTTTTTAAATAAAAACCACGGGGTAGAGTTTTAATTATTTGCCCATTTGGGCCAATAGCATCAGTGACTATTTTACTATGAGCAGCTTTAGGGCGTATTTGCATAGCATCGCCTAAATGGCCTGATATTTCGTCGACTCTACCTAGCGCAATTAGCTCCATTTGCTCTTCCCAGTCGCGTTGTAACAAAGCGTCTTGTTCAGGTGAAGGCTGCCACAAAAAGCCGCTGCCGATAGTTCTGTCAAACGGCGCAATATCACGTTCGCTTAAAATTGGCAGCCATAAAACATGATTTAGTTTTTTACGCACAGAGCTGGTATGCCACGTCATTCCCGTTACGTTCATTAAAGGTGTAACCGATACAAACGTAGTTTCCAGTGGCCTACCTTTATAAGAAATAGGCAGTGTTTTTAGCTCAATTCCTAAATCTTCAAAATCGGGGAGGGGTTTTGAGCCTGCAGTAGCGCCTAGTACGTATTCAATGAGTTGCCCAGTCCAGCCTTTTTCACGTAGTAAATCATCTGGCGTTTTAAAATTATACTTGTTAGCAAGTTGTCCTAGCGTTAATCCGGCAATACTGTTAACGCGTTGCATTAAGTCGTTTATTGAGTGTGGTTTTGTAGGTCGCATATTCTTAATTTCGGTTGTATAAATACCATAGCCATGATAGCAAATAGGCTAAGCCGTGGATATCTTTAGGGTTGTACGTTTTTTGCCCGCCTGTTGTTTGTGTTAATTTTGCACATATTGAAATTAAGCTACTTTACTTTAAGTTACTGACTCTGCAGGTTTTTTTAAATGTGCAAGTTCAGTTTTGATTAAGCCATTTAAAAGTTGTAAGGATAAATACAACTATATGAACATGTTTATCCACAGAATCTGTGGAGAAGCTAAGTTTTAAGATCTAATATTGTGGATTTGTTTGCAAAATGAGCGTGTTTTACAAAAGTTATGCACAAACTGTGAGTAACTAGAGGAAAACAAGAACCGCAATAGCTTTGCTGAGTTATTTTCTAAATATTTACCTATTCTCTATTAATTTATCAACATACTAAAAGCTTAAACTTAGCTCACTAATTGGCTTGGGTATAATAGTATTTGCCGTATTGCGGCTAATGTGGAACAATCATTAAAAATCGACTTACAAATGAGGCACTAAGGTGATTGATGCCGAAGGTTTTCGTGCCAATGTCGGAATTGTGATTTGCAATAATCAGGGACAGGTTTTTTGGGCCAGACGTTATGGTCAACACTCTTGGCAATTTCCCCAAGGTGGTGTTGATGATGGCGAAACTGCAGAACAAACCATGTACCGTGAATTACACGAAGAAGTAGGGTTGCGACCAGAAGATGTAGAAATAGTCGCAAGCTCAAAACATTGGTTACGCTATAAATTACCCAAACGATTAATCCGCCGAGACTCTAGTCCGGTGTGTATTGGGCAAAAACAAAAATGGTTTTTACTAAAATTACGCTGTAAAGACGAAGATGTAAATTTACTTAAAACCCACCATCCAGAGTTTGATGATTGGCGCTGGGTAAGTTATTGGTATCCTGTAAGACAGGTTGTATCGTTTAAACGGGATGTTTATCGACGAGTAATGAAAGAGTTTGCTCCTTTCGCCATGCCTTTTAATAAGAGAGAACAACATAAAGATCATTGGCGAAGTAAAAGGTAGTAATTTCTCGATACAATAAAGGAGCAGGGTATGCTGGCTACACTGAGATCTATTGCGGAGTCTGTATCGCGACAAGCGAATTTAGACAGCGCATTAGTGTGCTTTGTGCAAATGGTTAAAGATGCCATGAAAACCCAGTGCTGCTCCATTTATTTTGCAGATTACAGCCAAGACAATTTTGTACTTATGGCTACCGAAGGGTTAAATCCTGATGCGGTGGGTAAGTTTAGAATTGGGTTTACCGAAGGCTTAGTGGGCCTAGTAGCGCAACGCGAAGAACCTATTAATATTGCATTTGCTAAATCGCATCCTCGCTTTAAGCTCTCTCCCGAAGTAAATGAAGAAGGCTACAACGCTTTTTTATCTGTACCCGTTGTTCATCAAAAAAAAGTACTGGGTGTTATTGTTGTTCAACAAAAAATGGCACGTGTATTTAGCCAAGACGAAGAGTCGTTTTTAATAACGCTTTCTGCCCAGCTTGCTTCACAGTTAGCGCATGCTGAAATTAAAGAAATACTCCGCCAAGATGAGTCATCTCATCAAACGTCTGTTTTAAAAGGCGTATCGAGCGCGCCTGGAATAGGTATAGGGCAAGCATTTGTTGTATTACCAAAACTCGATTTTAAATCTATTGAGCTTTTAAAAGACAGTGACGTTACTGAGCAGCGCCGTTTGTTTACACAAGCTGTAGCTGCAACGCGCAAAGAATTTAATACCCTATCTATGACGCTAAGCGATTCTATTCCGCACGAAGCTCTTGCGGTATTTGATGTGTATCAACAACTGCTTGACGCTAAAAGTTTAGGGCATAATGTTGAAATGCAATTACAAGAAGGCTGGTGTGCTAAAAGCGCCCTAAAAATTGTAATAGAGCGTTTAATATCTCAATTTAATGCCATGCAAGACCCTTATATAAAAGAGCGTGCTGTTGACGTTAAAGATATTGGCCTTCGTGTATTACATCATCTTGTAAATACCGAGCACGCTGTTAAAAATTATCCGGCCAATACTATTTTAATTGCTAATACCTTAACACCCGCCATGCTTGCTGAGGTGCCAAAAGGTCACTTAACAGGCGTTGTAAGCGTAAATGGCTCTGCAAATAGCCATGCTTCTATATTAACGCGTGCGATGGGGATCCCTGCCATTTGGGGTATAGAAGATTTACCTCTATTGCAGTTTAATGGCAAACCGATGATTTTAGATGCATTTGCTGGGCGTTTATATATATCGCCTTCGCAAATGTTGATGGATGAATACACAGAGTTACAGCATCAAGATAACCTACTTAATAACCGCTTTTTAGCAGAGCAAGACTCTGAATCAATTACGCTTGACGGTGAGCATGTTAGCTTATTATTAAACGCAGGCCTTGAGCTTAATACCGAGCAAAGTAGCGCGCATATTTGTGACGGTGTGGGGCTTTACCGTACCGAAGCGTGGTTTATGCAAAAGGGTCAGTTTCCTTCGCAATCAGAGCAAGAAAATTGGTACCGAGAAGTACTAACTAGCTATCATCCTAATCCTGTGGTTATGCGTACATTGGATATTGGGGGCGATAAGGTACTCGATTACTTTAACATTACCGAAGAAAACCCATTTTTAGGTTGGCGTGGCATTCGTATTAGCCTTGATCACCCAGAGTTATTTTTAGATCAACTAAAAGCGATGCTTAAAGCCAATATTGGTTTAGGCAATCTAAAAATAATGCTCCCTATGATCAGCGGCACTGAAGAAGTTGATGAGTCACTTGCGTTATTTGAACAGGCTTACTTTGAGTTAAGTGAAAAATACCCAGAGCAAACCATTGAAAGACCCGACATAGGGATAATGCTAGAGGTACCTTCAAGTGTATTTATGCTTCCAGAGTGGTCAAAAAAAGTCGATTTTTGCTCAGTAGGTAGTAACGATTTAACACAGTATTTATTAGCAGTAGACAGGGCTAATGCACGAGTTGCCGAACTTTTTAACCCTTATCACCCGGGCGTACTCAGGGTACTAAATAAAGTAGCGCGTGAATGTGAGCAATATGAACTGCCATTTAGTTTGTGTGGTGAACTAGGCGGCGATCCTGAAGGGGCTATTTTGCTTATTGCCATGGGTTACAGGCGCCTTAGTATGAATTTATCATCGCTTAATAAAGTTAAATGGGTACTTAGGCGTTTAAATGTTAGTGACATGGAACAACTATTAAGTGAATGCTTAGCGCAATCCACAGCCAAACAAGTACTACGTTTAACGCGAAGCTTTATGCTAGAGCATAAATTAGGTGATTTGTTTTACACTCCCAAATAAGCTTATACGCCTAATTAATTGCAATACACAGATGCTATTAGTTTTATAATCCTTTAATATATAAACCTTAAAAGGGTATTTGAGATTACTATGTATGACTTAGGTTTGTTAGTCGCAAGCTGCGCACTACTAGGCTGTATTGTTGGGTTTTTAGCTGGGTTACTAGGCATTGGTGGCGGTTTAATTATCGTTCCAGTTCTAAGCACTCTGCTACTGTCATTTAATGTAACGTCAGCTGATCATGTATTAGTAATTGCTATTGCAACCTCACTCGCTTCTATTTTATTTACTTCAACGTCTTCAGCGCTGGCTCATCATAAAAATGATAACGTGCCTTGGGATATTGCCCCATGGGTTATGTCGGGTGTGGCTTTAGGTGCACTTATTAGTGGCTTTGCAGCAAGTTTAATCCCTGAACAAATATTGCGTACAGTGTTTGCTATAAGTGTTGTATTTATTGCAACAAGAATGGTGCTATCCGCGCGTAATAAACCGATGTCAGATAAACCGTTACCAGCAGGTCCTATTTTAGGTGGATTTTCTGCGATAATGGGCGGATTATCAGGTTTAATTGGTATTGGTGGTGGTGCTTTAATAGTACCTATGCTTAATTATTTTTCGGTTGATATAAAAAAAGCAATTGGCTGCGCAGCCGCGTGCGGAATTGTTATAGCATTATTTGGCTCTATTGGTTACATCAGCGCAGGCTGGCATGTTACCGATTTAGAGCATGGTTTTGCTGGGTTTGTTTATTTACCTGCATTATTTGGAATTGTTATTACCTCGTGGTTTGTTGCGCCTATTGGCGCTAAAGCAACTCACTATTTACCTGTTAATACAATTAAGAAAGTTTTCGCGGTACTGCTTGTAGTTATCGCAATTAAAATGGTTTTTAGCTAAAGGTTTATTTTTTATGGCACTTGAGTTTCCTCAAATTGATCCAATTATTTTTTCTGTTGGACCGCTAAGCGTACGTTGGTATGGCTTAATGTATTTAATAGGTTTTGCATTTGCGATGTGGTTTGCAAATCGTCAAGCATCAAAGCCAAATTCGGGTTGGACTAAAGAGCAAGTAGGCGATTTACTGTTTTACGGCATGTTGGGGGTAATACTAGGCGGGCGTATTGGCTACGTATTGTTTTACCAGTTTAGTTACTTTATAGAAAACCCACTGTATTTATTTAGAATAGATCAGGGTGGTATGTCGTTCCATGGTGGAACACTTGGCGTTATAACCGCCGTCGCAATTTTTTCGTGGACGCGTAAAAAGTCGCTTCTTCAAGTGGGCGATTTTGTTGCTCCACTGGTTCCAGTAGGGCTTTTAGCTGGACGGATTGGTAACTTTATAAACGGTGAATTATGGGGTCGAGTTACCGACGTGCCATGGGCAATGGTATTTCCAACGGGCGGTCCGCTTGCGCGTCACCCATCGCAATTATACGAAGCATTTTTTGAAGGCTTAGTACTGTTTTTAATCCTGCAATGGTTTATTAAAAAACCGCGCCCAGCAGGCAGTGTAGCCGGAGTGTTTTTATTAGGCTATGGCGTGTTTAGATTCTGTATTGAATATTTCCGCCAACCCGATGCACAATTAGGTTTATTTGCCGACTTTATATCAATGGGACAAATACTTTCGTTACCAATGATTGTAGGTGGTTTAGGCTTATTAATTTGGGCATATAAACAACCTAAACAAATAACCACAGCTAAAGCATAATAAGAAGTAACGCATGAAACAATATTTAGAATTATGTCAGCGTATTGTTGACGAAGGGCAGTGGGTCGAAAATAAACGTACAGGTACGCGTTGTTTAACCGTTATCAATGCTGATTTAGAATACGATGTGGCTAATAATCAGTTTCCGATGATCACTACACGAAAAAGCTACTACAAAGCAGCGATTGCTGAATTGCTAGGATATTTACGCGGTTACGACAGCTCTGCGCAATTTCGTGAAATTGGCTGTAAAACATGGGATGCCAACGCGAACGATAACAACGCATGGCTTAATAATCCTAACCGTAAAGGTGAGGACGACATGGGGCGTGTTTATGGCGTACAAGGCCGTGGTTGGCAACGTCCAGATGGTTCAACACTCGATCAGCTTTCCAAAGTTATTAATAACTTAAAAAATGGCATTGATGACCGTGGTGAAATAATTACGTTTTATAATCCAGGTGAGTTTGAGCTTGGTTGCCTGCGCCCGTGTATGCATACGCACACTTTTTCGTTACTTGGCGATACGCTATATTTAACGTCATACCAGCGAAGCTGTGATGTGCCACTTGGCCTTAATTTTAATCAAATTCAGTGTTTTGTATTGCTTGCGTTAGTGGCTCAAATTACCGGCCACAAAGCGGGTAAGGCGTATCATAAAATTGCTAATGCACATATTTACGAAAACCAACTTGAACTGATGCGAGACGTGCAGTTAACGCGTGAGCCATTTGATTCACCTCAGTTAAAAATTAATCCAAAAATTAAATCATTAGAAGACATAGAAACGTGGGTAACACGAGACGACTTTGAAGTAACAGGCTATCAATGCCATGAAGCGATTCAATATCCATTTTCAGTATAATAAAAGATTAAGGAAAACATAAAATGAAAGCAGTGATCCCAGTAGCGGGCCTTGGTACTCGTATGTTACCAGCCACTAAAGCAATTCCTAAAGAAATGCTGCCAGTGGTAGACCGTCCTTTAATTCAATATGTAGTAAACGAAGCCGTTGCTGCAGGCATTAAAGAAATAGTGTTAGTAACTCACTCAAGTAAAAATTCAATCGAAAATCACTTTGATACAAGTTTTGAACTAGAAGCTACTTTAGAAAAGCGTGTTAAGCGGCAACTACTTGCCGAAGTGCAAGCAATCTGCCCTAAAGACGTAACCATTATTCACGTACGCCAAGGTGAAGCAAAAGGCTTAGGCCATGCTATTAGTTGTGCAGCGCCTATTATTGGTAACGAACCGTTTGTAGTTATTTTACCAGATGTAATTATTGATGATGTAGAGAGCGATCTTAAAAAAGATAACTTAGCAGAAATGATCGCTAATTTTGAGAAAACCAAGCACAGTCAAATTATGGTAGAACCAGTACCAATGGCACAAGTTAACCAGTTTGGTGTGGTTGATTTAGGTGATGTTGACTTAAAGCAAGGTGAAAGCTCGCCAATTCTTAATATGGTAGAAAAGCCGCCAGTAGATGAAGCTCCATCAAACTTAGCTGTAGTGGGTCGATACGTATTAAGCGAAAATATCTGGCCGTTACTTGCGAAAACTCCGCAAGGTGCAGGCGACGAAATTCAATTAACTGACGCAATTGCGATGTTAATGGAACACGAAAAAGTAGATGCATACGCTATAAAAGGCCGTAGCCACGATTGTGGAAGTAAAATTGGTTACTTAAAAGCAACGATTGAATTTGCACTTCGTCGCGATGAATTTGCCGATGAATTAAAATCATTTATTAAAAAACTGATTTAACAGTTAACGTAAAACATGAAAGGCGCCTATATCGGCGCCTTTTTTATGAGTTTTATCAGGGCCTGTTTATCTTTTGAGGTTAAATTTGCAGCAGGCTGTTTGGTATTTAGGCAAGGCAGAGCCTATGTAGTGTGGTTATTCCCCATAAATAGGCGATAACGTAGCATAGATGCCAAACATGCGCTGCCCGAAGGGTTCTGCCTCGGGGCAATTTACTCTTTGTTGCCTACATGGATGTAGGTAAGGGGCGTGAGCAGGACGCGGAAGCTTTACTCGGTTTTTACTTAGCCCACTAGGTTACAAACCTCGCGCCGCGATTAAATGGCCCCTAGATTGAACAAATTTTAATCATGAAAGGTCAACAGGCCCTAGAATAAAATAAGGAAAGGAGTAGCTCTAAAATAAAAGTTTTTAAGTCATTACAGACATATTGTTATTTATGTTGTAAAGTTTGTGTTAACTGGCATTGAATTTGTATTAAATAATGTTCTCAAGGAAGGGTGGGAGTATGCAACGTTGTGTTTTACAAAACACTGACAAGCATGCGAAGAGCTAAGTTTTATAGCTCACAGCTTAAATAAAGTTAAACGCTTTCTTGTGAGAATGTTTAACTGAAATGTAGTGAAAACACTGCTTTCAGGACAGCAAATACATGTTTATATATAAAAAAAATAACATTGGGCTTTTACTTAGCTTGCTAATGCTTTTATTTGGCACAGCATGCAGCGTTACGCCTGAAATAAAAACCATTGACGAACAACCTCAAAGTAACTCGCCTGACTACGTCTCAATTACTGCCTTGGAGCTTGCTCAGCTAAAAGATGCTGCAATGCAGTGGCAACAAGCACGCGAAGGTATAGAGCGAATCTTAAGGTTAGAAAAAGAAATAACTTACCTCGTAAATCATATTGATATTATAAACAGCAAAGCTATTGCGCAGGCTAATCAAGGGTATAGCAGCCAGTCTGTACGCTCACCTCGAAACACACGTAATGTTAAATCACGCCAACAAGTTAAACAAAACTACAGCAATAAAAAACAAGCTGTAAAATTAAATAAACCAAAACATGTATTTGCTTTGCAGGTAGCTTCAGTTGACTCAGAGCAAGGTGTGGCTAAAGCATGGCAAGAGCTAAATACTAAAGCAGCACCGTTGTTTAGAGACAAAATATTGACTAACGTAGAAACCGCCAAAATAAACAACAAAATGTTTTACAGGCTAAAACTTGGCTCTTACCAAAACTTTAAAAATGCAAAAGCAGACTGTGACGTATTCAAGCTGTATAAACTCGATTGCATAGTAAGTAACTACACCGATAAGCCAGTAAGGCTGTAGCCCGTATTACGTAATATCAATCTGTAATAATACCTAATCAATCTTGGGGATTAAACCTGACGCAATTATCGCTAATAATTTTGATATACGAGTGCACGGAGGCAGTAGCTAGATCAATACAGCAATAATTAGTGATAGTAATTAAATAACGCAATTTTGTTTTGTTATCAACTCGGTTTTCTTACTTCAAAATAGACTACTTAATTAAAAAGTTGCTATAAATTGGCGCAAAATTTGCTTTGATTTATTATCTTGGTTAGTAGAGTGCATTTTGCAATGCGGTATTTTAAGTCTTGTCATTTAATATCAGTTTTATTCTTATCTTTTAATTTATATGGATGCAGCAGCGCAACTGTAAATAACGAGAGCGTGCAGCATTCTTTAATAACTGATAAACAAGTAAAAGAGTATGTTTCGCAGTGGCACTTACAACAAGAAAGCATTGGTCGTTTAACTGCTATGGAAGATGATTTACAGCTATTAATTATGGCGTTATCGTCTCAAAGTGAATTAACTGAAAATCCTCCTTTACTCATGCAAAGTAAAACCGATATCACCTATGGTAATCAGCCTTCACAGAATTTGGAACCGACGGCACTAAATAACACTCCCGAAGTAAAAACACCAAACTTACAAAATTCAGAACTCACCTTAACAGATGAAACTAAAATTGGAGCACAGCTTGGTTGGTATTTAAAGCCAGAGCTTGTTAGAGCAAGAGTCGAAAGGCTTAAGCAATTATACCCTAGTGCATTTACTCAATTTAATTTTACTATGTTTGAACGTAAAAATAATAATATGACTTTGTATGGATTACGTGTAGGTCCATTTAAAAACGATGCTCAAGTAAGTACGTTTTGTTATTTAGCTAATCAGCTTGATCAAGCATGTAATATTGCTGCTTTTGTAGGGAAACCAATATAATTAAAAAATTAGACCTTTTAAACTTATATAGTATTAAAGTATTTGTACTAGTAGTCGATACTAACTATAGTTGGGCAAATATTTGATAAAGCCCATTTTCTTATAAGGATTTAGCATGAAGTTTTATTTATCTGCATTAGCTGCAGCCACCGTGGTCAGCTCGTTTAGCACTTATGCTGCTACAGAATCATTTGAAGCGAAAGTAACGGTACAAAAT
The DNA here is from genome assembly GCF_014163785.1 of Pseudoalteromonas sp. SR43-7. Lineage (NCBI taxonomy): Bacteria > Pseudomonadati > Pseudomonadota > Gammaproteobacteria > Alteromonadales > Pseudoalteromonadaceae > Pseudoalteromonas > Pseudoalteromonas sp. SR43-7. Next base: position 32,299 of record NZ_JACJDY010000019.1, on the reverse strand, counting down.
GCTGTAGTACTCACAAAAGATAACGATTTAAATTTTGGTACTATTCGTGCTATTTCAGATCCAACAGGCAGTGAACAAGCGACGCTGACAGTTAATCCTGATCCAGCTGCGAGCCCTGTTACTTCACAAGATAATCCAGTTGGTAACGCTGCGAGTATCTCAATAATTGAAGATGGTGAAGCTGGCGCTTTTAGTGTGTCAGATGTCGTACCAAACTCTATTTTAACCATTACAGACCCAGTAAATACTTTAATACTACCTTTAGCTGGCCAAGGGTTAAATGAACCTGATTTTACTGTAGGTGCTTGGACTTACTTTATAACAAGCGGAACAAATGCAGGCGCGCTTTATACGCAAGGTACTCCTAACCTACAAGCTAGTGCTGATGGCACTGTATCATTTAATATAGGCGCGACTCTTTCTACTTCTTCAAACGCATCAAGTGTGGATTACCCTGATGGTGAGTATTCGGGTAGCTTTAATATTGAAGTGTCATATTAATTAGTGTTTAAACAAGTAATGCGCTTTTTGTATGTTTATGCTTGGCTTTCGTTAACGTTTAGCGAGCAAGTTTATAGCGCAAGCATACAGCAAGAGGCGCTTAATTTTGGCACTTTAGTTATCCCTCAAAATAATACCTTAAGTTCTATAACCATTAGCCATGAGGGTGAAATAACCAAATTTGGTAATATTTACGTATTAACTGAGGGTAATCCTGCAGAACTTTTATTTACCGATTTACCTCCTCTTACTCAAATATCGTTTAACAAAACGAGTGACAGTACATTACAAAGTGAAGTACTTGGGGCTAATAGTGCCAAGTTTTCGGTTGTATTAGTGGATTTACCAAGAACGCAGGCTAGCGATGAGTTTGGAGAGCTTCTACTCAAAGTAGGTGGCCGTTTAATAACGACAGGGACTAGCCAAAGTTACTTAGATGGTCGTTTTATTACCGACACCCAATTAGAAATTACGATTGATTACTAAAGGACAAAACATGCTTTATAAAGTTGTAGTGCTCCTCGCACTGAGTGTATGTATTTTAGGAAAAAATGCATACGCAAATTTACTTATCTCTCCAACCCGTATTAGTTTCGATGAACGTCAACGAACCGCTAAAGTTACCGTAATTAATACGGGTAATGAATATCAAACATATCGTGTTTTATGGAGTGAGAAACAAGCGCAACCTAGCGGTGGCTACATACAGTTGGCGGAGGCTACAAGTGAAAGTTTAAGCTCAATGGCACGTTTGTCACCAAAACAAATGCGTTTAGCGCCTGGTGAAAAACAAACAGTAAAAATAGCAATACGTAAACCTAAAGATCTGGCTTCTGGTGAGTATCGCTCTCATCTTTTATTTCAAGCATTGCCGGGTGAAAATACTAATAAAACAAGCTCAATAAAAGTTAATATGATTATGAGCTACAGCATTCCTATTTTGTTACGTAAAGACATGAAACAGCCAGAAGTTACTATAGAGCAAGCTAAGGTAGTACTAAATGAAAGCAATCAACGTCCTCAGTTTTTATTGAATATAAAACGAGAAGGTATGTTTAGTACCTACGGTAAATTGAGTGCCTACTTTGTTAATAGTAATAACGAGCAAGTTAAAGTTGCAGAAATTGGTAATTTAAGTATTTATCCAGAAGTGGATAATGCATTTGTTACTCTTAGTTTATTTAGTGACAAAAATTTAGATAAAGCAGGAAAAGTTATTTTTAAATATGAAGGCAGTCAAGAATATAAAGACCTTACATTTGCACAATACACTCTGCCTTTAACCTCACAATCAATTAATGCTTTAACAGTGAATGAGGCTAAATAATTTATTGTATACACTATTACTAAGCATAAGTAGTTTGCTTAGTAATAGTGTAATTGCTAATCCCAATTCTTCCGTAGGCGATGCTTTAACAACACTGCGCGCAATTGAATTAAAGCTAACTAAGCCCGTGGAAGCAATTAATTATAAAAGCAAAGAAAATCAGCAACAGCGTATCGCTACAGGCGAGTTATTAATACTTTCGCTTTATTTAAACTCATACTACTTAGGTGAAGTTGCAGCAATTAAAAGCGAGCAAAGTGTACAAGTTAGTTTAAGCGACTTATTTGATATTTTACAGTTTGCAATGAATGTTGATGCTAGCAATCGAATTGCTCAAGGTGTTGGAGCAAATCAACAACCTCTTTCTCTAAATGCAGCGGTGACACCCGCAGTATTTACTAGTCCTACACAGAGCTACTTATTAGCAAAAAATCAAATTACCATTGAAGATGATATTTATGTAGATATTCAAAGTTTACATAATGCTTTAAATCTAGAGTTTAATATTGATTACCCAGATTTAGAATTACTTATAAGCTCAAAGAGCCCCTTACCAGTTGAACAACAAAGATATAGGCAGTCGCGCAATCTTAAATCGCCTAATAAAAGTTCGCCACCAACGCTGCCATGGAAAGCTAGCCCATATAAAGCGCTATCTTCTCCGGTTGCCGACTTACAACTAAATTTTACCGCGAACGATGATAGACATTCTACGAACTATTCACTTTTAGGCACTCAAGACTTTGCGTATTTATCTGCAGAGTATTTTTTGTCTGGACGAAGTACTGACTTACTTACCAACTCTAGGTTAACGTTTACAAAGCAAAACTTAGACAAAGAAATAAAAAACAGCTTAATGCCTACTGAAATATCTTTTGGTGATGTCATCGCCACGCAAGTTGGTAATAGTTACAGTAGTCAGTATGCCCGAGGTGTTAAAGTTTCTAATAATGTTACCAATAGAAAAATAGTCAATAATCAAGTTAACTTAAGCGGTGCTATACAGCCAGGTTGGGATGTAGAACTGTATCGTAATGAAATATTAATAGACCAGCAGCTTAGCCTCGCAGATGGACGTTATATTTTTGATAATATAGACCTATTATTTGGAGCTAATAATTTTGAGCTTATTTTTTATGGGCCTCAAGGTCAAGTTGAGCGCAAAAGTGATTATTACTTTGTGGACGGAAATCAACTTAAGCAGGGACAAGGTAACTATGAATTGTCGGTTACTGAACAAGGCAAGCAATTATTAAATAACAATGTTTCAAGTTCGCAGGGGCAGGGTTGGCAAGTTGCGGGTAGATATGAGCAAGGGCTTACAGATAATGTATCTGTATACACTGCTACATCAGGTCAAAAAAACACAGACGACGATCTACTTAAGTATGCATTTGGTACCAACATAAGCTTATTTGACCGATTATTATTAAATGCGAATGTTGAAAAAAATAATAACAATGAACAAGAATTTGAATTTACAGCCCGAACTCAAATTGCCGAACAATCACTACTTTTTAGCGCTACAAATCGTACCGACGAACAGCAGCAAGATTTTAACAGCTACCAAATAAATTTAGCTGGTGGGCTAATGAATAATACTTATGGACGCCTTTCTTATCAAAATAACGTCCTATATGACGATAGTGATACTAGAGGGCGTTTTAAACAAGTACGCAACCAGTTCAACTACTCATACTCAGGATTTGCACTAAGTAACCAATTGCTGTGGCAACAAGACGATAGCTCTGAGGGTACTTTTGGAGCAACACGTTTTCAAAAGCGCTTTGGGAGAACCTACACAAGGTTTGGTATAGATTATAGTATATCGCCAGTAAGTGAGCTTGTTAGTTACGAGGCTGAGTTTAGCCGCAACTTGGGCCGAGATTTACAAGCGGAACTTACTTTAACTGATTCACTTCGTAATAATATTCAATCGGCAGAATTAGGGCTCAATTGGCAAAGCGATAAGTTTAGTTTAACGAGTAACTTAAACTACAACAGTAACGATGATTGGCGGCTCGGTATTTATAGTCGCTTTAGCTTAGGTTTTGATGTTGAACACAATACATATTTTGCCTCTAAGCGCACCTTAACTAACACGGGTAGCTTAATGTTACGCGTATTTTTAGATCAAAATAATAACGGTATTATGGATGATGATGAGCACGGTGTTGGTGGCGTAAAAGTAAAAGGCGTTCACAATTATCGTCAAGCAATTACAGACGAACACGGCGTTGCACTATTAACTTCAATGCCAGCAAATCGTACAACAGATATAATACTTGATAGAAATAGTTTTGAAGATCCGTTTTTAATACCAGCTAACGAGGGCTTTTCTATTACACCAAGGGCTGGTTTAGTTGAGTATATGGACTTCGCATTAAATAATGCCAGTGAAGTGGAGGGAGTTGTTTATCAACAAAAAGGGGAAACAACACAGATCCAACCCTTTGCAACTATAGCGCTGTTGAATGAGAAAGGGGATCAAGTTGCACAAACTCAAGCAGCATATGATGGCTATTATTTATTTACAGACCTTAAACCGGGGCAGTATAAAGCAGTAATTGATGATGAATATAAACAACGCAAGCAGCTAAAAAATACTCAAAATATAACAGTTAATTTATCGGCTCAAGGAGATGTAGTAATGGGTGTTGATTTAACGTTAAAGGCGCTCAGTGCAACAACAGGAAGCATTGCCAATGCAGGAAGTTTTAATTCGTTAAATATTTTAAAAATTTATTACCGTTTAATAGCACCACGTATAGAGCAGCAAGAAGCTTTTTATATACATGATAAAGCTAAAAATAAATTTATTTTAGCCTTAGCGTACGCAACAAACAGTTCGCCAGCGCTTATCTCTGTATGCGACTCAGTAAAAGCGCAAGGATTAAAGTGTGTTGTTGAAACGCATAAAATACTTCATTAAAGGAATTAGGATGAAAAGAGTTCAATGTATATTTTTAATCAGTGCAATGTTGCTAAGTTATGGTTGTGCGAACAATAAAGCAATTGATAATAGTGCTACTCAGACCAACGTAACTGACGAAAAAAGCTACGTAAAAATAACAAAGCAGGAACTTGAAACTCTAAAAATGAGCTCCCAGCAGTGGCAAAATATGAAGCCAGAACTTGCGCGTTTATTACTTATTGAAGAAGACTTAAGCTTACTAATATTACAACTCAATACAATTGCAAAAGAAAATGAGCAGAAAAACGCACCAGTAATAAAAGCAGAAAGTGTTAATACCAACACAATTAATCGCTCCAATTTACAAGTAACAAAACCAGTTAATCCCAAATTTGCTTTACAAGTGCTTTCAATAACGCAAAAAGAACAACTCTCTTTAGCTTTTAGGCAATTACAGAAAAAGCTTCCTAGCTTACTAGGCGATAATTTTGTGATGAATGTTGAAACAATAAATGTAAAAGGAGTTATGTATAACCGCTTAAAGCTAGGCGCATATATAGACAAAAAAAACGCCATGGCTGACTGTCAAAAATTAAAGAGCCAAAATATAAATTGTTTAGTTAGTTATTACGTAGATCAGCCCTTTATCGCACAATAGCTAAGTCGGCATACAAATTGCTTTATCTTCAGTATGTTTTGAAGAGGATGGCAATTATGCGCCTTTTACTGCCTTTATTATTTTTAAATTTAGCTGCTTGTAACTTGGTGCCACCACCAGAACCAAGTGTGCCTACAGACGCACCTAAAGCAGCCATGGCTCCTTTTACGGTTAATGACTATGTAGTTAATTTAACGTCGCAACTTAACCATCTAAATGGAGCGTTAAATGCTAATGCACGTGTTGGCGTTAGTAGCTTCTTTTATGCAGATGCACTAGATACAAAATTAGTGACAGGGCAGGCCTCAGGCTTAAGTCAGCAGATCCAAGAAAGTCTGCTTACACAATTTACTCAACTGGGTTATCACACCGTTGAGTACAGACTTGGGGATAACCTCTCTTTATCAGAAAATTCAGACAGTATTTTAAGTCGCGATTTAAGCAAATTACGTAATCGCCAAAATATTGACTTAGTTATCACCGGCACAGTGACTCGCCAGCAGCATGCATACATAGTTAACGCACGGCTTGTGAATATAGAAAATAAACAGGTGCTCTCTGCGGGAAGTACCGAGATCCCAATTAATGTAATGTGGGGCAATGAGAAAATTCAGCAGCGTGACGGACTTTTATACCGAAGCGAATACTAATTTGGAGCACAAAATGAAAAACCTATTAATTACATTATGCTTACCACTGGGCTTTGGTTGTTCTCAAATACTAGGCACAATGAATACAGACACCACACCAACACAAAGTGAGCAAAGTAACCAACTAGTGAGTAACCAACGCGACGTTGCATCGCCTGTTTCTGACGATAACTTATTTCAGTCAGGAATGGCTCCACAAGATAACTACACAAAAGCAACACCGCCAATGCGCAAAAATATTAACCACTATGTGCGCGGCATAATGCAAGACATGGTTGAAAACTTACAGTACGTAAGTGAACAAACACCGTTAGCTGTTTCGAGTTTTATTTTTTTAGATGAAGACTACAACGATGGTAGCTTACTAGGAAACCAAATTGCAGAAAGCTTCATGCATGAACTACACAGCTTTGGTGTACCCGTTATTGATTTTAAAACAACTGATTATATGCGTGTCACCTCAACAGGCGACTTTGTATTTAGTCGCGACTATTTAGAGCTAAACCAAGATCAAAACTTTAAATATGTACTAGCCGGTACGCTTGTAAACCATCAAGGTGGTGTACTTGTTAATGCACGTATTGTTGGGCTAGAAAGTAAGGCCGTAGTAGGTTCTGCACAAGGGTTTATTCCACAGTCGGTTGTTGATGCGCTTAATAGTAGTTATCGCACTGATGGCATAATGTTAAAACAAGCAAGCAAGTGAGATAATTATGTATAGTAAATTATTTAACCGCTTTATCGTTTTTTTTGCTTTAGCTAACTTAGCCGGTTGTGCCTTCACTCAAAATAATGAAAGTGCCGAAATTAATACATCTTCAACCACACAAGTAAATTATGACCTAGCAAGTATGCGTAAAATAGCCGAGCAAAAATCAACTCAAAACGATGCTAACGGCAATCAATTTACACCACTTCAGCACCATAAAACACTTGCTAACTATGTGGAACAAATGGCACTTGATTTGGTTGATACGCTTGAATTTGAAAGTGATACCAACACCAATATTAATATTGCCGTTACTACTTTGGTCGATCTTGATTCGTCGCTTACTAAAAGTAATCAATTGGGTAATCAAATTTCTGAAACGTTAATTCATCAGTTACAAAAGTTTGGTTATGGCGTGGTTGATTTTAAAACAACCCAAACAATAGATGTAAATAGCCGTGGTGATTTTGCTTTCTCGCGCGATATTGAAAAGCTTAGCGAAGATCAAATGGCGAGCCATGTATTAGCGGGTACTTTAATTTATCGCAGTGATGCTGTTGTTGTAAATACACGTGTAATTAACGCGCATACAAAAAAAATTGTCGCGAGTAGTCGAAAACTAATCCCAATTTACGTACTAAATAAAGAAGATATATACTTATCAAGCAATTAAGTTCAGTTGTCGCTTGATATAAAAAACCAGATGCCGTTATAATTCACACCCCTAAGCACACAGCTTGTTTGTGGCCTCTTAGTTAAATGGATATAACGGCCCCCTCCTAAGGGGCAGTTACAGGTTCGATTCCTGTAGGGGCTACCAATTAATCAATAAGTTAGACTTCTTACTCCTTTTTTTAATTTCTGTATAGCGCATTTATAGCAGCGTAAATTGAAATTTAAAAAAGTTCATAGATGTCTTTTTATTAAAGTGGCTCAACTATATTCAAGACTATCTTTGACATAAAAGATAGTTACAACATTAATCGTTTGTTAGATACATATTTCCACACGCCAAGGTGGATTAGCCCGGTTTTCACCTGCCCAATAAAGTTTAATTTTATTATCAGACGAATAATGTAAAACAGCTTCTTGCAATAAATAACTCTCAGCTGTTGGCTCTTGGTCGAAATTATTACCTCTAGACTTTAATTAATTGAGCCTGAATTACCGATTATAGATCGAAACCGAAATACGGATAAGTGCCATAATGCGACATACGTAACTTGTTTTCACATGACTTAAATCAATTTAAATAATTTAAGTTACTAAATTATATTTAGTGAAGAACCATAGTGTAATTTATCAAAAAAATGTCTCCGTAGCCCGCAGTACAAATTTTCTGAGTAAATATAATCATCATTACATATTTGCTTACAAAACCATATTAGTGGAAAACCTTCGACGTGATAGGGTGTAAGAATCGCAAGACTGACTTTTTGCGCACTAGTAACTATCGCAGATAATTCACAAGGATGCTTTAAAATGTATAAAACCAAAGACTCTCGTTCATTGCTAGTCATTATGGTTATTGCCTACGTAGTAGCCTACTTAGCATACCAGCACTTCAACAGCGGCGTTCCTTCGCATCATTTACTGAATGACTCTAGCTTACCTGCAATATCCAACTGGTGGGGAGTAATAATTTTACCCGTATTGAGCTGGATACTAGGGACGTTTATAAATAAACAGTACGGTAAGATCTACCCAAAACACGTTTGGTTTCAACTTGCTGGAGCCGGTCTTTATGCACTCGTTAACGGCGCACTGTTTTATGCTGGTTATGTAGAATTTGTTTCGATGCTAGCGCTACCCTCAATTCTGGTAGCAGCTGTTTTTTTTAGGATTTATAAACCCGCTTATTTTCTGGGGTATGCTGTTGCGGCAAGTATAGGCTTTGGCCCAATCATTCCAATTATTGGAGGGGGAGTTTTTGCAGTTATTGGCTACATTGTTTTTAATTTTATTCGACCTCTGCCTAATTATTTAATAATACTACTTAATAAAAATAAGTAATTTGTTGCGCTATTACGAAGCTTTATGGAAATACAATAAAATATCTCATCTCTATTGGGTCAAGTTCTTTGAATGCGCTCCTTAATCTAGAGAAAAGTATGCTCTAGCTTTTGGTCACATCCGTTTACCCTTTCGGAATAATGCCTGGTGCAAGTGCTTTAGCAGTAAACTCTCACCTGTACTATTTGAGTATGAGTCCACCATTGCAATGGCATTAGTATTTGCCTGCTTAACTTTTAATTTGTTTATATTCTTGGTTGGTAATATAAAACAACTCTTTTAGCGTGCTTTGTGCTGCCTGGTTTAGCGGGTCTGATTGATTACTCGCTATGTTTAATAACAGTTCTTTGATCTGATTTGAGCGCGGTACAATGCCAGTGTGAAGCCCACTTAAAATCTCATGGCGTGTTTCAATATCATAGTTAGAATCTATAAATTGGCTTGCCATATGCTCTCGTTCTTCGTTGTTGCTAAATTTTAATGCGTTATTAATAAGTTGGCTGTGGTTAGTAGTATTACTAGTCGCTAATAGGTTATTTATTCGCGTTAATACTTGCTCTTTTTCGTAGTCATCCATATGAAAAGGTTTTAATAAAGTTAATGCATCTAAAACAATGTGCTCAGAGTCTTCAGCGTAAATTGCGATATCAGCAAGGGCAGTTTGAATACGTGGATTTTCAATATTATTATTTAGATTTGCGGCAAGTAATAAGAACTGTTCTTGTGATTTAATATCATCATATTGACTAAGCTCAAGTGCAACATTCGTTAAGGCAAGGCTACCTTGGTGTTCAGGTAGTTCTTGTAAAATAGATACAATATGATGAAACTCTTTTGACTCAAAACTGAGTGTTCTCATATGATCAATTAAGTTAGCTTGTTCATCGGGAGAGGTGGCGAGTAAGTTTTTAAATGAATCGAGCGCTTCTGCTATTTCACCTTGGTCAGCATAATTTCCCATTTCAGATAATATAATCACTTTGTTTAGCATTGATATAGCATCGTAGGAGTCACTGCTTTGAAAGTGAGCCTCAACAGGGTTAATAAAACTTTCACTGGTATGGTTTGGAAGAACTTTTATTTCGCTTTCTTGCGGCTCATTTAGGTTTTTATTAGCTAGGCGAGTATCTAATTTTTCGTGGTTAGTAAGTGTGAGTTGTTGAATGTTTTTTACTTCATACGATTCAACTTCTCCCGTAAATGAGTCAAATACATCTAATAAAGCAGTTGAATAACCACATAGAAACGCGAGGGCCATCAACGTTAATGTAGTCGATTTACTTTGCCGTTTTGTTGCTTTGTTTTTGCTTTTTGTCATGATTGTGCTTATTCATAATTTATATTAGTGCTAAGTAAAGCTCGTCGTATATTTGACGAGCTATGCATTACTACGATTAATAAAACTTTAAGTTTTTAGTTGCTACTTTTGCGCTACCATCTGTGTTTATGTAAACACCTGTTTTGAGATAGAGTTTTTTATTTTTCCAGTCAGCGTTATTTCTTAAATCGATAGAGCTTCCAGTTTTTACTTCTGATTTATTGCCATCACCGTCTTCATCGTAAATATCTTTACGTGGCAAGTTAATATATGAGTTGTTAACCTTTAATCTCAGCTTTCCGTTGAATAAACCAAGTCTATAAGTTTTAAACGTTTCGTCGTAATTACCTACGTAAATATGTGTGAAACAATCTGTTCCTGAGCAGTTCATGGTTCTGCGAAGTGAAAGGTAGATCCCTTCAGGCGAGTTGTTGTATGCGTCTTTTTGTTCGCCTGCTGCAGCCCATTTAAGTGCGGCTAATGGCCCTTTTTGTCCACTTTCATCTACGTGCACTTGCGCAAAAATTGCTTTTCCTAGGTTTGATGATTTAGATACAAATTTTGAATTAATTCGGATGTAGCGGCTTGATGATGTATTTTCGCTAATTTTAAACTCGCGTTCTTCACGAAGCTCTGATCTATTACTATCACCCGATTCATAAAAGTAAAGAACGGAGCCATCTGAAGTTGTATAAAAATGGTCATTTTTCGAACTGCTGTTTTTAATTTGGCTTTGTGAGTAGCAAGTTGTTGAGCTTGGGCCAACCTGTAACTTAGCTTTTCGTACTTCTGTACGTTGATTGCCAGAAACATACCCTGGTGCGTAAGAGCCGCTAGGGGCGTTACCACTGTAGTTACATGATGCCATTGCTTTGCCAGATGAAGCACCTAACAAAAGCACGGCGAGTACCGATATTGCAGATATAGTTGTTGTGTATTTGTGTTGCATTGTATTTTCCATTAATTGGTAATAATTAATCTTGTTTTTGGTAAGGCTTTAAGTGAAAACCTTGCTGTCCAATATGTTATCTTCTCATTTACAAATTGGCAACAACAAGTTGTTCTTATATTTGGTACTAAATATTTTTTGTGAATACGTGTTTATTTATAGCAGGTAGGCAAGGTGTTTAGGTTATATGGTACAAAAGTGAGTAAAGTAGTTAGTATACAAAAACAAAATGAAGGAGAAGTAATTGATATTAAATATTACAAAAAAAGCGAGTAAGCGTTAATTTACTCGCTTTTACATAATGAAATATTAAAGCCTAGCCATCACTAGTAATCGTATCGATTAACTCACTAAGCACGGCTTCAGCTTTACTTGTTTCTACTTGGCAAGTACCTGCATTTAAATGACCACCACCGCCGTATTTAAGGCACAGTTCGCCAACATTCGTGTTTGAGCTGCGGTTAGTGATTGATTTGCCAACGGCATACACTACGTTTTGTTTTTTAAGGCCCCACATTTTATGAATCGAGATATTGCAGTCGGGGTACATGGCATAAATAACAAATCGGTTTGTGGCGTAAATTGTTTCTTCTTGGGTTAAATCAAGAACCACTAAGTTCTTATGAACGGTAGCGCATTGAGAAATTTGCTCTTTAGCTTTTTCGTTATGCTCGTTATATAAAGCAACACGCTCGGCTACGTCTTCCATTTGTAGGATTTCTTCGATGCTTTGATCTTTACACGCATCAATCAGTTTCATCATTAATTGGTAATTTGAAATTTTAAACTCGCGAAAACGACCAAGGCCAGTTCGCGCATCCATAATAAAGTTCATTAAGACCCAATCGGTTGGGTTTAATATTTCGTCTTTTGAAAACTGAGCAGCATCGCCTTTGTCTACCGCGTCCATCATTTCAACAGAAATATTCGGAAGTTTTTCAGCGCCGCCATAATAGTCATAAACTACGCGAGCTGCTGATGGGGCTTTTGGGTCAATAATATGGTTTTTTATGTCGCTTGAGTTGCGAACGGTTTCGCTAAGGTGATGATCGAATGCTATATGACAGCCTGCAACGTAGGGGAGGTTGGTCGTAATATCGTTTTCGGTAATGTCTATTTTGCCATCTTGCATGTCTTTTGGATGAACAAATAAAATATCGTCAATTAGGTCTAAGTCTTTGAGCAATACGGCACAAACTAAGCCATCAAAATCGCTGCGAGTGACTAGTCTAAATTTATTATTGGGCATAGCTATTCCATCTTTTTTAATTGAATTATCAATTAAGTGTAACAGCTAAAATTTTTTTTGAGAGGTCAGCTTAAAAAAATTATAAAAAAAGCCAAAACGTTAGTTTTGGCTTTTACTTAGCAAGTTTGTATGTGTGGCAAATAGGTTATGCGCCTGGACCACATTCCATACATGAATTTACAATATCTGGGCCAAATTTAAGTTTGGCGTTTAAGTCGCGAAGGGCGGTACGTAGCCCTTCTTCAATGACTGGGTGGTAAAATGGCATATCAAGCATTTCTGGTACGGTCATTTTGTTTTGTACAGCCCATGCTAGTAAGTGAGCGATGTGTTCGGCTTGTGGGCCAATAAATTCTGCACCTAAAAATAAGCCTGTACCTTGCTCGGCATATACACGCATATGACCTTTGTTTTTAAGCATTACTCGGCTACGGCCTTGGTTTTCAAAGCTTACTTCGCCTACTTCAAAACAACCGCATGGGCCTAATCGGTCAGTAATTTGCTTGTAGCTTTCGCCTACCATTGCTATTTGTGGGTCGCTAAATACAGCTGCAATTTTTGCTCTGCGCAGACCTATACGTACATCTGGGAAGCGCCCTGCATTTTGACCTGCAATAGCACCTTGGTCAGATGCTTCGTGTAACAATGGGAGCATGTTACTTGCATCGCCTGCTATAAATATGTTCGACTCACCACACTGCATTGTATGTGTGTCTGCGTGCGGTACGCCGCGTTCATCAAGTTCAATGCCTGTGTTTTCAAGGCCTAGTTTATCTACGTTAGGTACTCGGCCTGTGGCTGCAAGTACGTAGTCAAACTGTTCGGTGTGTTTTTCACCTTGTTTGTCGGTGTAAGTTAGCTGTGCTTTGTCGCCAACTTGCATCATGTCAGATACGTTTGAGTCGGTATCTACAAAAAATTCTTCAGCAAAAACAGTATTTGCGTAGTCTTTTACTACTGGATCTGTAAGTGGGCCAATTGCGCCGCCTACACCAAATAGTTTTACATTTACGCCTAGTCGGCTAAGTGCTTGGCCAATTTCAAGACCTATTACACCAGGGCCAAATACAGCGACTGATTCTGGTAGGTCATCCCAATCAAATACGTCGTCGTTTATAATAAGTTTGTCACCAAAGTTATTAAATACGCCAGGGTATGAAGGGCGTGAACCGGTGGCAATTACAAAGCGTTTTGCTGTAATAATTGTATGGTCGTCTATTTGTACGCGGTTTGCGTCTAAAAATTTAGCGTAACCACGAATTTTATCACCATCTGGTAATTCATCTACGGCTTCTACTACGAATCCTGCAAAGCGATCTCGTTCACTTTTAACGCGTGCCATAACTGCTTTGCCATCAATGACAGGCTTTGAGCTATGAACACCAAATGCAGGTGCCATTTCAATTGCGTGTGCGGCTTCGGCGGCTGCAATCAATAACTTGCTTGGCATACAACCAACACGTGCACATGTGGTACCGTATGGGCCTGATTCGATCATTAATACATTTTGTGTGAACTGTTTAGCATTACGATAAGCACTTAAACCAGCAGTGCCAGCGCCTATAACAACAACATCGGTTTGCAATTCTTTCATAGTGGTATCCTTTATTATTTTCAATCTAAGCGATGAGATTGATATAGAGGGGCGCGTACGCCCCTGCTATTTTTTACTTAATTAAGCAAAGTATTTTTCTAAGTCGTCTGAACCACCGATGTGTTTACCACCAATGAATATTTGTGGAACAGTGTCACGACCAGATACAGCTTTTAGACTTGTTAGTGATGCGCCAGCACCCATAACAATCTCTTCATATGCGAAGCCTTTTTCAGCAAGAAGCTCTTTTGCTTTTTTACAAAAAGGACAGCCAGGTTTAGTAAAGATGCTTACAGGTTCTGGTTTAGCTTGCTTAGGGTTGATGTAATCAAGCATTGTGTCTGCATCAGATACTTCAAACGGGTCACCTGGTAAATCTGGTTCGATGAACATTTTGTCAATCACGCCGTCTTTAACCAGCATAGAGTATCTCCAGCTGCGCTTACCAAAGCCTAGGTCGTTTTTGTCTACTAGCATGCCCATGCCGTCAGTAAATTCGCCGTTGCCGTCTGGTAATAAAGTAATGTTTTGCGCTTCTTGATGTTCAGCCCATGCGTTCATTACAAAGGTATCGTTTACTGATAAACATACAATTTCGTCAACGCCATTTTGCTTAAGTACGCCCGCTAATTCGTTGTAACGTGGTAAGTGAGTTGATGAACATGTTGGTGTGAATGCACCAGGTAGTGAAAACACTACAACCGTTTTACCTTTAAAAATTTCATCTGTTGTGACTGATTTCCATTCGTTATTTTGACGAGTTGCAAATGTAACACTTGGGACTGTTTGACCTTCGATATTGTTTAACATAGTTTTTTATTCCTCTTGATTTGTTGATAGCCATTATGGCGAACAATTAAATATAGTTCCAATCGTTTGTTTGTATTAAACTGATAGTTATAAACTATCACGTAGAGCTGAATATGAACTTAAAAGATTTTGAATATGTAAAAGCAATAGCGCAATACAAGCACTTTCGCAAAGCTGCCGATGCATGTTTTGTAAGTCAGCCTACATTAAGTGGCCAAGTAAAAAAACTCGAACATGAGCTTGGCGTTACTTTATTTGACCGCTCAACTAAACAAGTTACGTTAACAGCAAAAGGTGAACGTTTGTTGACGCAAATAGAGATTATTTTAGAACAAACGCAAATACTCAAAGAACTTGCTGCTACTTCTAACGAGCCTCTACAAGGTAAATTAACTATTGGTATTATTCCTACCATTGCGCCTTACTTGTTGCCTGCGTTATTAACATCGATGAAAGCGGCATTTATTGATAGCCAGTTTTCGTTTATTGAGATGCAAACAGCAACAATTTTAGAAGCTTTAAACAAGGGTGAACTCGACTTTGCTATTTTAGCCGATGTGCCAGAGCTTATTAATTACCATACGGTTGCTTTATACAAAGAAGATTTTTTAGTGGCGGTATCACACGATAACGCGCTGTCTAAGCATAAAAAAGTGGCGTTGAGCGACCTTCAAGGATGCAGCCTACTAATGTTAAGTGATGGTCATTGCTTTAAAGATCAAGCTCAAAAGTTTTGTTTTTCTGCGGGAGTCGATATATCTAATCAGTATAAAGGTAATAGTTTAGAAACATTATTAGCGTTAGTGGCCATGGATGACGGTATTACATTTGTACCAAAACTGGCATGTACCGACCGTGTAGGGATTGATTACTTGCCTATATTCCCTAATCAGCAGCGTAATGTGGTGTTTGCATGCAGAAAGCATTATCCGCATTTATCGGGTGTAGAACAATTGGGCAAGTGGTTATCGGCTCACCCTAATTTAAAAGCTAAATTAACTAAAGATCTTGGCTGATTATTTCTACTACATCGTTAATTTGCACGCCAGGTAGTGGTTTGTCATCAATACTGACAGCTACTGCAGTTTGCTGATAAAGCTGCTCAACGCGAATTTTATTAAGCGTGGTGATGGTGTGTGGCATAACATTACCTGCCGCGTCGGTTAAATAGTTATGGTGCGCAATGCTTAGCATCTGGCCTTTTTTTAACCCATGAGCTTTACCTAAATTAATAACGATTTTGCTATTTTCCATGTGCATTATTTTGCCTTGAGTTGGCAAACACGCCATGGCTGCTTGAATGTCATAACTTACTGCTTGGTTGATATCGGTTATGCTTTTCCCATAAGGCGATTGCCAAAACCTATCACTATTGACGTCAACTATGGTTGTTTTTTCAAATGGCCAAATTGCTTGAGTATGGTAACTATTTTGCCAAAGTTGCTCATAGGTAGTGCCATCAAATAATACAAATTCAATGTTGTAACTGCGCTCATACGCCTCGTCTTGCCAAAATGCATAATCGTTATTGAGTTTGTCGCTAGTTGAAAGGCTGGTTATTTGGCTAAGCAGAACATATTGAGCGTTACTGCGCGAAGATATTTCTTCTAATTGGGCATTTGAATAGTCGTGCTGCTGCGAAAAGTACTTATCAACGCTTATTGCATTATTATAGTAAGCAATAGGTACTGCGCTCATTTTTGATTTTTGCAGGGAAGTAAAAATATTTTTGCTAATCGCTTTGCTTACGTCAAATATTTGACCCATTTTGGCGTGTTCACGATGAACAAGTTGGCTTTGTGTAACGGCCACAAACTTATTAAAACTATTTTGTGGGCATTGCTCTGTTTGAGAAAAAATATCGAGCCGTAATGTAACGGCAAATTTATTGTCGTATTTATTTTCGCTGACCAGTTCAATTTTTTGAATTTCGCCGTGGCTGCTAATTTTTAGCTGATCTTGCATCAACACGCCATCTACAAGGGTTTGCACAGAGCTAACCCGTGCGCCAGAGAATACTAACGCCTGTGTAATCGCATCTTTTATAGCGGCAGATTTAGCCGCGCTCGTATCACCATTTTGAACGTTCGCGTGACCCGTTGATTCATACCACTGCGCTTTAGTAAAAGGGGAGAACGTTAATAATGCCGTTGCACTTAACCCTGCAAATG
The DNA here is from genome assembly GCF_014163785.1 of Pseudoalteromonas sp. SR43-7. NCBI lineage: Bacteria > Pseudomonadati > Pseudomonadota > Gammaproteobacteria > Alteromonadales > Pseudoalteromonadaceae > Pseudoalteromonas > Pseudoalteromonas sp. SR43-7. The sequence continues at coordinate 15,436 of NZ_JACJDY010000019.1, read as the reverse complement.
CCAATGATAAAAACGACTTCATACTTTTACTCCAATTAAACGTTAGCTATTAACTAGGTAGAGCAAGGACTGTACCAATGTTATTTGGTAATTATTAGTAATGCTATAAATGGCATTAAACGTGCATATGTACTGCTAATTACTATACAAGGGCTAGATGCTATGCGAGCAATTTCATTACTTATTACACTTGGGTGTTTAACCTTAGGTGGTTGTAGCAGCGTTTTTGATAAGCATGTTGAATATAAATATGTAGAGCCAAATAATTACCCCGTTTTAAAAGCGATAGGGTATGCACCTATTAGCTTGCAAAAAGGCGCTAACCTTTCGCAAAAGCAACTTATGGCCATTAAGGCTTCTAAGCTTGAAGCTTACCGCGAGCTTACTGAGCAAGTATATGGGCAAAAAATTACCGCAGGAACAACGGTTGAAGGCTCAATTGCTCAAGACGATTATTTAGAAAGTAAAGTGCAGGGGCTTATTAAAGGTGCACAAATAATTAAAACTTACGCAGTAGATGACACTTACGTGACCGAGCTTGAGCTTAATATGAAGCGTGTGCACGATTTATACATAGGTGAAGTAAAACCACGCGAAGTTAAAAAAGTAACGTACTACTAAAAAAGTTATTCAAAATATCTCATCCTCCTATATTGAGTGCTATGCTGTTGTTAGGATTAATTTTAAGCAGATTGCGTAGTGCTCAACAGATGTATTTTATTGCCACTTATATTAACAGTGGCTCTGTAAATGGCGATTAAGCCAAGTCATTTAAATCCTCAATTATTTATATGGTGCAAAGCCAATTTGCGCTACCTATTGCTGTTTTTTGTACTCTCCAGTGGTGTGCTTGCAAGCCGACTAACTATTCAATTTAATACCTTTATAGAGCTCATGGGTCAAAAATACGGGCCTGCGCGAGCGGCAGTTGCTCGCAACTGGCAAAGCATGTTGGTGCAAACTCAAAACAAGCCAGAGCAACAACAAATTCTTATTGTTAATGATTTTTTTGCGCGTAATTTACGCTACCAAACTGATATTTTGCTTTGGAAACAAAATGATTATTGGGCAACCCCTTTAGAAACATTAGGCAGGGGCCTCGGTGATTGTGAAGATTACGCAATAGCAAAATATATCAGCTTAAGAGCGTTAGGTGTGAGCGACGACAAGTTACGCCTTATTTATGTAAAAGCAAGAATTGCGGGCACTAACAAAACGCAAGCGCATATGGTGTTAGGTTATTTTGCTACACCAAACGCTCAGCCACTTATTTTAGACAGTTTAATAACAAAGGTTTTACCTGCTGCAAAACGTGTAGATTTAAGCCCTGTTTTTAGCTTTAACAGCCAAGGTTTATGGGCTAATAATTCAACCAAAAGTGTAGCCAGCCCAACAGCAAGACTTTCACGCTGGCGTAAAATTTTGGAGCAGACAACCAAAGAAGGAGTTATGTGGTAATGGCATCATTTTCCTTATCTAAGTATCTTAAAAAACGAAAAATAACACTCAGGCAAGAGCTATGGATTGCATTATTAATTGTTATTTTTGTGGGCTTTATAAGTAGTGTTTTAATTAGCACTAATTCGGCTAAAAGTTATTTTTCGACCCAGCTGTACTTAAAAAATGTAGATAATGCCAGTTCACTCGCGTTAATGATCAGCCAATTAGACAAAGACCCCGTTGAGCTTGAGTTATTAGTTTCAGCCACATTTGATACCGGTCACTATAAGCGAATAGAACTACAAAACCCTAATGGTGAGGTGATTGTTAAACGCACGTTTACCGATGAACTCAAAGCGACGGCTCCGCAGTGGTTTAGAGCAGTGTATGGATTAAATGTACAGCCAGGGGTTGGGCAAGTAAATAATGGTTGGCAGCAGTTTGGTACTTTGTTTATAGAAAGCCATAGTCAATATGCTGAGCAAGCCTTATGGGAAAGTGCGCTTAAACTATTTTTTAGTTTTTTAATTGTCGCTTTTTTTGCTTGTATAGTTAGTGCTTACTTTTTAAGTAGGATTTTAAAACCACTAGATGATGTTGTGTATCAGGCTAATGCATTTGGTGAAAAACGTTTTATTAAATCGAGCGTTCCTCGCACTTTTGAGTTTGCACGATTAGTGCAATCAATGAACCAATTATCTACCCGTTTTAGCCGTATTATTAAAGAAGATAATAAACGTTTAGAAGAGCTTAGATTTAAATCGCAACACGATGAGCTAACTGGTTTAGCAAATAGAGAATACTTTGGTGCAACGCTTGAGGCTCACTTACAAAAATCGAAAGATCATGCCCATGGTGCTTTGTTTTTATTTAGGGTTGTAAACCTCGATCGCATAAGTGAGGAAGTGGGACGAGTAGAAATGGTTAACTTTCTACGTCGATTTTCACAGATGTTGGTTAGCTTCTTAGAGAGCAACCAAGAACACTTTTCTGAAAATTACATTGCACGTATTTCTCACAGCGATTTTACAGTTTTATTTAGTGATATTGATGATATTCAAGCAATCAGTGAACGTATTTTATTGATGCATCAATCGTTTGTTGAAGAGTATAAAAACGTTAACCTAGCGATACCTCACAGCTGTACTTATATTCAAAAAGACGACACGCGATTTGATGTATTAAAGCGTGCGGATGAACTTTTAAAATCATCGGGTAAACAATCTGATGTACAAGCAAAAGTAGCTCAAATCAAGCAAGAAAGTGAGCTGTTTGATAATGCAACTAGCTGGAAAAATGCCATAGAAGAGGCACTCAACAATAATAATTTAGAAATAAATACTTACCCAGTAACGAGCTTTACAGGGCCGGTAATGCAAAATCAATTAGGGTTGAGCCTAAAGCTTGGTGGGCAAGTATACCGTGCTAGTTACTACTACCAGTGGGCTAACCGATTAAAGTTATTAGCGCGTTTAGATTGGGGTTTAATTAAGGCGTTGGTGGCTCATTATAGTATTGAGCCACCAAGTGAACTGATTTCGGTTGAATTATCTGCCCAAACGTTACTTGATGATGCTGCGCTTGCTTCGATTCTTACGTACCTTTCGGCGTTTCCTGATTTAGCCTCTAAAATTTGTTTTGATATTCGTGAAAGTATTGCCGTCAGCGAAATTGAGATATTTAAAGATTTTTGTGAGCAGGCTCGATATATGGGCGCTAAGGTAGCATTAAAACGTGTGGGCCCTGAATTTACTAAAATTTATAAAATTCAGGAATTTGGTCTTGAAATGATTAAGGTTGATAGCGTTTACGGACACAATATTAGTTACAGCCAAGATAACCAAACATTTCTGCGAGGAGTGTGTACGTTAGCGCATTCTATTGGCATTAAAGTGGTGGCTCAAGGTGTAACAAGCCAAGATGATATAGATACGCTTATTAACTTAGGTTTTGATGGGGTTATTAAAGAGTAAGTAATAGGCATTAACTGTGCGGTTAATGCCCTTTTACAACTAACATTAATTGAATACGGTCGCGAACTTTTAGCTTATTAAATATAGAACCCATATGCTCTTTAATTGTACGCTCTGTAATATTTAAAGATTCTGCAGCTTGCTTATTAGTTGCACCTGTTACAACAATATCAACTACTTGACGTTCTCGCTTTGTGAGTACATCAAGCTCGCATGTGCTCGCATATTTAAACGGTGTATTTGATAAAGCTCCTACTAAGTTAGATAGTAATTGCCCTGGTAACCATATTCCGCCAGCACAAATTGTCTCCAGTACTTGTTCAATAATTACTTTAGTAGCGAGTGCTTCTACGTACCCCCTAGCTCCTGCTTCAAGCGCACTTCTTAGTTGATTTATTTCTAGTTCGTTGGTCATAACTATAACCAGTAAACGTTGCTGAGAATACTTTTTAACAAGCTCAAGCCAATTAGGTGTGCCGGCCAAAACCCAAATAATACTTGATGCCGTGACTCTGTGTGGTTCTTTTGTGCATATCAAACAACCAGGAAACGCTGTATGCCAGTGTTTCGACTCAAATTCAGGCTGTGTAATAAAAATACTTTGGCGCATTACTTCTCCATTTATAAAATGTTTTAACGCTCTGTCATTGCTTGCGATGTAGCTCTAAGAACCGGTTTTAAAATATACTCAAGTACGGTTTTTTTACCGGTAATAATATCCACTTGAGTGGTCATTCCCGGAATAATAGTCAGCTCTTTTGAAAAATTATTTTTGGTGGTTTTTAGCTGCACCAAATAAAAGGTATTCTCGCGGTCATCTGTAATTGTATCGGCGCTAATATGTAATACTTCGGCTTCAAGGCCACCATATACGGCAAAGTCGTAGGCACTAAATTTTATCATTGCAGATTGCCCAGGGCGTAAAAATGCAATGTCTTTAGGCGGGATTTTTGCCTCTACTACAAGTTGATCGTCAAGCGGGACAATTTCCATAACATCACTACCTGGCTGTAAAATACCGCCAACAGTATTAACTAATAATCGTTGTACAGTGCCTTTAACAGGAGAACGTATTTCAGTTTGAGTTACTTTATCGGCTAAGCCTGATTCAGTTTCTTTAATTGAATCTAGTCGCAGTAGCGCTTCGGAGAGTTCATTGTTCCAGCGGTTAATCATAACGAGCTCAACTTCGGTTACCTTATTTTTAGCTTCGTTAATGGCCGAAAGACTCCTATTTATAACTGCCTTGGTTCTGTTTATCTCGCCGTTTAAATCAACTATTTGACGCTCTAAACGAATAATATCTATATCTGAAATAGCACCCGTGCGTAACAATGGACGGGTCACTTTAAGCTCCCTGTTTGTTAAGCGTAGCGCACTGGTATGCTGCTCAAGTGCCGCTTTTGCTTCAATATAATCTTGGTGTCGCTGCTCTAGTTGGCGTTTGTGAATACTTACTTGTTGCTCTAATTCTTGGCTGTTACTCAAATAAAGAGAACGTTCATGTTGCACTACTCTAGGCGCATTTTTAATAACAGATTCACTAAATACGAGCTCCTTTTTTTGAGTGAGTGCTCTGAGTCTCGCTACTTTTGCGCTTAACGATTCAACTTTGGATTGGTTTTCTCTAAAGCTAGAAATAAAGCGGGTAGGGTCTATTTTAATGAGCACATCACCCTCATTTACTATTTGCCCCTCTTTTACATTTATTTTTTCGACCATACCACCATCATAAGATTGAATAAGTTGTAATTTATTGGAGGGAATAACACGCCCCTCACCACGAGCAACTTCATCTAAATTAGCAAAGCCAGACCACACAATAAGGCATATAAACGTTAAACAAATTAAATAGAGCAATAACCTAGCGCTTGCTGGCTCCTGTTGCATTTTTTCCCACTGCGCATCGACTACCCAGTCTTGGCTGTTAGGCGGAGAAATCCATCCTTTAAATAGTTTATTAAATATTGATGGCTTGCCTTGTTTTCTTGCTTCTATTGCTCTGCTAACAGATTCAAAGGAGCGCTGTTCAAGTGGTTTTTTATTGTCACTCATGAGGCTTGCTCCACTGTCTTATTATTTAACGCTGCAATTACTTTTTGTTTTGGTCCATCAGCAACTACTTTTCCATTATCTAAAACTATAATTCGGTCAACAAGTTCAAGTAATGATGAGCGGTGAGTCACCACGATTAAGGTTTTATCTTTAGAATAACCCTTTAAATTATTAATAATTTTACTTTCACTATTATGATCTAGTGATGAGGTTGGCTCATCTAGTAATAGTATAGGAGGGTCGTTAATTATGGCTCTTGCCATACCTACAGCTTGGCGCTGCCCACCTGATAATTGACGACCTTGCTCGCCTACTTGTAAATCAAATCCGTCTGGGTGCGAATTAATTAAATCAAATAATTGGCTTCGCTCACAGGCTTCAATAATTTGCTCGTCTTTGGCATGCCAAGCACTCATGGTGAGGTTGTCTTTCAAGGTTCCATAAGACAGAGCAACGGTTTGTGGTAGGTAGCCAATATTATGACGAAGCTCAGCTGGGTCAATTTGATGTATATCATTATTGTCCATCAAAATTGATCCTGAACAGGGGTCGTATAGTCCTAAAATAAGCTTTTCTAATGTACTTTTACCTGAGCCATTACGTCCTAAAATGGCGACTTTTTCACCGGTTTTAATTTTAAAACTAACGCCGTTGAGCGCATTATGAGATTCGTCAGAGTATTTAAAACATACATCTTTAAATTCTATATCGCCTTTCAAAATAGGGTGGCTTAACCAATGCTTACCAGGTGGACGCTCGACCTCTTTTTCCATAATCTCGTTCAGTGATTGCATTGCTATTGCGGCATGATGATATTGTGCTAAAACAGCGGCCGACTGCCCGATTGGGCCCATAGCACGAGACGATAATAGGTAGGCTGCAATTAACCCGCCTTGAGTTAGCTCACCTTCAATAACGAGGTGTACGCCTATTATCATTATTATTACGCCTACGCATTGCTGTATCCATGATGCTGTATTTGATATAGAGCTAGAAACGAGTCGGCTATGTGCGTTTACTTGTGCAATGTAAATGGTCGACTTTTCCCATACAGACTGTGTTTTACACTCTGAGTGAAAGCTCTTTACATCTTCAATATTGGTTAAGCTCTCGACTAATACTGCATTTCGCATTGAGCTTGCTTTCATTGTTTGTTCTGAAAGAGCCTCAAGTTTGCGGTGTGCGGCTATAGCGTAAGCTAATAATATAAGTGCGCCCGCGATAATAGGTAAACTTAGAGGTACGCCAATAATGGCAATAACAATTAAATACAAAACTACGAATGGCAAGTCGACTAATGCGACAAGTGTTATGGAGCTAAAAAAGTTACGTACAGCTTCAAATGATTGAATGTTGCTAGCAAAGGAGCCTGCGGACGATGGGCGGTTTTTTAGTTTCATACCTAATACCCGCTCCATTATTACAGCCGATACTTTGACATCTATTCTGCTGGCAGCAAGCTCTACAAAGTAGCCTCTTACTAAGCGCAAAACAAAGTCAGCAGTGAGTGCTATTAAAATGCCAATGGCAAGTACCCATAAGGTTTCTGTTGCGTGGTTGGGCACTACGCGGTCATATACGTTCATTACAAATAACGGCATAGCAACCGACAAAAAGCCCAAAGCAACAGCCGAAATAATTACGTCTTTATAAAGTGAACGGCATTCTTTAATTACTCCCCAAAACCACCCGTCTTTTGATAGTTTTTCAAGTACAGGTGTTCGCTCATCAAATGCAAACTCTGGTTGAGCATAAACAACTAAACCGACACTGTTAGCAGCTAACTCATCAATGCTTTGTTCGATAACTGATTCTGTAAGTTCTGGGTAAATTACACTCACCAACTGTTTATCGTAATCAATAGAATTAATAACACAGGCTTGGTTATCTTTTAAAATTAAGATGGCAGGTAGCAGTGCTGTATTAATTTTTTGTAGTGGCTTATTAACTACTTTTGATTTAAAGCCAATGCGCTTTGCTGCGCGCGAAAAACCTGATGGAGTAAGATTTCCATCAGTTAGAGGAAGTCCATTTAATAGTGCTTCTCTTGAAAACTCTTTACCATGATGACGACATAAAACTGCTAGGCAGTCAACGAGGATGCCACCATGATCAAGTACATCGTTTAATTCCATACACCATCCAATGTTATGTAGAACTGCATAGGATTGTTACTAGTAAACCTAAACTCGACTTAAATATTTCATGCCGAGTTTAGGTTATTTACATAACGTTAATTGACTTAGATATCGGTAATTACAGCTTCGATACGTCGATTCGCAGCATTTGCTCTTACTGATATTTCGTTTACACGTGGTTGATCGATGCCATACCCGAACGATTTAACACGTTTAGGTTCTACATCGAATTGCTTAATCAAAATTTCAGCTACGGCAAACGCACGTTTTTCTGATAGTTTACGGTTATATTTACGGTCTCCATCTAAAGAGGCATGACCTTGTATTTCAACCTGTTTAGTTGGGTTCTCTTTTAAAAAATCTGCAAGCCGACTAATTTCTTGAATATATTGAGACCTTACATCGCTTGAGTCAGCAGAAAAAGGAATACCAATTTCTATATTCGAGGTTGATGCGCTATAAATTGTGCAACCAGATAAATCTACATTTGTACTCAAAGGTGTGCTTGGGCAAGTGTCTTGCTCATTTGGTACGCCGTCACCATCATCATCGGTAAAGCTGCTTGCTGTCGTGTCGGTTTCCAGCGGTATATCTAAGTACCTTGGCATAGCCGTTACACTCATGTATGCATTATCTTGCTTAGCTTTTTTTTGAAGAAATGCCTTGCGGCTAAAAGTGGTTGCTACATCGTAACTCGGACAGATATTTTGTGCGTTATGAACAATAGGGTCGTCAGTTAGCTCTTTTAATGTAGGGTATTTATCTGACATCACGTTAAGTGCTGGCAGTAATTTCCCCATTTCTTTTAGCATAGTTAAAATAGCTGATTGACGATCGTAAAGCGCCACTATGTATGAACGTGTTGATTGAAATGATTCGTTTTCGGCATCAAGTACGTCTAGTAGAGTTCGTTGGCCTATATCGAATTGATCCTTATATGCAATTTTAACTTTAGTTGATGATTCGCGGTGTTGATCAAGCGCCGGTAACTTTTGCTCTAATATAGTGACGTTGTAATAAGCAATTTGCAGACTCTGACGAATATCAATACAAGACTGATCGCGTTGATATTTTGCAATGTTTATATCCTGATAGGCTTGTTCTAAATTGGCATTATCAAGACCACCATTATATAAATTATAGCTAATATCGATGCCGACTCGCGCTTCTGTTCTGGTTTCATTTTGACCAAGTTCATCTCTATCTTGGCTACCGTAGCGGGCAGATAAATCTACGTTAGGATGAAACGCTGCTTTTTGTGCTTTTGCGTTCGCTTTTTGTGCTTCAATATTATACAAAGAGGCGTAAAATGAAGGGCTATTTTTGTAAGCGACGTCTAGCGCTTGATTAACTGAAATTGGTATATTTTTTTCATCAAGGTCAGCTTGCTTTATATCGTTCATAGGAAGCTCTCCTACAACCCTTAAGTAGCGAGCGCTTACATCATGTAAATTTGAGTACTCCGTTAATACGTTAGATTGTGCTAAAGATAAGCGCCCACTAATTTGTTCTAGATCGGCAGCGCGCGCTACACCAGCTCCTACACTTTGTTCTATTTGTTGATATACAGACTCGTGCTCTTGTAAATTTGCTTCTGCAAGTTGTACTAACTCTTTAAATTTTTGTACGTCAAGCAAGGCTATTGAGGCTTCAAGTGCTGTTTGTTCTGTTTGAGAAATAAGCTCAAAGTACCTAATGAGTTGAATGCGTTTAAAGCGATCAACAGTATTCGAGGTTCTAAAACCGTCGTAAAGCATTTGAGTAACACTTAACTCGGCTGTATTACGGTTATATTCTTCTTCAACACCGTAATTTCTTCTTTCATAGCCCGCGCTTGCTGATACATCAACACTTGGTAAATAACCTGAGCGGGCAGCATCTACTCCATAAATCGAAGATTTAAAAGCATGCCATGCTTCTTGTACTTCAGGATTGTTTTCAATCGCTTTACTTGAGACATAGGTAAGTGGCATTGCTGATTGTTCATTTGCATGCACATAGTTTAGTAGAGTTGCGGCAGTAATCGTTAGTCCGATTAACATAGTCTCTTGATGTTTCTTAAAAGTGTTTTTTGTAATCATTTCTTCCTCTTAGATCCTGTTAAGACCGAAAATGCTCCCTTAAGTATTTAGTAAAGGAATACCATTTTTGCAAGTAATCGTTTTGGTTAGCATAAAAAAAAATTTCTACCACTTTTTTGTTGATTTTTTATTTTTGAATTTTTCTTTTAAACCTGTACTTGAGTACAGTATCTATGTGGCTTTTTTGTCCTACCTTTAACTTATTAGATTGTTATTTTAAAAAGTTTGAGGGTACCAAAATGGAAGCAAATCAACTGGTAGTTATTGATATTCAAGGTTCGGCAGGTGTTGTGCTGGATGATGGGTCAATAAGAGCATTAAATGTTGGTGACACTATCACCGTGGGTGATTTAGTTGTTACTGCTATTAAATCGTCTCTACAAATTGATGTGCAAGGTGAAACCTTATCTATACCCGCAAATCAAAAGGTAAAAATAACACCAGACTTATTAGCGAAAGAAGCCAGAGACTCTAGCGAAACAACTGTTTTTGATGAAAGTTTAGATGAAGCAATTGCAAGCTTAGATTTAGGGGCAGAGCAAGACCCATCAACAGCGGCTAATTCTGATGTAACAGATTTTTTAGATGCGTTAGAAGGTGATGGGGACATTTTAGATAATTTAGAGGCAACAGCCGCTGGTGGCGGTAACGCTGCGGGTGCAGATGGAGGCAGTTCGTTTGTACAGCTAACCCGAATTTCTGAAAGTGTTGATCCTAGTAGTGTTACTTTTGATTCATCTTTTGAGCAAGGCGCTACTGAAGCTTTTAATTTAAGAGATACCTCTGACGGTATTGTGCCTGATTCAACTACTGCTTCTATTTCACTTAATGAGCTAGGTATTACTAACTCATCACAACCCACAATCACCGGTACGAGCGAAAACTTAATCGGCGAAACGGTTAATGTAACGGTAACTGATGTTGATGGAAACTCTCAAGTAGTTAGTGTTGTAATTGGCCCTGATGGTACCTTTGAAATAACCTTACCAACACCAATTGCTGATGGCCCTATAACGGTTGTTGTTGAAGCGACGGATCCTGTTGGTAATCCTATAAACGACACTATTTCAATTGAGATTGATACAACACCTCCACTTATTGCTATTGATCCTGTTGCCGATTCTGCTTCGCAAACAGTGACAGTGACAGGGACAGTATCTGGTTTGAATACTGGGGATAATGTATCAGTCACGTTAACGGATAGTGCAGGTACGGTACAAACAATAGTTACTCAGGTTGATGCTCAAGGAAATTGGGTAATTACTACCACCTCACCTTTATCTGAAGGGGAGTTTAACGTAAGCGCTGTTGCGATTGATGCAGCTGGAAATCAAGCTATAGACCAAGCTTTAGCGAATGTAGATTTAACTGCTCCGGTAATCACCGTAAATGTAACTGATGAAACAAATAACTCAACACCACCACTTGTTGGAACAACAAATGGTGTTCCTGAAGGCACTCAAGTAACAATTACTGTTACAGATAGTGCAGGACAAATACAAACATTAACTGCAGTTACCCAAGCCGATGGAAGCTGGAGTGTAGAAGTAGGGACTCCTTTACCTGAAGGTGATTTTACTGTTGATGCACAAGTAAGCGACAGTGTAGGAAACTTAGCATTAGCAAGTGATTCAGGAGTAATTGATTTAACGGCGCCTTCGGTACAAATTAATAATATTAACGACACTCAAGACACCACGCCAACGATTACAGGTAACGCGCAAGATGTACCTGCAGGCTCTATTATTAGTGTGATTATTACCGATTTTGATGGTCAAACTCAAACATTATTAACCCAAACTAACGCTGATGGGGATTGGTCTATCGACGTAACTACGCCATTGGCTGAAGGGCAGTTTGAGGTTGATGCAAGTGTAAGTGATGCTGCAGGTAATCAAGCCCAAGCAAATAACCAAGGTGTTGTTGATTTAACAAACCCTGATATTACCGTTACTGCAATTGCTGATACTAACGATACTACACCAACATTTGTAGGTAGGGTGGAAGACGCTCCTGCGGGCTCTGTTATTACAGTATTAGTAACCGATATTAACGGTAACGTACAAACTTTAACTACTTTATTAAATGAAGATGGCACATGGAGTGTTGATGCTAATGAAATCTTGCCAGGTGGTGAATTTACCGCAACTGCGTCAGTATCAGATGCTGCGGGTAATGAGGCATCTGCGCAAACAAACGGCGAAATAACGTTTGCTCCTATCTCAATTCAAATCGATGCAATTGCTAATACTAACGATACCACTCCATTTTTAAGTGGTAACACCGGTAATGTGCCTGCAGGTACAACCATCACTTTAACTATTACTGCAAGCGATGGCAGCACATTTACATTACTAGCAGTGACGCAAGAAGATGGTTCGTGGTCTGCACAAGTAACAAACCCTCTGCCTGAGGGCGACTTTACTGTAGTTGCAGCGGTTATAGATGACTCGGGCAATGAGGCGCAAGCAAGTGCAGTAGGTAATGTTGATTTAACTGTAAGCATTAATTTTATTATTGATACTAACGATACAACACCAACAATTAGCGGCTCTACCCAAGACGTAGAGCCTGGTGCGGTAGTAACCGTTACATTTACAGGAAGCGATGGCGTAGCAGAAACCGTGCAAGTAGTTACTGGTGCTGACGGAAGCTGGTCAGTTGAGGCAAGTAATGAATTAGTTGAAGGCCAGTTTAGTGTGGTTGCAACTGTAACTGATGCTGCGGGTAATACAGCTTCTGCAAGTGAAACAGGAGAAATTGATTTAACAGATCCTGCAATCACGATTAATCCTATTGAGGATACGAATGATGTAACCCCATCAGTAAGTGGCAACGTAATTGATGTACCAGCAGGAACAGAAGTTACCTTAGTAATAACTGACAGCGAAGGCAATGAACAAACACTCACAACAATTACAAATGCCGATGGTACATATACAGCGGATATTATTGCAGATCTCAGTGAAGGAGATTTCACAGTAACAGCGAGTGTTAGTGATACTGCTGGTAATAGCAGTACTGCAACTGTTACAGGTACGGTTGATTTAACTGCACCAAGTGTAACTATTAACAATATCGCAGATACAAACGATACAACACCTACTCTTACAGGCTCTACCCAAGGATTAGCATCGGGTAGTGAAGTAACTTTAATTGTTACCGATAGTCTAGGAGCAGAGCAACAGTTAGTGACTACTATAAGTGCTGATGGTACTTGGAGTATTGAGATTCCAACTGCTTTAAGTGAGGGGGATTTTACAGTAACAGCTAATGTATCTGATAATGCGGGTAACGCAGCTCAAGATTCACAATTAGGCTCAGTTGATACCACCCCTCCTTTAGTTGCAATAAATGACTTTGCTGATTCAAACGATACAACGCCTACATTTAGCGGAACAACGAGTGATGTAGCACCGGGTAGCCTTGTTAGTGTTTTAGTTACTGATGCAAATGGTGAGTCTCAAACATTGACGGCGGTTGTGTCAGAAGATGGAACTTGGCAAGTAGGTGCAACTCAAGCTGTTGCTGAAGGCGATTTTACAATTACAGCAACAGTAACAGACGCTGCGGGTAATGAAGCAAGCGATACTGTTAGTGGAACAATTGATTTATCAGCTCCAATTATAGCAATTAATACAATCCCAGATAGCGCCGATACTACTCCAACAATTTCAGGTTCTGTACAAAATGTACCAGCCGGAACAACTGTTACGTTAATCGTTACAGATGCTGGTGGTAATACACAAACAATTACAACACAAACGCTAGCTGATGGTAGCTGGACAGCCGATACTACTAATGAGTTAGTTGAAGGTGACTTTAGTGTTAATGCCATCGTGAGTGATGAAGCAGGTAACCAAAGTGAAGCTTCTGCACAGGGAACTATTGATAATACCGCACCAAATATTACGATTGATGCACTGGCGGATAGCAACGATACAACACCAACTATTTCAGGCACCGCAACGGGCGAACCAGAAGGCACGGTTGTTACTATTATAGTTACGGATGAAGCTGGTAATCCACAAACTATTACCACCGAAGTACAAGCCGATGGCACCTTTAGTGTGGATGTACCAAATGAATTAAGTGAAGGTGAATTTACTGTTGAGGTATCGGTTACAGATACTGCGGGCAATGAAACCACAGCAACTACGACTGGCGAGGTTGATACTTTAGCACCGGTGATCACGATAGATGCACTGGCTGATAATAACGACACCACCCCAACTATTTCAGGCACCGCAACGGGGGAGCCAGAGGGCACGGTTGTTACTATTACCGTAACTGATGAAGCAGGTAATCCACAAACCATTACCACAGAAGTACAAGCCGATGGCACCTTTAGTGTTGATGTACCGAACGAATTAAGTGAAGGCGAATTTGCTGTTGAAGTATCGGTTACCGATAACGCAGGTAATGAAACCACAGCCACAACAACGGGAGAGGTTGATACCACAGCGCCAATAGTTACTATTAATGCACTAGGCGATACGAGTGATACAACACCGACCATTTCAGGCACGGTTAGCGGGGAGCCTGCTGGTTCAACCATAACTTTAACAGTGACCGATGCTAATGGTGCAGTACAAACAATTTCAGCACAAGTAATTGCAGACGGAAGTTGGACAGTAGAAGTACCTGCGGCTTTAGCTGAAGGGACCTACTCTGTAGATGCAAGTATTAGTGATAGCGCTGGTAATGAAGGCACAGCAAGTGCTTCAGGCACAATTGATACAAGCGCATTGACTATTACCATTGATGTTATTGGCGAAACTAACGATCAAACACCTCAAATAAATGGTGATACTTTTAATGCACAAGTTGGCTCTCAAGTTGAAGTTCAGATCACTGACTCAGCGGGTGGAATAATTACTTTAACTACGGTTGTTGATGAAAACGGACTTTGGAGTGTTACTCCGCCAGCCGATTTGGCTGAAGGCACCATTTTAATTAGTGCGACAGTAACAGACATAGGTGGGGGAAGCGCAAATGGAGAGCTTGATGCTGTAATTGATATTACGCCTCCAACCATACAAGTAAATGAACTAGAAACAAGTAATGATACAACACCGGTTATTTCTGGTAACACAACTGACGTAGTTGCAGGCACAGTTATAAATTTAACGGTTACTGATTCTCAAGGGGTTGTTCGCACATTTAGCACAACAACAGATGCCGATGGTAATTGGAGTGTTGAACTTTCCCAAGAGTTGGCCTCGGGCGATTACTCTGTAGAAGCTGAAGTATCTGATGCTGCAGGAAATAGCGCTTCAGATACTGCTACAGGCATTATAGATACATCAGGACCTAGCTTAACCGTTAACTTTGATACTGTAACTAACGACTCAACACCTACTATTTCAGGCACTAGTAATGCAGACGTTGGTACCAGTATCACAGTTGTTATTACAGATGAAAATGGAGTTGAACAAACACTTAGCACCACAGTAGATGCAAATGGTAACTGGGAAGTAACTCCACAAACAGATTTAAATGAAGGTGATAACACCATCGAAGTGAGTGTATCTGACGAAGCAGGAAATACGACAACAGTTACAGATACAATTACGTTAGACACACAAGCGCCAATACTCACCATTCAAAACGTAGGCGATGTCAGCGACTTAACACCAGAGCTTCAGGGCACCAGTAATGAAATTGGTGGCACTGTTACACTCACCATCACCGACAGCGCAGGCGCTGTGCAAACCATTGAGACCCTAGTTGGCAGCGATGGCCACTG